>JANXLQ010000085.1 GCA_025355085.1 Rhodopila sp.
CAGGCGAACACCGAAGAGGTCCGCCATCAGCATGGCCAGGCGCTTCTAGGGCAGCAACTGGTGGTTTTGCAGGTAGAGCACGAACGATCCGATCCTCGGGCCGTATTGGACCGGGGCGGTTACGCCTTCGGGGAAGGCGGCCAGGGCTTGGGCGGGATTTCAACCCTTCGGCGCCGTTCTCGTTGTAGCGGGCGATGTCGGTAAATGCGTCCGCCCCGGCCAGCACCGCCAGCAGTGCTAAAAGTAGCACCTCGTCGAGCGGATAGACCACCTTCGCAGCCTGGCGGGGGTCAGGCATGTCATTGAAGTAACTTAGAAACACCGTCGTTTCGAAGATCGCACCGCAGTCCGCTGCCGAGTCATCCATTGCCGTCCTCCACCAAACGAATCCGAGGATCGGTACAGATTCAGCATTTTAGCAGTTTGTCACGTCTTTCTTCACCCGATTGCCCTGGGTTTCATACCGCCAACGGTAGTCTCCTTTAGGCTGGGCTGCCAATGTGGGTAATTCTGGCTTGCAGTTCTCATTTTGGCGGTCGCGACCGCAATCACCTTCCGCATCATGGTGCGCGCCTGCGCGCCATGACGACTGGAGACACCATCGCCGCTTTGCCAAAATCAGAACTGCTGAATTGGCTTGCCGGGAGGACAACTACCACGCCCTCCCCTCAACGCCCCTACCGATCGATCCACAGATCTTCAAACCGATATCCGTTATACGAACTGTTCACCATCTGCGTGAAACCATGCACCTCCGGCTGCCAGCAGGTGCCGCCGCGCATGTGCAGGATGATCGGCCGAGCCACGTCGTTTTGCAGCTTCTGGTCGATCTCCCACACCAGCTTCTTGCGCTTCTCCACATTCGTCTCAGCCGACTGTTGGTCGAACAATTTCTCCATATCCGCACTGCAATACTGCGAGTAGTTCCGCTCCGACTTGCAGGCGAAATTCTCATAGAAGGCCTGGTCGGGATCATCCAGCGCATTACCGGTCAGGTTCAGGCCCACAGCATAGTCCTTACGCGCCAGTTTTGAAAACCACATGCTGGTATCGACCACGTCCAGTTCGCCATCGATCCAGATCTCTTTCAGGTGGTCGATTAGGATCACCGCCGGGTCGCGATAGGACGGAATGTTGCGGGTCGAGATCTTCACCGCCAGATGTTTGTCCGGTCCGTACCCGAGCTTCGTCATAATGGCTTTGGCCTCGGCGCGGTTCTTCGTCATGTCGGGATCGTAACCGACCATGGAACGCTGCATCTCCGCCGGCATACCCCACACGCCGGACGGCGCGGGCAGCAGCGTGCCGCCGATATCGGCCATGCCTTCAAACAGGATATCGACAAACGCCTTGCGATCGATCGTCAGAGCCATTGCTTTGCGAATATCGGCGTTATCAAACGGCGGTTTCTCGCGGTTGACGATCAGGTTCTCGTTTACGTTCATCGGGCCGAACGTGCAGATCGCCTTGGGCATCTGCTGGCGAATGTCACGCAGGATCGGCGGCGTGACCTCCAGCGGGAACGTCATGTCCAGCTTGCCGGCCTGAAATGCCAGCATGGCGGTGGCGCGGCTTGTTATGATCGTCAGATCGATCGCATCTAAATACGGACGGCCGGGCTTCCAGTAGTTGGGATTCCGCACCAACCGGATCACTTCGTTCTGCTTGAACTCGGCGAGCATGAACGGACCGGTGCCGATTGGCTTGGTGCGCTGCTGCGCCGGGGTGGCGTGGCAGGGATACATGGCCGTGTAGCCCGATGCGAGCAGCGCCAACATCGACGGCTGCGGGCGGCCCAGCTTGAACGTGACCTCAAAGTCGCCGTTGGGCACCACGTCCTGCACGTTCTGCCACAGTAGCTTGCGCGGGTTCTTCCGCAACCGCTCGGTGCCTTTCTCCTGCAGCAGATCGAAGGTGCATTTCACGTCCCGCGCGGTGAACGGCTTGCCGTCGTGCCACTTGACACCCTCCCGCAGCTTGAACGTCAGCGAAAGACTATCCGTGCTCCAGGCCCACGAGGTAGCAAGTTCCGGCTCGATCGTCGCGTCGCTGTTCTGCGGTGCGTCCTGCTTATAGATCACCAGATTGTTGAAAATCGACATGAACGGGACATTGGTTGAATAGGTGGCCTCCTCATTCAGAGAGGCGGAAGCCGGGTTGTCCCGCTGGTACGTGCGCAGCGTGCCGCCGGATTTCGGCACGGGATCGGCGGCGTTCGCGATCGGAACAGCAGGCGAGAGCGCCAGCAGGGCGATCAGAGCAACACGGGGGAATGGCTTGGGCATTCGGAACGTCCTTATTAGGCGGCGGCTATTGCTGTGGCCTCTACACGATTGGTGAACCGGCCACCATCCTACCTCTATGTCCGGTTCACCAATCGGATTGATACACCGGTATATACGTATCCGACATCAACCTTCGACAGCCCCGCCCGTGACCGGCCGCGAAGGTAGAAAAGCAGCCGGACCTGGCACGGCAATGCCGCAAAACGAATGCAATACCAGTCAATCGTTTTCTCTCGTCGCTTGCCTACGACGGGCCAAATCCGCCACCCGCGAGGGATGCAGCAGAACCGCACAGATTTGGCACCGGACACAACGCGGCGTAACGTCGCTGCCAACAGGAGGAACCCACCATGCCCGACACCTACCCGCTTCCCGAATCCAACCTTTCCGCGCTCGGTTTTGCCGCCAAACCGCTTGACCACCTGGACGCGCTGATCCAGTCGCACATCGCCGAGGGCCGCTATGCCGGTGCCCAGATCGCCCTTGCCCGCAACGGCAAGCTCGGTTTGTTCCGCACCTACGGCAACGCCCGCACCGAAGGCGGCACTGTTCCGGCCGCCAACGACTCTCTGTTCCTGCTGTTCAGCCAAACCAAAGTGCTGACGTCCTCTGCTGTCTGGAGTCTGGTTGAGGAAGGCAAATTGTCCTTCATGGACAAAGTCTCCGACCACCTGCCGGAGTTCGCGGCGCGCGGCAAAGGCGACATCACGTTGCAACAGGTCATGACCCACCAGGGCGGCTTTCCGAACGCCGATGTAACGCAGGCCACCTGGACAGACCACGCACTGATGCGAGCCCAGGTCTGCGATTTCTCGCTGGAATGGACCCCCGGCGAGCGCCTGCAATACCACGGCCGCGCTGCCCATCTGGTGCAGGCGATGGTCATCGAAGCCATTACTGGCCAAGACTATCGCGACGTGATCCGCGACCGTGTGATACAGCCGCTCGGTCTTAGCAACGACATCTTCGTTGGCGTGCCGGAGTCGCAACAATCGCGCTGCGCGGACACATACGGTCCTGAACCTCGCGACAACTCCGTTGCGTTCCGTTCGGCCGGGCTTCCCAGCGGCGGCGGATATGCCACCGCCCGAGGCATGGCCGCCTTCTACCAGATGCTTGGGCACGGCGGCCGGCTGGGCAACGTGCGGGTGTTCTCCCCACGCCTGATCGCCTACGTGTCCCGCAGCCACACCGGCGAAAGCCCGGATCTGGCCATGAACGGCATTCCGATGCATCGCGGCCTGGGTCCGCATGTCCGTGGCGACAGCGACCGCATCCGCGGCCTCGGCACGATTGCCGCCCCAGTAACGTTCGGACATGGCGGCGTTGGGTCGTCGTATTCGTGGGCGGACCCGAGCAGCGGCGTTTCGTTCACGTATCTGACGAATTTTGTCAGCCCCGATCCGTGGCACTCCGCCAGGTTGGACCGGGTGGCGAACCTGGTGCATGCGGCGATCGACTGATTCGTTACCCGGGCGTTGCCGCAAGCGCGCCCCGGGCCGCCGATGCGATTAGCCGATCCTGGTAGTGGGTTATGGCGATATGCTGACCTGGGCGTTTCGCGGTGGGAAATCGAATGCTAACTGGTAAAGTCATTCTGGAGGGCAGGGCAATCGGGTGAATGGTTTTTGAGCACCTTGGTTGGCTTGGCATGGGAGTGCGAGCAAGCGCCTGTTTCACCACGAAGCCACGAAGCCACGAAGCCACGAAGCCACGAAGGAAGCGAACAACCATCGCCAAACCTAACGATTTTATTGGAAATTTCGTGGCTTCGTGCCTTCGTGGTGAAATTTCTTCTCAGCCAAAACCACCAGTACGCCGTTTCAGAGGACGATGACCGCAGGAACGACCGCCAGTGCGTCACCGTCATGCTGGTCCGTAGAAATTGGACCAGAACGGTGACTTTTGAAATTCCGCAACGCCAAACACTTTACAAGAAAACAATTAGCCAGCGGCAAGAACAGGCTGATCGCATCTTGTACCAATGCGCGTTAACATCGACTCGATGGCCGCGCCAACCTGTCATGCCGATACCCGGGTCAAGCCGGGGCACAGGCTCCGGTCGGCGCCCCCGTTTTTTGTCCATCTAAACACAGACAAGGCAGCCTTGTGCCTGTTCATGCGGCGGAGCAACTCCTGGCGCGGCGGTTCGGCGGCCTCGGCCAGAATGGTGGCACGTTCCGCGTCGGGTTAGTCAGAATCGCTTGCGCGGCGGCCCGCAACGCACCGCCATCCGATAGGCAGGTGTGTGCGATGCGCGACGTACCCGAAAATAATGCTAAGACATGGCCGTGTGGGAGAATGGGAGCGTGTACAAAGATTTCCACCGCTTTGCTCACGCTGTATGGTAGCGGGACAGGCAAGGCATCCCGTCGGAAACGTCAACCATGAGTCACCCTCACGCGGCTATCGGTGCCACATTTCGGCTATTGGGCGCGCTGGCGCTGCTGACCGGGCTGGCTGCTTGCGGCAGCCGGCCGGCGCAGCATGCCCGAAGCCACTATAATCCGTCGCGTTACTACCCCCCGCCCGGCCCGCGCGAGGACCCGTGGGGCCCGTATATCCGCGAGGCATCGGGCCGGTTTGCGTTCCCCGAAAGTTGGATACGCAAGGTCATGCGCCAGGAATCCGGCGGGCAAGAGGACGTGATTTCCCATGCTGGTGCCATGGGCCTGATGCAGGTGATGCCCGACACGTATGACGGTCTGAAAGGCCGCTATGGTCTGGGCGAGGACCCGTTCGACCCGCACAACAACGTCCTCGCCGGCACCGCCTACCTGAAGGAGATGTACGACCGCTTCGGCGCACCCGGGTTTTTGGCCGCCTATAACGCCGGGCCGACTCGATTGGACAGTTACCTGAACAACGGCCGCCCATTGCCCGATGAGACTGTGAACTATGTCGCGTCCATCGCGCCTTCGCTGGGATACCAGGTGGCCATGACCGGCCCGCTGGCGGTCTATGCGGGTGGCACCGCCTATGCCGGAAGGCCGGCACCGGCGGGTTGCGATCCGGATGCGGCATACGATCCCACCCGGCGGTGCGCCCCGGCTCGCGCCCAGCCGGTGCTTGTCGCCGCGCTGGTGCCGCCGGCGGTTTATGCTCAGGCGCCCTGCGATCCTGACGCTGCCTATGATCCGGCGCGTCCGTGCAGGCCGGCGGCTGCCATGCTGGCTGGACCGGCGGCCGGACCGGCGGGTGGACCGGCGGGTGGACCGGCGGGTGGATCAGTCGTTTCGCAGCCGGCGCCGCAGCGGTTTGCGGCCGAGACCCGGCCCGTGCAGGAGAGAATGGCGCAGCGGGTCGCCTATGTTCCCGGACCCGCACCCGGACGCTGGGCGATTCAGGTCGGGGCTTTCGCCAACCTGACCGCCGCGCAGGCCGCGGCTGAGAACGCCCGCGCGGTGGTTCCCGACCTGTTGCGGACGGCAAAGGTGGAGTTGCCACCGACGAGTCCATTCGGCAGTCAGGTTGCGTTCCGGGCACGCCTGTCCGGTTTGTCGCCTGCAGATGCGGCGGACGCATGCGTTCGGCTTGGCGGACGCGGCGTGGCGTGCGTGACCGTGCCGCCACCCCGGGATGCGTTCTGATACCAACGGCCTTATGTCCTGACCCGCCACCGTCATTGCGGGCGAGCTTCCGCCATCCACGAATCGCGATCCTGGTTCGGACAAAGTCGTGGATGGCGGGCCTTCGCCCGACATGACGGGGAAGGCCCAACCGGCGGGGGCTCGGCGCCTCCCCTATCCGCGGAAGAACCGCAGGAACCAATCCAGCACCTGTTCCGGCGCTTCCTCATTCACGTAATGCCCGCTGGGCAGGGCTTCGCCGCGGACGTCTTCGGCGCGTTGGCGCCAGATGGCCAGGGGGTCGGCGAACCGCGTGCCGACGCTGCTGGTGTTTCCCCACAGGACCAGGATCGGCATTAGGATTTTGCGGCCGAGGTCGGCCGTGTCCAGGTCGCAGTCTATGCCGGCGGCGGCACGGTAGTCGCCGCAAGAGCCTCGGATAGTTTTTTCGTTGAAGCAACGAACGTATTCGCTCCAGATCTCGGGCGGGATGTGGTTTAGGTCGGCGGTTAGTTTCAGTAGTTTCTTACGCATGAACCAGTCGGGGTCCACGGCACCGAGCATGGTTTCGGGGAAGCCGGCGGGTTGGGCCATGAAGGGCCAGTGCCAGCCGCCGATGGCGCCTTCCTTGTCCATCGCAGCCCACATGTCGAGGGTGGGAACTATGTCGATGATCGCGGCTTTCATTACTTTGTCCGGATGGTCCAGGCACATGCGATGGGTGGTGCGGGCGCCCCTGTCGTGACCGGCGACGTAGAAACGGTCGTAGCCGAGGGATTTCATGACCTCGACCTGATCCTGGGCCATGGCGCGGAAGGAGTAGTTTGCTGAGTTTGGATCCTCGGGTGGGGCGGAGCTGTCGCCGTAGCCGCGTAGGTCGGCGGCAACGACGTGGAAGTGGCCGGCGAGGCGGGGGGCGACCTTGTGCCAGGCGACGTGGGTGAGCGGGTTGCCGTGGAGGAGCAGTAACGGCGGGCCGCTGCCGCCGTGGCGCAGACGGATGCGGGCGCCGGATGTTTCAATGTCGGTTAGGGTGAAGTTGGGCATTATTTGCATGGTGTTGTCCTGGTTTTCTACGTGGTGCGGCTGGGGCGCAGTATGTCATTGGGCTGGGCGGTACACCAGTTCACGCGAAACGTTGACTTCCGAACGAGTCCTCCCGAGCGCCGCCTGACATGAGGGTCTTGGCGGACGAGAACCTTTCGAGTCATGAGAATCGGTTAGCATGGGGGGCTTGCAGCCGTTGAATTTTCTGTGATTTCCTTGCAGTATCGATACGCATGAGGAGCCTCATGCGGGCGACCGAAAACCGGCAACGGTAAAACCGAGACAAGTTGCGTTTTCCGAGTGATACGACCGCCGAGGCGTGGTCGCGGGTATCGCCGGTCATCCCAGCGGCCAAACGTGGCCTCTCCGCCGAACATATCTCCGTGATCGTTGCGCGGGAACGTCACGGCACGACCACCGATGCGGTGCTGCCTAAATTGAACAGGGTGTCCATCGCCGCGATGCTGGACGGGATCGTCACGCCCAACAACGAATTCTGCTGCGACGGTGGCACTGCGATTGTTGCCTTCGCCCGTCCGGCGCTTCCATATATTCTGACCCATCACCGTCATGGCGGGCGAACTCCCGCCATCCACGAAACGCGATGCTGGTTTAGACAAAGGCGTGGATGGCAGGCCTTCCAGGCTGTGTGAAAACTCTCGCCCGCGCTTTTGGCGGAGAATGGTTTTCTCCGACGGCTCCTCTCCGTCATGGCGGGCGAAGGCCCGTCATCCACGCCTTGCTGTCCCGGCCTAGAAAAGGCGCAGATGGTAGGCATTCTC
>JANXLQ010000371.1 GCA_025355085.1 Rhodopila sp.
CGGCTCACCGAACCTGCGATTTGGTAGGCGGCCAGGATCTGTCCCGCCTGCACCAGGGTCAAACCTACGGCTGTGGTCAGTTGCACCGTCATGAATGCGACCAGGCACAGGGCCAGTCCGGCATAGACGAAGGCCGAGACCGATAGGCGGCGGACGCGGGAGTCGCGCAGAAGGACGAATGGCTGCCAAAGCATGCGGCCGAACACGCGGCGGTTGGGTTCGCGGTCGATATCCCAGCGTTTGCGGGGGATTTCCATCAGTCCGATCAGCAGCAGGACCGGACCCAGCTCTGTTAGCAGCGCCGCTCGCCAGCCGATCGCGAGGACCAGCGGCGGCAGGATCAGCGCCGCCAGGACTCCACCGAGCGGCACGCCGATTTGGCGGAGCGACATCACGAGGTTGAAGACGGGTTGCGGTGTTTGCGGGACCAGTAGATGCGTGCTGGCCGGCGCGGCTGCGCCATAGCCGAGCCCGAGTACTGCGGCTGCTAATGCGAGGCCTGCGACGCCGGAACCGAACGCCGCGAAGGCCAGCATGCCCGCAGCGGCCAGCAGCACAGCCTGGGTTGCACGCACGCCGCCATAGCGGCGCACGAGGCCGGGCGAGACCAGCGCGGACAGGATGCCGACCCCATATGCAGTCGCAACGAAACCACCGACCATGGTGCCGCTGACGTTCAGATCGCGTGCGACTTCGGGGGCGACGGCGGGTAACGAATACAGTGCCATGGTGGCCAGGGTCTGAACCGCCAGCGTTGCCGTCAAGGGCCAGACCGGCATTGACCGCAGCAGGCTGGCGGTTGACGGGCTGGCCGTGGACGAAGTGGCGCTGGTTGGTCGAGGCGAGGCCATGCAGTCGGTTTGCTCCGGTTGGGCCGGCGGACTCTGGCATCGACCGTCGGGGCATCGACCGTCGGGGTATCGTCCGTTGGGCGATGCCAGAGTCCTGACCCTGTAGCCTATCGGGGTGGCTTTGGTATCGGAATGGCGCAAACACCGGCTATCGCGTCGCCGGCTTCGACCGCCGCGAGCGTTGATTCATCGATATCCGTCTGGAATGTTGCGTGGAAGCGGTTGACAAGGTTGCTCATCCCGACCGTCAGGCAAATGTCCATGATTTGCTGCGTCGAGAAATGCACGGCGAGATCGCCATAGGTCTTGTCGTCGATCGGCTGCAGCCGAGTCGATTTTTGTGCGTATCGAACGATCGCGGCTTGTGGAGCGTCGTACACGCCGTCCGGCAATGGATCGTCATTTAGGTGCCGCATCTGATTTTCCGTCAACCCAAGGCTCCGACCGAGCACTGTGTGGGTGGGGATTCAGTAGTAGCAGTTGTTGACGACGGTGGCGGTCAGGTAGGCCAGTTCCGCATGTTTGGGGTCCAGCGTCGTTGTCCCGCGGTACACTGTGTTTGCCAGTTGCGAGAATGCCCGGCCTGCCTCCGGCCGGTTGGCCATGGCGCGGTAGATGTTTACCAGACGGCCACGCGCCTGTAATGCTTCCTGTAGATACGCCTTGGCGTTGGCCGGGGTGGCTGGATCGTCCTCATGTAAGATGGGTATGCGCGTCAAAGGCAGCCTCCTGTGCAACTGTAATTCGGGCGGAAGGATAGGGCGAGATCGGCCGAGGTGGCAACGCCCGCGATGGCGGCTTTTTGCTTTCGTGGTTAGCCATGTCGCCACATACGGGGGGTAAATATGCGCTGGCGGGGTCTTGGATTGGGTTTGTTGGCAGTGCCGGCTTTTGGGCGGGGCGCGCGGGCTGCGATGCCGGCTGTTCGCGTCGTGTGGCAAATTGGCCTGCCTCACCTGCCGTTGATGGTTATGGAACATGAAAATCTTGTGGAAAAGCGTCCTGGCGGGTTCGGTCGATTTCGGTGTGGCCGGTACGTAGGTTTCGCGACCACGTAGGACAGGACCATCGGCACGCCGCGCAAAATCCGCGCCTTGCGATGCTGGTTCGGACAAAGACGTGAATGGCAGGCCTTCCAGGCTGTGTGAAAACTCGGATGTTCACCATGATGGGTGACCGGCTGGTCGGCAAAATGTTTGACTGGCGTCCGTCAAGCCAGCCTCTCGATCAG
>JANXLQ010000092.1 GCA_025355085.1 Rhodopila sp.
CCTGACGACGATCCGAAGGGTTCCCCGCTACGCGCCGTGGTAGGGCTGGGTTTGATCGTGGCATTGATCTTCGGCGTCCTGTTCGTAATGCGGCAGTTGCAACACGCGGCCGCGATCCAGGACTGTGTCGCGTCGGGACGCAGGAACTGTGTGCCGATCACATCGGATGGGTAATTGTCCGCTTCCGGTAGCGGCAACCAGGAGAGTTAAGGCAAATCGATCCACGAAAGATGGCCACCCTTCCCCGCACCGGTGTCCAGGAATATCGCCGTCCCGCCCAGTGCCCCATGCCTGACATAAGGTCGTCCGTCGCTGCTGCGCCGGTCATGGCCGCAATACACCGTCAAGCCGTCCGGAATTCGGTCAACCCACCGCAAACTCCGTTCGGGATACCCATCCGGCTGCATCCGCCCGGTCGGCTCACCATACAATGCCCGCGCCACCGGCCCTTGCGGACGCTCCAACCCATGATCGGGCGAAGGTTGCTCCAGCATCGCGGTATGAAAGCCTCCATGGACGAACAGCGCCGCTTCATGGCGCAACCAGACCGGAGCCTCTGCGACAAGCCGGAGAGTCCGCACCTTCAAATCGTCGTCCAGTCGATCGACCGTCGCCTGCACCACCGGCTCAATCCGCACATGATCGCCGGACAGCACGCGGGCCAGCTTCAGGTCGTGATTTCCCAGAATAAACAACCCGCGACCGGCCTCCAGCAGATCGAACATCATCCGCAGCGTGCCGGCGCTATCGGGACCGTGATCGGTTAAATCCCCGAGCTGCACGATAAAGCGGTCGGTGGCGATGGCATAGGCGAAGCCGGTGGCATCGCCATGCACGTCGCCAACGACTCGGACTTTGGCACCAAAAGGGATCGTTCGGGCGGTCATTGTGTTCTATGTAGATAAGTTGGCGCTTCGAACCAACACCACAACCTGTCGTGCCCTCACGCTCTATCGCGAATCACCGCGTATGCCGCCAGCGCCCGCGCCCGGCCGGCCGCAAGGTCCACGATCGGCTTCGGATAGGTTTTCCCCAAAACGACACCGGCCCGGTTCAGGACGTCAGCCGGCGCATCCCACGGCGCGTGGATATGGCGAGGGTCGAGGCGGCTAAGTTCCGGCACCCAATGCCGGACATAATCCCCGTCGGAGTCGAATTTCCTGCCCTGCAGGACCGGGTTGAAAATCCGGAAATACGGAGCGGCATCGGCGCCGCAACCGGCGACCCACTGCCAGTTACCGGCGTTGCTCGCCAAATCGGCATCCACCAGCGTGTCCCAGAACCACGCCTCGCCATCCTGCCATCGGATCATCAGGTGCTTGATCAGGAAACTGGCGACGATCATCCGAACGCGGTTGTGCATCCAGCCCAGATGCCAAAGCTGCCGCATACCCGCATCGACGATCGGCACGCCGGTCTGTCCCTGCTGCCAGGCCTTCAGCCCCGGCTTGTCGTCGCGCCATGGCATCTTCCCGAACTCCGGCTTCAACGGCGTGTCCGGCAGCTCGGGATGATGCCAAAGCAGGTTGGCACAGAACTCCCGCCACAGCAGTTCGCGAATAAACATGTCCCGCGCTGGTCCAGCTTGCCGCCGGTGCGCCATGTGCCAAAGCTGGGAGGCCGAAATCTCTCCGAAATGCAGATGCGGCGACAGCATCGACGTTCCATCGTTGGCGGGCCGATCCCTAGCAGCGGCATAGCCGGCCAGTCCGTGATCCAGGAACGCTTCGGCCCGCTCCATCGCGCCCGCTTCCCCGGGGGTCCAGGTATCGCGCAAACCCGATGCCCAATCCGGCTTGGCCGGCAACAGGTTCCAGTCCTCCAACCGATCCGATTCGATCGGTTCAGCACCCCGGATCGACTTCGGGGCAGGCAGCGTCGGCTTCGGCCCGCCAAGTGCCAGGCAAGCGTTGGCGAACGGGGTGTAAACCGAATAGGCACCACCTGCCTTGGTACGCACCGAATCCGGATGAAACAGCGTGGTCGTACGCATCCGGTGCAACGTGCCGTCCAGCGCCGCGGCAACAGCCCGATCCACCTGCCGCGCCCCGGGGGCGACCAAACCACCGGTGAACACATCCGTGGCACCGGTCTGTCTGGCTATGTCTAAAATTGTCCCGGCACTATCACCCCGGCGCAAAATCAGGCGCGTCCCACACGACGCCAAAGACTGCCGCAGCGCCGCGAGGCTATGGTGCAGCCACCACCGTGAAGCGCCGCCCGAAGCCCGGAAACCGCCCGAAGCCTGGGAACCACCCGATCCGTCGTCGAGAACGAACACCGGCAAGACCGGCCGCCCGGTCTCCATCGCGGCATGCAAGGCAGAATGGTCGGACAGGCGCAGGTCGTCGCGGAACCATAGGATAGCGGGGGTTTCTGAGGTCATCCCGCAGGATATGGAGATCGTTTGGGCTGCGTCCAGGATTCGTATGAATCACCGCCGCCGGCGGGAATCGGACGGCGCGCCCTAAACATCCACCTCCTCCACCGTCTTCGCCCGCTCCTGAATAAACGCGAACCGTAATTCCGGCCGCCGTCCCATCAGGCTTTCCACCAGATCGTTAGTCTCCGCCCGCATCTCCGGCACTGCCATCACCTTCAGCAGCGTCCGCTTCGCCGGGTCCATCGTGGTTTCCTTCAACTGAGCCGGCGGCATTTCGCCCAGGCCCTTAAACCGAGAAATCTCCACCTTCGTCCCGGCCTTGAACGCCCGCCGCATCTTTTGCTCACGATCCGCATCGTTCATCGCATAGATCGACCTCGCGCCCTGAGTCAGCCGGTACAACGGCGGCTGAGCCAAATAGATGTGCCCATGCCGCACCAATTCGGGCAGTTCCTTATAAAAAAACGTCATCAGCAACGACGCGATATGCGCCCCGTCCACATCCGCGTCCGTCATGATGATCACCCGCCCATACCGCAGCTTGGCGCGATCGAACCGGTCACCGACACCACACCCGAGCGCCTCGATCAGGTCTTTCAGCTCCTGATTGCCGCGCAGCTTGTCCGCCGACGCGCTGGCCACGTTCAGGATCTTGCCCCGCAGCGGCAGCACCGCCTGGGTTTCCCGGTTACGCGCCTGCTTCGCCGACCCGCCCGCCGAGTCGCCCTCGACCAGGAAAATCTCCGTCTCGGCGGCATTTTCCCGCGTACAGTCGGTCAACTTACCCGGCAACCGCAACCGCCGGGTCGGCGATTTCCGCGCCGTGTCCTTGTTCTCTTTCCGCCTGATCCGGTCCTCGGCCCGCTCGATCACGAACGACAGCAGATTGTCGGCCGACGACGGATCGCCCGCGAGGAAATGGTCGAACCGGTCCCGCAACGCCCCTTCCACCAACCGAGCCGCCTCGGCGCTGGTCAGCTTCTCTTTGGTCTGCCCCTGGAACTGCGGTTCGCGCAGAAACAGCGACAATTTCGCCGCCACAGGATCCAAAACGTCGTCGGCCGTGATCTGCGCCGCCCGCTTATTCCCCCGCTGATTGCCCCAATCCCGCAGCCCCTTTACCAAAGCCGCGCGAAACCCCGTCTCGTGCGTCCCACCCTGAGCCGTCGGCACGGTGTTGCAGTAGGAGTGCAAAAACCCATCCCCCTGCTCCAGCCACACCACCGCCCATTCTACCTTGCCGGTGGATTCGCCGGGCAAAGCCGCCTCGCCCGCCCAAATCTGCGGCAAAACTTTTGCTAAATCGCCAATATCCGCAGCCAAACTGTCACGCAGCCCGCCCGGAAAATGCAGCACCGCCTCGGCCGGCACATCGTCCTTGCCACCTTTTAAGGATGGGCTGCCCTTCAGCAGCGCCGGGGCGCAATTCCAGCGAATCTCGACTCCCCGGAACAGATACGCCTTCGACCGGCACAGCCGATACAACCTGCTCGGTACAAACGACAGCGCCCCAAAAATCTCGGTATCCGGCTTGAAGCGGATTGTCGTGCCCCGGCGGTTATGCACCGGCCCGGCGTTGATCAGCTTCGTGGCCGGCTTGCCCTTCTCGTAGGACTGCTTCCACAAAATCCGGTCACGCGCGACCTCGACATCCATGTGTTCGGACAGCGCGTTCACCACAGAACTGCCGACGCCATGCAGCCCGCCCGACGTCGCATACGCCTTGCCGCCGAACTTCCCGCCGGAGTGAAGCGTCGTTAGAATCACCTCCAACGCACTCATATTTTTGAATTTTGGATGCGGATCGACCGGAATACCGCGCCCGTTGTCGCGCATCGTCAGCCAGTTGCCCTCTTCAACCGACACCTCGATGAAGCTGGCATGGCCAGCCACAGCCTCATCCATCGAGTTATCGAGGATTTCAGCCGCCAAATGATGCAGAGCGGCTTCGTCTGTGCCGCCGATATACATACCCGGGCGTTTGCGCACGGGTTCGAGGCCTTCCAGGACCTCAATATCCTTGGCAGAGTACTCCGAGTCGTCACGCGCCGGCAATGGCAGACGCTTTTCCAGTTCCACCTTAACCGGCTTCGCAGGCGGCTTTGGCGCGGACTTCGCGGACCCGGGGTCAAACAAATCGTTCATGCTGTGTTCCCAAGACTGAAACGCACCCTACATGGGGCCGGGGCGTTTCGGCAACCATTTGTGCTCGAACGTGAATCCGATCGTGCCATGCACCTGATGTGCGATGCCATCTGGCGGGTCTCGTTCGCCGATCAAGTCGCCTAAAGCGTGCCGCAACGACGCGCCAACGGAACCAAATTGGTTTCCGCTCCCACAGCGTGCATATCTCACCTGCAATCGCAATCAGGTCATTCGCTCGCATGCCGTCTCTCGCCGAATTCAGCGCCCAACTGGCGCGTTGCGCTCAATCCGAGCAGGAAGTCCGCGATTTTGTAGAGGCTTTCTCAAAAGTAAGACTGCGCTATATCGCCCGAGCGATGGCGGCGGCGCGGTTGTCAGACCTTGATCCGGCGATCCGGGCCACAGGCCAATTGTCACTTCCGGTGTGCCCCGACTGGAGCGACCCCGCAAAGCTTTCGGCATCCGGCCTCACACCAAATCAAGTAGCCGGGACTACCGATCCCGGGTCCAACTGGTTGCACATAGATATCGCCATGGACCCCGCATCCGTACCCACGGTGGCCAGCTTCATCATGGCCACCTGCCTATCGGACAAACAACGGCGCGCCCTGTTCCCCGCC
>JANXLQ010000095.1 GCA_025355085.1 Rhodopila sp.
GCGAGGCACGCGAGATCGACGATCTGGCTCGACGAAGCATTCATCGGAATAATTTGTACCGGCTTTTCCATCCCGATCAGCAGCGGACCGATCGTGGTTCCACCGCCCAAATGATGCGTCAGACGGGCAGCGATATGGGCGGAATGCAGGCCCGGCACCACCAGCACGTTGGCATCGCCGGTCAATCTGCAGAACGGGTACAGCGCGCGAATGGAGGGTTCCAATGCAACATCCGGACTCATTTCGCCATCATACTCGAAATCGACCTTGCGCTCATCGAGTATCTTGACCGCATCCCGCATCGGGGCCGCCCGCTGATCCAACGGATCGCCGAATGTCGCGTGCGACAACAACGCCACGCGCGGCTCGTGCCCAAGATGTCGTGCCGCAGCCGCGGCGCCGATGGCGATATCGGCCAATTGCGTCGCATCCGGGCGGAAATGCACCAGCGAGTCTGCCAGGAAGATGGTCTTGCCGCGCATCCCGACCAACAACGTCAGCCCGAACGGAATGCCGCCTTTTGCCGGCCCGATCGCATGGCGGATATCTTGCAGGCAAACCGAGGCGGAGCGGGTCAGTCCGGTGACCATCGCGTCGGCATCGCCGGTCGCGACCATGCAGGCGGCGAAGACGTTTCGGTCCTGATTGACCATCCGCTGCACATCGCGCCGCAGATGCCCTTGGCGCTGCAATCGGTTGTAAAGGAATTCAACATATTTGCTGTTGTCGCTCGACAGCCGAGCATTGTGGATCTCAATGCCGTCAGTTCCGCCAAGCCCGAGACCGTCGAGCGTGGCCAACACGCGATCCTCGCGCCCGATCAGAATTGGGCGTCCGTAGCCGGCGTTGCGGTAGGCGACCGCAGCCCGCACCACCTGGGCTTCCTCACCTTCGGCGAACACGACGCGGCGCGGGCTTTCGCGCACCATCTCCATCGTCGCGTCCAGCGCATCGGCCGTCGGATCGAGGCGGCCGGAAAGACCACGCACATAACGACGCATGTCCTCGATGGGCTTGCGCGCGACACCGGAATCCATCGCCGCCTGCGCCACCGCCGGTGAGACACGCGCGATTAGACGCGGATCGAAAGCGTTGGGAATGATATATTCCGGCCCAAACGCAAGGCGGCGTCCGATTGACGCTGAGTGGACCTCATCGGGCACGTCTTCACGGGCCAGCTTGGCCAATGCATGGGCCGCGGCGATCTTCATCGCGTCGTTGATCGTGCTGGCGCGAACGTCCAAAGCGCCACGAAAAATAAACGGAAAGCCGAGGACGTTGTTGACCTGATTGGGGTAGTCGCTGCGTCCGGTCGCGATGATGGCGTTCGGACTGGCGGCCCGCGCCTCCTCCGGGGTGATTTCCGGGTTAGGGTTGGCCATGGCGAAGATGATTGGCTTGTCGGCCATCGACGCGACCATGGCCCCGGTCAGCGCGCCTTTCACCGAGAGGCCGAAGAAAGCGTCGGCCCCCTCCATCGCTTCGCTCAGTGTGCGCGCCTTGGTGTTGGCGGCATGCGCCGATTTCCACTGGTTCATGCCTTCGGTGCGGCCCTGATAGACGACACCCTTAGTGTCGCACAGGATCACATGCTGCGGCCGAACGCCCATCGCCTTGAGCAATTCGACGCAGGCAATCGCCGCCGAACCGGCACCGTTGACCACCAGTTTGGTATCGCGCAACTCCCGGCCGGTCAGGTGGCAGGCGTTGATCAGGCCAGCGGCGGAAACGATCGCCGTGCCATGTTGGTCGTCATGGAAAACCGGGATGTCCATCAGTTCGCGCAGGCGCTGCTCGATAACGAAGCACTCTGGCGCTTTGATGTCTTCGAGATTGATTCCGCCGAAGCTTGGTCCGAGGAACCGAACGGCGTTGATGAATTCCTCAATATCTTCGGTGCCGATCTCGAGATCGATCCCATCGACATCGGCAAAACGTTTGAAGAGGGCGACTTTACCCTCCATGACCGGCTTGGACGCCAGCGCACCCAAATTGCCCAGCCCCAGAACAGCCGTGCCGTTCGTGATGACGGCGACCATGTTGCCTTTGGTCGTGTACTCGTATGCCAGAGCAGGATTACGAGCAATCGCGAGGCACGGGGCCGCTACACCCGGGGAATAGGCCATCGAAAGATCGCGCGCCGTGGCGATAGGCTTGCTGATCCGGGTTTCGAGTTTGCCCGGACGGCCCATGGCATGCATGGCCAAACTCTCTTCGTCGGAAACCCGCGCCGTACGCGTGTCGATTGCCGTGTCGGCCATGGCCGGACTCCCCCTTTGATTGGCCAGCATCCTATCGGATGCTACGCTTCTCACCACGGTCTTGCGCCGCAACTTACGAAAAGAGCGATGTTCAGGCATGGCGAGAGAGGGTGCTTCTATGGCAGAAAGCACCCAATGAGCAATCGGTTCGATGTTATAGTTGTAGGCGGCGGTCACGCAGGGTGCGAGGCAGCCGCCGCGTCCTCTCGGATGGGCGCCAAGACCCTGCTGCTGACCCACGATCTGGCCAAGATCGGAGAGATGTCGTGCAACCCGTCAATTGGTGGAATCGGCAAAGGCCATCTGGTGCGGGAGATCGACGCACTCGACGGCCTGATGGGGCGAACCGCCGACGCGGCCGGCATCCATTTCAAAGTCCTCAACCGGAGCAAAGGTCCAGCCGTGCGCGGCCCGCGTGCGCAGGCGGATCGCTCGCTTTACCGGCGGGCGATGCAGACCTTCCTGGCGGAAACCCCCAATCTCACGCTTCAGGCTGGCGCCGCCGACGATCTGGAGGTGGATCGCGACGGGCGCATCGTCGCTGTGATCTGCTCAGGCGGTCAGCGGATCGGCTGCGGCGCGGTCGTGCTGACTGCCGGGACGTTCCTGCGAGGCATTATCCATATAGGTGACCGTCAAACCCCGGCCGGGCGGATGGGGGAAGCCCCGTCGGTCGGCCTGGCGCAAACGCTTTCTCGTTTCGGCCTGCCGCTCGGCCGGCTGAAGACCGGCACGCCTCCACGGCTGGACCGGCGTACGATCGACTGGGACAGTCTGCGCGCCGACCCCGGCGACGATGAACCCCAGCCGTTCAGTACCCTGACGTCCCGTCTCCTGAACCGGCAGATCGACTGCCGGGTGACCGGAACGACTGAGGCAACGCACGCGGTCATTCGCGAGAACATCCACAAATCGCCCGTCTATTCCGGCCAGATCGCTGGACGCGGGCCGCGTTACTGCCCGTCGATCGAGGACAAGATCGTCCGGTTCAGCGGCAAGGATCGCCACAATATTTTTCTGGAGCCGGAAGGTCTGGACGATCCGACCGTGTATCCCAACGGCATCTCCACCAGCCTGCCGGAGGACGTTCAGCAGGCGATCCTGAAGACAATCCCGGGTCTGGAACACGCCCGCATGATCCGTCCAGGTTACGCCGTCGAGTACGATTACGTCGATCCCCGCGCTTTAACGCGCAGCCTGGAATTGCGGGCGATGCCCGGTTTGTTCCTCGCTGGCCAGATCAACGGCACGACAGGATACGAGGAAGCCGCCGCGCAGGGCGTACTGGCGGGGATCAACGCCGCTCGGCTGACCGGCGGCCAGACTCCTGTTTGGCTTGACCGGACGGACTCCTATCTCGGTGTGATGGTGGACGACCTGACGACGCAGGGTGTCGCCGAACCGTATCGGATGTTCACGTCGCGGGCCGAATTCCGCCTTAGTCTGCGGGCGGACAACGCCGACCTCCGGCTGACCGGCAAAGGTATGGAGTGGGGTTGTGTCGGAAGCGTCCGGCAGGCCGCGTTTACCGCACACCGGATCGCGCTTGCGGACGCAATGGACCGTGCCCGGCAGGAAGGGTTGCCCGCAACGGCGATGAGTCGTCTCGGCATCGTTCCCCCCTCCGACGGACGCTGGAGGCCGGTCCTGGATCTGGCCGGCAATGACAGTGTCGCCTGGCCTGTATTGTGCGCGGCATTCCCGTGGCTGGCCGAACTACCGGCGCGAACCGCGGAACAGCTACGCACCGACGCGCGCTATGCGGGCTACCTGCACCGGCAACAGGCTGAAGTCCGCATGAGCCGGCGAGAAGACGGCGTGGACCTGGGCGGCATATTGTTCGAGGAAATCGGCAGTCTTTCGAACGAAATCCGAGAGAAGCTGAACAATATCCGCCCGGAATCGCTTGGTGCGGCTGCACGTATTCAAGGCATGACACCGGCTGCGCTGGCCTCGATCGCCGCTTTCGTCCGCAAGCGCGTGGCGGCGTAGAGACGCAGTGGACAGCGTTTCGAACCCGCCCGTTTTAAAGGGAATATCCGCCGTGGGGGGCATATCCGCCGTGGGGGAAATGTCCCCCGTGGGAGCAATGTCCCCCGTGGGAGCAATGTCCCCCGTGGGAGCAATGTCCCCCGTGGGGGCGACCCCTGCGATGGCGCAATGGTTCGCCTGCAAAGCCGATCACCCCGACGCGCTGCTGTTTTTCCGCATGGGCGACTTCTACGAATTGTTCTTTGCCGATGCCGAAGCCGCCGCCGCCGCCCTGGATATCGCCCTGTCCCACCGTGGCGAACACGGCGGACGCCCGATCCCGATGTGCGGCGTTCCCCACCACGCATCGGACGTCTATCTCGCCCGGCTGATCCGCCGTGGCTTCCGCGTCGCCATCGTCGAGCAGATGGAAGATCCGAAAAACCGCGTCGGCAAACTGCCGATCAAGCGGGCGGTTGTCCGCATCATCACCCCCGGCACGATCACCGAAGAGTCCCTACTGGAAGCCGGCAGGCCCAATCTGCTGATGGCCCTGGCATGGGATAAGGATGGCCTCGGTGCCGCCTGGGTGGATGTATCCACTGGTTTATTTGAAACCACAGCCATCGCGGCATCCGAACTTCCCGCACTTCTCGGCCGGTTGGAACCGGTTGAACTTCTGGCTCCGGAGTCGCTCGATCTCGGCGAATGGTCGTCTAACCGGTCCCCCGAAACCGTGCCATCCACACCGCTGGTCGCAAGGCGGCGGCTGGCCGAGACATTCGGCACGGTCAGCCTGGACGCATTCGGCTCTTTCACCGACGGCGAGGCAGTCGCCGCCGCAATGGCGGTGGACTACATCCGCAGCACTCAGTCGGGCGCCCTGCCCCGGCTCGGCCGTCCAGAACCAAGAGGCCAGACCGGCGCATTGCTCATGGATGCGGCGACACGCGCCAGCCTGGAAATCCTCCGGTCCAGAGATGGCGGAACCCAGCACACTTTATTCGCGGCAATCCAGCGGACATTGACCGCAGCCGGGGCGCGCCTGCTGGCGGCATGGCTCTCCGCACCTCTTACCGATCTGGCTGCGATCACCGCCCGTCAGGATGCCTGGTCCTGGTGTGTCGCCAATCAGGACGCCACCAACCAACTACGCGCAATCCTTCGCACCGCCCCCGACATGGCTCGGGCACTTGGGCGGTTGTCGCTAAATCGCGGAACACCACGCGACCTCGCAGCCATTCGCGATGGATTGAAAGCCGCATTCGCCGCAGCCGGGTTGCTTCAGCCACCGCTGCCAAATGCCCTGGCCGATGCAGGGGCTGCCATCCCCTCCGGCTCTTTACTGGCGGCAGAACTGGCGCGGGCGCTGTCCGACCCGGTGCCGGCACGCCTGGAAGACGGCGGCGCAATCCGTACCGGTTACGATGGAGAACTCGACGCCCATCGTACTCTGCGCGACGAGAGCCGTCAGGTCATTGCCAAACTACAACTCGATTTCGCGCAGCGTTTCGGTGTCGCCAGCCTCAAGATCAAGCACCACATGCAACTCGGTTACATCATTGAGGCGCCTGCCATCGCGGTAGAGGGACTACGGAGCTTTCCCGAACTGACCCTGCGTCAGGGAATGGCGAACGGTGCGCGCTTCACAACGCCCGAACTATCCGAACTGGATCAAAAAATACGCGAAGCCGCCGAGAAGGCGACCGCGCGGGAGCGGCTGGTATTCGCCCATTTGGTCCGAGACATACTGACGCATGCAGACTCACTGGCCGCTTGTGCAGGCGCGCTGGCTTTCCTGGATGCGACCCAATCCGCTGCAAAGCTGGCGCAAAGCGGTACCTGGGTGCGGCCAACGCTGACCGCTTCGGAAGAATATTGTATCGAATCCGGGCGGCATCCGGTGGTGGAGAGCGCCCTGGCCAGCCACGCCGCGTTCGTGCCCAATCGCTGCGACCTGTCCCCCGGCCAGCGCGTCATGCTGCTGACAGGCCCGAATATGGCGGGAAAATCGACATTCTTACGTCAGAATGCACTATTTGTCGTGCTCGCGCAGGCCGGATTACCGCTTCCGGCTGAGTCCGCCGTTCTGGGGATCGTGGACAGGCTTTTCAGCCGGGTTGGCGCCGCTGACGACCTGGCGCGCGGACGATCGACCTTCATGGTGGAGATGACCGAAACCGCCGCCATCCTACACCAGGCAGGTCCGAAGTCGCTGGTGGTCGTAGATGAAATAGGCCGCGGTACATCCACGTTGGATGGCTTGGCAATCGCCTGGGCAGTATTAGAGTCTTTACATTCGGCCATACGCTGCCGCACCATCTTTGCCACACATTTCCATGAACTGGCGGAATTGGCGGACCGCCTGCCAAGGCTCAAACCGCATACGATGCGCGTCAAAGAATGGAAGGGTACGGTCGTGTTTCTACACGAAGTTGCCGAGGGTGCGGCCGGACGTTCATGGGGCGTTCATGTCGCCGAACTGGCCGGGGTCCCGGCCCCCGTCGTCAAGCGAGCCGCTTCGCTAATGGCGGCTATGGAAAAGCACGGCGGCCCGCTGGGCAAATCCGCCTCGCTTCAGGCATTGCCGCTTTTCGCCGCCACGGCGGAACCGGATGAACCCATTCTACCTGCGGTTGATTTTTTGCCCCTATGCGACGCTTTGAACGAAATCGACCCAAATAATATGTCCCCCAAACAGGCTCTTGACGTCTTATATCGTCTGAAAGCACTTGTGCCGGGTTGCGCGGATGGGGTCACATAGTACGATCAAAGCAATGTTAACTCCCATCCCCTTGCCACGTGCCCCAGAAGCCGCGGCGTCGCTCCTCTCCGATGCCCTCGCAGCCATTGCGCAGGAGAGCGGGTCGATTTCGCGAGACGCCGCCGTTGGTGCTTTCCGGCGTCATTTGGCTCGCATACAAGCGTATGTTCAGCATGCCTTCGAGCATGAGCAGATCACCGGCCTTCAAGCCGCTCGGCTTCTAGGCGCCCTGATCGATGGTGTTGTCGCGGCCCTCTTTGAACACGCCACGACAAAGGCCGATCTGGGGCTGGCCGAGAACCTCGGTATTGCTGCGACCGGCGGCTACGGCCGAGGCGTTCTGGCCCCGTTCAGCGACATCGACCTGCTGTTTTTGACGGCCGAGGAACCGACGCCGGAAACGCTCCGGGTCGTCGAGTATATGCTGTACTTTCTCTGGGACCTTGGCTTGAAGGTCGGCCATGCGACCCGGTCCATCGGCGATTGCCTGATCGAGGGCAGCAAGGATACCACTATCCGCACCGCGCTGCTCGATGCGCGCTTCCTGACCGGCGACAACACCTTGTTTGGGGAGTTCCACCGCCGGTTCCGGGCGACCTGCAAGGAAGCGGGCGCCGCCGACTATATCGCGGCAAAGCAGACCGAACGCTCGTTGCGCCACCGGCGGTATGGCGACAGCCCATTCGTTGTCGAGCCGAACGTAAAAGAGGGCCGTGGCGGTCTGCGCGATCTGCAAACTCTCTACTGGATCGCCCGCTATGTCTTCGACACCCAGACGATGGGTGAACTCGCCGATCTCGGCGGCATATTAACGCAACAGGAAGCCCGCCACGGCCGACGTGCCTGGGAGTTCCTGTGGACCGTCCGCTTCCATCTGCATTACGTAGCGGGGCGCGCGGAAGAACGGCTGACATTCGATTTGCAGCCAGTCGTCGGCGCCCGAATGGGATACACTCGTCACGGCCGCCAGGACGGCGTTGAACGATTCATGCGCCATTATTTCCTGACCGCGCGGGAAATCGCCCGCCTCACCCGCATACTTGAGCCGGCCATTTTGCGGTCGGCCCTGGGTCCACCGGCACTCGAGGCCGAAACCGACGACGCGCTGTTGGCTGCCGGCTTTGTTCTCGCGGAAGGCAAATTAATGCCGATCGCCGGCCGGGATTTCAACGTCGAGCCAATTCAGATGCTACGGATATTGCAGATTGCCCGCGATCGGGTCCTGGAATTGCATCCGCTTGCCATCCGCTCCTTCATCCAGAATGAACGCCGAGCGGTATCGCTGCGCGGTGATCCGAAGGCCGCTGCGGTGTTTATGGATCTGCTGTGCGGCAAGGAGTCCGATCGTCACCGGCCGGGCGGACAACATCCAGACGGCGCCCGGTGGCTCAGTATCCTCAACGAGACGGGCTTTTTTGGCCGCTATCTTCCGGACTGGGCTCGTATCGTCGGTCAGATGCAGTTCGATACGTACCACATCTTCACCGTCGATGAACACACTATCGAAGCCGTCCGAGTCCTCAACACCCTTGAACGGGGTGAACTTGCCGATGTCGCCCCGATCGCGTCGGAACTGGTGGGCAACGTCCAGTCGCGCCGTTCGCTCTACCTTGCAATGCTACTGCATGACATCGCTAAAGGCCGGGGCGGCGATCATTCGGCCCTTGGCGCCGAAGTCGCCCTGGAGGTCGGCCCGGCGCTGGGCATGACCGACGAAGAAACCGAGACGGTTTCCTGGCTGGTTCTGCACCACCTGCTGCTGAGTGCAACAGCCTTCAAGCGCGATATCGACGACCCCAAGACAATCCTGGATATCGCTGATACAATCCAATCGCCTGAGCGTTTGCGCTTGCTGCTTATCCTGACAGTTGCCGACATGCGGGCTGTGTCGAGCAAGGTTTGGAACGGTTGGAAAGCGACCCTCCTGCGGGAGCTGTACTCACGCGTCGCTGAAGTGCTGGCCGGCGGTCTTGCCACGGCCGAACGCGATGTGCGTGTCGCCCGCGCCAAATCAGCCGTCGGCACGCTGTTGAGCGATTGGACTCCGGAAGAACTCGACCACTTTTCCACGCTCGGGTATGCTGGATACTGGTTGTCCTTCGATCCTGAAACCCATGCGCGGCATGCCGTTCTCATCCGGGATGCGGAACATCGTAAAGCCCCTCTTACTATCGATACTCAACCACTTCCTGCGCGGGCGGTGACCGAGGTGACTGTCTATTGCGCCGACTATGCCGGGTTGTTCAGTAAGATATCCGGCGCGCTGGCCGTTGCCGGAGCCTCGATCGTCGATGCCCGCATCCATACGATGACGAATGGTATGGCCCTGGATACGTTCTGGATTCAGGACACTGCTGGTGGGGCGTTCGAAGCCCCCCATCGGCTTGCCCGCCTCTCGGTCTTGATCGAGCAAGCGCTTTCCGGCCGGTTGCGACTGCCCACCGAGATCAGGCGAATTTCCAAGATACTGCTGGGCCGGCGGATGCAGGCGATCCATGTTCCGCCGCGAGTCGTCGTTGACAATCACGCATCGAACACCCACACGGTGCTGGAGGTCAACGGTCGCGATCGCCCTGGACTTCTACACGACGTAACCGCTGCCATCAGCGAACAAGGCGTGCAGATCGCCTCGGCCCATGTGACGACCTACGGCGTTCGGGCGGTTGACGTTTTCTACGTTAAGGACGTGTTTGGTCTGAAGATTGAAAATGAACGAAAACTTGGTCAGCTTCGTGAGGCGTTGCTTTTAGCTTTGAAAAATCCCGACGACGTGCCGGCGCCCGCCGAAGTTTCCCCCGTTCGCAAGTTGCGCAAAGCCGTTGCCGAATAAACCAATTAGATCAACGGCTCTATGTCCTATTCCGTCACAGTCATGGTGGGCGAAGGCCTGCCATGACGAGAAGGGGCCGAACGGTCAAAACATTGGGCTGGTGGTATTACGTCCCAGTTTACCGCACAGCACGCGATCCTGATTAGACAGGTATCGAGCATTCCGCTCCGGTTAGCGTCTGGAATGCACCGGATGGAGGATGGCCGGAGTTGATAGAACCTTTCTATGCTCGCCCTTGGAGGCGAATGATTTCCTTTGCGCTAAGCCTCGGTGTTGGGTTGGCTGCGTTTGGTTCGCAGGCGGCAACGCCAAATAGGCCAGCCAGAATGCCGCTGCTGCCTCCGGTCGCCTCCGCCTGCGTATCGTCGCCGTTCGGGCCGCGTATCCTGCCAAATCGGCCGCTGGCCGGGACATTTCACAATGGGATCGATCTACCTGCGGAGATCGGCAGCCCGGTGGTCGCGGTCGCCCCGGGGACTATCATCCGGATTCAACGGCATGGCATCGGAGGTCTGGAAATGTTAATCCAGCACGATGGATTTGTCGGCATTTACAGCCATCTCGGCCTCATCGCGCCGGTTCTGGCGGAGGGAGGCAGGCATATTTACGGAGGCGAGAAAATAGGCGTCGTTGGCCGCACCGGCCTGACCTACGGCCCTCATTTGTATTTCGGAATGCTTGTCAACGGCCAGTCGGTCGATCCCGTACCTTATCTGAATCTAGTTCCCTGTGGCGACCGCCCATCCACCCAGATGGACTTGCGCACTCGCCCAACCCGAGTTTTCAGCCAGCGCTGAATCATCCGGGGTTGGGTCGTCCGGGGTTGGGTCGTCCGGGGTTGGGGCGCCGGGTCAGTTCATGATTACGGGCAAGCCAGATGATGCCCGAACACCGGCAACCCATTGCACGGTCCCAACGTTGCCGCACGAAGCGCACTTTGGCTGCCAGACCGCGCTGTCCGCATGGCAATGCGAACACTGCCAATGTGGATCGGGATCTGCGGACGCGGCTCGGCGAAGCGCATCGCGCTGGGCAAGCCGCCCGACCTCGGTATCTCCGCGTTCTTGCTCCTCAATCTCTGCAAGAAGCAGGCACTGGCGGCGTTGATTCAGACCTTCGCGCTCCATGATCTCGATCTGATGCCGAGCCTCACCGGTCAGGCCGGCATTGAGGGCGACTTGGGCCAGGAGAAGCCGGCTTTCCGGATGGCCGGGATTTCCAGCGATCAGGCGTTTGGCTGACTGGGCACGGGCCAACGCGTTCGATTCCGGAGCAAGAACGAAGGTCGCGAGGTCAGGGTGCGGTGCGCGCTTCCAGGTATTGGCGATGCAAGCGCGGGCGCGCTTTTCATATCCACCGATCCGCAAACGGCGCGCATAGGCGAGAGCGGCCGGTGCGAACGCGGGGTCTTGTTTCCAGGCTTGCTTCGCATAAGCCAATGCCTTGGAAGCATCAGGTTCCGCTTCGGCAGCCGCCACATAGTAGGCTGGCCGATGCGGATCGGGTCCGGCCAAATCAAGCGCTTCGGCCCAGTTGTCTGTGCGTAGGGCCAGTTCGGCTCGCTGCTGACGCAGCCAAATTGTGCCGGGATGGGCGGTTTCCGCCTCCTTCGCGATAACCAACGCCTCCGCCCAGTCGCTGCGATCGACGGCCTGACGCAACAGGCCGCGAAGTCCCAGAAACCGAGCGTCCTTTTGCTTTGTCAGTGCCTGAAACGCTTCCTGCGCCTCATCTTCACGTCCAGATAACCGTGCCGCCTCGGCCACCAGGAGCAAGGTTTGCGGCGATTCCCCCAGGAGGTTGCGTGCGCGGCGGGCTTCTTTTCGCGCCGCCCCCTGCTCTCCGGCTGCTAACGCAACAAGGACGCGTGTGACTGCTTTTTCCCCAAGAGCGAGGCGGTGCCGACTGCGCCACCCTGCCCCGGCACGCGGTATCGCCCACACGGCACGCAGGGTGCGGAGAACGATAGACAGTGCCACGAACAGCGCTACCAGCATCAAAATCGCGAATGGCGCCGACGTGTCGATCGATATCGAGCCCACAGATGCGACGACATGACCGGGAATGCCCGCCAGCAGCCAGCCTGCTGCGATAATGGCGCCGCCAGCCAACAGGAAGAGAATGACCTTCAGCATCACGCTTGATCAGCCATATCGGCCAGTGCCGACCGCGCGGTCAGCAGAGCTTTCGCGTCCGCCAGCCAACCGGCGATGGCCTGCCCGGGTTGCCCCTTCAGTCGCTCAACCGACGCAACCGCACCGGCAAGATCGCCAGCATCGAGCGCCACTTGCGCCTGATTTAAGATGATCGTTGTGGGATTGCCCACAACGATTTCGTCGCCTCGGCGGATGGTGACGAGGCCCTGCGCCCGATCCCATACGCGATCGAGAAACGGTGCCTCGCTATTGTCCGGCTGCTTTGTGGCCAGGGCGGCTTGCTCCGCTGCGGGAAAGCGAAGGCGAAGCTGTGTCTCGGTGGGTGGTGCGGTGTGAGCGTACCGCGTAAGTGCTGCCGGCGCGTTTGGCAGATCGCCGATAGGCCGGCCCGAAGCGAGTGCGAAGGACGCTTCTTGCAGCTTGGCGATGCGATTCAAACGCTTGCTAACGACGGCAAGACTATTGGCATTCTCCTCTGCGGCAGTCACCCGGCTGGTCAATGCATCGAGCTGTCGTTTGCCTGCGTCGATACCGGCCTGGTCCCGCCCCGAAAGCGCTTCGATGCGGCCGGACAATGTGTCCATCCGGCTGGCAAGCTGGGTTTGATCTGCCATCCGGGCATCAAGGGCATCAAGGCGGGCCGTGATTTTTCCAACGTCCTGAGTCGGATGCTGCTCCAAGCGGCTAATACGCCCATCGATATCCGACAGGCGTTGTTCTACCGCCTGCATAGCCGGCGATTCGCCCGATGTATTCGGGTACTGCCAACCGTAGAATATGGCACCCGCGAGCAGCAGGAACCCGAGGCCATAGAGCCATGGACCCAGATTCCGGCGAGGCGGGGCCTGCGGCACGGCGATGGGTCCGGATGTTTCGTCCGGCGCGGGCAAAAGAGGTTGTTCAGTCATTTCAGCAGCACCAGCATCGCATCATGGTTTGGCTTCGCGGCGATGCCGATGCATCGCCAGGGGAGAGCTCTTAATGGCACGGCAGCCGCTTCGCTGATAGACACCGCTTCGACATCGCGAACGGCATTCCCCAGGCCTGCAGCCTCTATTAGATGCACAAAATGGCGAGAGGTTTCTCCGGAGAAGAACATCGCCGCGCTCAGCACACCATTACGCAGGCCGGTCGCAGCGGCTGTTGGCAGCACTGGGGTACAAACCGTCCAATACGCGACGCGGCGGACGACACGGAAGCCCCGCAGCCGGAGAGCGCTGGCGATAGCGCCACCTTGCCCTTGGCCGGTTGGCAAAAACAACGCGCCATCTGCGGGGGACATCGTGTCCGCCACCAGTTTCGCCAACGCTTCGGCGTCTCCGTCCGCGTTGAGGACATTGTTGAAACCAGTCTCGGCCGCCCGGCGAGCGGTTGCGGTTCCGACCGCGAAGACAGGCAGATCGTAAAGAGACGACGCACAGGCGGGGACGGCGTTCCGACTGGTCAGCAGGGTCGCCGCCACATGATTTGGGGCACGCAGATCCCTGCCAACAATGGACAAAACGGGTGCAACGACTGGAAAAAAGCCGGACGCGGTCAGGCGTGCGGCGGTTTCGGTGGCGCCGGGTTCGGGTCTTGTGATCAAAACGCGCTTCAAAAGGTAACTCTTGTCAAAGAGGCTCCGGTCGATGATGTGTGGCGTTAACAGGGTGCGTCGTTACCCTATTTTCGGGCGTGTCGCCACTAAGACAGAAAACAGGCAGCCGTTCTCATTTTGGCAAAGCGGCGATGGTGTCTCCTGTCGTCATGGTGCGCGAAGGCGCGCCATCCACGGTTTTTGGCGTTTCGGACCAGCAAAGACGTGGATGGCGCGCCTTTGCGCACCATGACGAGGAACATGATCGCGGCCGCGAACACTAAAATGAGAACCGCTGGAAAACAGGTAGCCGTGTGCGCGGGCCAGGACATCGGCCTGACCAGGACATCGGCTTGAGAGGTACAATGAAGCCGATTCTCGGGATCGAGACGTCTTGCGATGAGACCGCTGCCGCGGTCGTCGATGCCAACGGGCGGATTCTGTCCGAGGCCGTGCTGAGCCAGCTTGCCGAACACGCACCGTTTGGCGGCGTTGTTCCGGAAATCGCTGCACGGTCGCATCTTCGATACCTACCGGAACAGGTGCGTCAAACAATGGCCAAGGCCGGGCTTGAATTTGCCGGTCTGGGCGGTGTCGCCGCCACGTCCGGTCCGGGATTGATTGGCGGGCTGATTGTTGGCAGCCAGTTTGCCAAAGGTATCGCGATCGCCAACGGACTGCCCTTCGTCGCGGTGAATCATCTGGAAGCGCATGCCCTGACCGCTCGGTTGCCTGGTTTGGCCGAGGGCGGCGCGCCTTTTCCATACCTGTTGTTCCTGCTGTCTGGCGGCCACTCCCAGTGCATCGCGGTGACAGGCGTTGGGCAGCACATTCGATTGGGTGGGACCGTCGATGATGCGGCGGGCGAGGCGTTCGACAAGGTGGCGAAGCTTTTAAGGCTCGATTGGCCGGGTGGGCCGGCCCTGGAAAAAATTGCCGTGGAGGGCGATCCGGCAAGTCACAAATTTCCGCGCCCCATGATCCGCAGACCTGGCTGCGACCTGAGTTTCTCCGGGTTGAAGACAGCCGTGGCGCAAACGGTGATGCGAATGGGGTCAGATCTGACCCATGCACAGTGCGCGGATATCGCGGCAAGTTTCCAACGCGCCGTCGTGGACGTTCTGTCCGATCGGGCCGCCCATGCAATGGAGATGATGCGGGAACGATTTCCGGCAGCGAACCTGCTGGTTGTCGCAGGCGGCGTGGCGTCGAATACGCCGATCAGGACCGCTTTGGCCGCCGCCGCCATTGCACGCGGGTTCCGGCTGGTAGCGCCCCCGATCCGGCTCTGCTCGGACAATGCCGTCATGGTCGCCTGGGCTGGCGTCGAGCGATTGCAGCTAGGCTGGAGCGACGGCCTGGATACCAATGCCCGGCCGCGTTGGCCACTCGACACGTTGGAAGCGGTTCCGTCATGAATTACCGCCACGCCTATCACGCCGGCAATTTCGCCGACTGCTTCAAACATGCGCTGCTGCTGGCCCTGCTCGACTCTTTGGGCCGCAAACCGGCACCCTATTTCGTCCTGGATACGCATGCCGGCGCCGGGTTTTACGACCTTGATGCCGAAACCGCACAACGCACTGCCGAAGCCGAGAGCGGGATCAAACGCCTGTTGGAAAATCCCCGGCCAGAGCTGCGCCGCTATCTCGGGCTGGTAGAGCAACTCGGGCTGTATCCTGGCTCTCCGGCGTTGATCCGAGCGGTGTTGCGCGAAAAGGACCGTTTGGCGTGCTGCGAACTGCACCCGGAAGATGCGGCAACCCTGCGGCGGCGGTTTCGCCGCGACCCGCAAGTGGATATGCATGAACGATCCGGCTGGGAAGCGATGGGTGCCCTGCTGCCGCCAAAAGAAAAGCGAGGGCTGGTTTTCATCGATCCGCCGTTCGAGGCGCGTGACGAGTTCCATACCCTCACGGGTGGTTTGTGCCGCGCCCACAGCCGGTTCAGCCACGGTATTTTTGCCGCCTGGTATCCGATCAAGCAAATGGCCGCCGTCAGAAGCTTTCATGCAAACATGGCCTCCTCCGGCATCCGCGACATCGTCGCTGTCGAACTTCATCTCCGGGACACGACCGATCCTGATCGGCTCAACGGATGCGGTCTTTTGGTGATCAATCCGCCATACCAATTCGAGGATTCTGCGAATACCCTGGCCGACGCAGTATTGGAATCGCTGGGCGAGAGCGAACCCGGCGCGGAAACAACCGTGATAAGGTTAGCGGATGAGTAAAATAACGGTTGTTGGCGCAGGTGCCTGGGGAACTGCGCTGGCGCTTCAGGCTGCCAGGGCCGGGCATAGAGTCGCGCTGGTGGCTCGGGATGCAGCTTCCGCGTCCGCGATCGATGCCCGCCGTGAGAGTCACAGGTTGCCGGGCGTTCGTCTGCCGGACATGATCGAACTCCGTCACGATATTCCGGATGATTCCGATGTTCTGCTGTGGGTGGTTCCGACGCAGCACCTGCGTTCGTCGCTGGCCCGCCTGCCCGCGGCCGACAGCGCCATCGTTGTCTGCGCCAAAGGTGTCGAGGCGAATACGCATCTACTGCCGCTTGAGGTGGTTCAAAGCGTCTCGGCTGCCCGTTCGCTCGCCGTCCTGACCGGTCCGAACTTCGCGCACGAGATAGCAGCGGGCCTGCCAGCGGCGGCGGTCGTGGCAAGCACCGATGCCCGGCTTCGCGAGCAGGTCCGGACGCTGTTGGGAACGAACACCTTCCGCTTGTACGGCAATGATGACCCGATCGGCGCCCAGCTTGGGGGGGCGGCGAAGAACGTCATCGCCATTGCTGCCGGCGCGGTCATGGGTGCGGGTTTGGGTGAGAACGCCCGCGCCGCCCTGGTGACACGCGGACTTAGCGAGCTTTGCCGTCTCGCGACAGCTCTCGGCGGACGGGCAGAAACGGTTATGGGATTATCGGGCCTGGGGGATTTGTTGCTTACCTGCACCGGACAGTCGAGCCGGAACTTCAGCTTAGGGCACGCGCTTGGCCGGGGGGAAGGTTTGGCACACATACTTGCCAACCGGTCCGCGGTAACCGAAGGCGTTCCCACCGCCGCCGCGCTGGTGGCCCGGGCGGGCGACGTCGAACTGCCGATTTGCCGCGCTGTGGCGGACCTGTTGGCCGGCGTGAAAACGCTCGATCAGTCAATCGCCGAACTTCTATCGCGCCCGCAGCGGGATGAGTAAGACGCCAGCCGTTTTCATTATGGCGTTTGGTGCCGCAAATGCCTCTCCCGTCATGGCGGACGAAGGCCCGCCATCCACGTCTTTTCTGGGGCCGAACGTTGAAAGGCGTGGATGGCGGGCCTTTCAGGCTGTGCGGAAACTCCCTTCCAAATTTGCGTTGGAGGATATTTTTCTTTGCCATGCCCCTGTCGTTGCGACGTCACAATCCTGTAATGGAAGGAGAAGGCCTACCATCTGCGCCTTTTCCGGGCCGGGACAGCAAGGCGTGGATGGCGGGCCTTCGCCCGCCATGACGGAGAGGAGCCGCCGGAAAAAACCATTCTCCGCCAAAAGCGTGGGCGAAAGTTTTCACACAGTCTGCTTCGCCCGCCATGACAGTGGGATCGACCGACGCCACTTTGGCAAAACGAAAACTGCTGGCAAGAACTGCATACCCAACCTGGACCGGTCATGCTGAGAGGTATTCTGACCGTCGGCGGCTGGACGCTTATCAGCCGTATCCTGGGTTTCGGACGAGACATGCTGATCGCAGCCCTGATCGGGACCGGCCCAATCGCCGACGCGTTCTTCATAGCCTTAAAACTCCCCAACCTGTTCCGGAGACTTTTCGGGGAGGGCGCCTTCAACGCGGCGTTCATCCCCGCATTCTCCGGGCTGCTGCACACGGAAGGCCCCGGCGCCGCCAAGCAATTCGCGCAGGAAGCGTTCGCGGTCATGGCCTTCTGGCTCGGGATCATGACGATCCTGGGTGAAGTCTTCATGCCGCAACTGATGGTGGTCCTCGCACCCGGGTTTGCCGGGGATCCGGAAAAATTCGCTCTGGCGGTCAGCCTGTCCAGGATCACGTTTCCCTACCTTGTGCTGATCTGTCTGGCCGCTCTGGTCTCCGGCGTCCTGAACGGCCTGGAGAAATTCACCGCCGCATCCGCGTCTTACGTGCTGTTCAACATTATCTCGATTGCCTGCATGCTCTGGATGACACCGTATGTCCCGACCGTCGGTCATGCCCTGTCCTGGGGAGTCACCATCTCCGGTGTTGCCCAGCTTGGCCTGCTGATGATGGCGGTTCGACGCGGGGGCATGGCTCTACAGATCCCGCGACCCAGGATGACGCCGCAAATGCGTCTGCTGATGCGCCGGATGGCGCCGGGGCTGGTCGGTGCGGGCGTGACGCAACTCAATCTGACCGTTGACGTGATCATCGCCAGCCTGCTGCCGCCCGGCACCGTATCGGTGCTGTATTTTGCCGACCGGGTGCAGCAATTGCCGCTGGGTGTGATTGGCACGGCGGTTGGAACAGCTTTGTTGCCGCTGCTATCCCGGCAGGTCCGGGCGGGCGAGGCAACTGCTGCGATCGGCACGCTTAACCGAGCGATTGAGTATGGGCTGTTCCTGACGCTTCCGGCTGCGCTGGCGCTGATCGTCTGTGCCAATCCGATCATGCTCGTGCTGTTCGGACGAGGCGCGTTCAGCATGGAGAGTGTGCTGCTGTCCTCACAATCGCTTGCGGCGTACGCGATCGGACTGCCGGCGTTCGTGTTGGTGAAAGTGCTCGCGCCGGCGTTCTTTGCCCGTGGCGACACCAGCATGCCGGTTAAGATCGGTGTTTCGAGTGTGGTGCTGAACCTGGTCTTGAATTTGGCCTTCATGGTGCCGCTCGCACATGTCGGACCCGCGCTGGCGACCAGCATCGCCGCCATCTGCAATGTGGCCGGCCTGGGGTATGTGCTTATTCGCCGTGGGCATTTCGTGCCCGATCGGCAACTTCGGCGCCGCTGCCTGGGTATGATAGGGGCGTCCGTCGCGATGGCCGGGGTTCTGTGGGGCTTGCGGGTTCTGCTTTTCGAAACCCCACCGGCACATGGGTGGTTGCGTCTGGCATCACTCGGGGGATTGGTCGGGGCGGGCATGTTGGCGTATGCCATCGCGGCCTCCCTGCTCGGTGCCTACGATCTAAGAGATATCGGCCGCATGATGTCGCGCCGTCGCTTGCGCGCCGAGGCCGGATCGGTCATCAGTTCGCCCCCAACGACAGAGACTTGATCGGTATGCAGCGCGTTTTCTCAGGCATTCAACCGTCCGGCATCCCCACTTTAGGGAATTACCTCGGTGCCATTCGCAACTGGGTCACGCTTCAGGACAACCACGCGTGTCTGTGGTGCGTGGTGGACCTGCACGCGATCACGGCGTGGCAGGACCCGGCGGCCCTGCGTCAACAATCGCTGGAGATGGCGGCAACCCTGCTGGCCTGCGGCGTCGATCCGGTGAACCACATTCTGTTCCTGCAATCGGGCGTCCGCGCCCATGCGCAACTCGCCTGGATTTTTAATTGCGTGGCGCGGCTTGGCTGGCTCAATCGCATGACACAGTTCAAGGACAAAGCGGGCAAGGATCGCGAGAACGCGTCGGCCGGCCTGTACGTCTATCCGAATCTGATGGCTGCGGACATTCATGCCTACCATGCGACGCGGGTGCCGGTCGGAGACGATCAACGTCAGCACCTGGAACTCGCGAACGACATCGCCCAGAAATTCAACCACGATTACGGCGTCGATTTTTTTCCGAACATCGAGCCGGTGATCCTCGGTCCGGCCGCGCGTGTGATGAGCCTGCGGGACGGCACGAAGAAGATGTCGAAATCCGACCCGTCCGATCAGAGCCGCATCAACCTGAACGATGACGCCGACACAATCGCGCTTAAGATCCGGCGCGCTAAAACAGACCCGATGCCGTTACCGTCCGAGGTCGAAGGTCTGACCGGCCGGCCCGAGGCCAGGAACCTCGTCGGGATTTACGCTGCCCTGACGGACACGGATCACGCATCGGTGCTGCAGGAACATGGCGGCCAAGGGTTCGGCCCGTTTAAGAATGCCCTGGCCGATCTACTGGTCCAGAAACTGGCGCCGATTTCGGCGGAGACAAACCGCCTGCTCAACGACCAGGAGGCGCTGATCGATCTGCTTCGATCCGGCGCCGAACGAGCCGCCGCCATTGCTGAACCGATTGTCAGTGAGGCCGAACGGCTGGTTGGATTTGTCGGCCTCCGCCGAGGCTGACAAATCCAACGGGTTCGGGCGGCGACTAAAAACCGGCGGCGCCGGCCGATTGCGGCGCGGGATCGATCAATTCCGGTCCGGCGCGTTCGATCCTGAACACTGCCAACCCGCGCCTGACCTGCCCATCCGGCAGCAGGAGGAACCATCCATCGGTTCCCACGAAACCGCCGGGTTGGGTCAGTATCCCGAAGTCGCTGCCCCTCGGCCCTAGAATCACCCTTGCCACTGAAGCCGCGTCAAAGGCCAGGTCCGCGAGTGGCGTTGGCGGGACGCCGTACTTCGCGGTGTAGTCGCGTTCGAACTCGCTTCGGGTGCTGCTGTCGGGGGCTGCATACCACGCACCTTTTACTGAGGCGGAACCTGTCGCTGGGTCGGCCCAGAGAGCGGGTCCGACGATCTGAACAACGGAACGATCCACGTCGTAATATGGCAGGACGGCAGCGATTTCCTGCAGTGCGTCACCCGTGTCGGCAAGCAGCAGAATGTTGAAAGGCGGCGGTGGAATGGGGGTCTTCACCAATTCCTGCGCCTCTCGGCGTCCGTCTGCCGTCCCTAACGCCCGAGCGGCCTTTACCCTGGCATCGATTGGCCCGCGCCGATTGGCGTAATCCGATAAATCGCGAGTGGACTGAGTAATCGCGGCCATGCCCGGGGGATGCATCCGAATGGCCGGTGCCGACAGACCGGCCGCCATAGTCTCTTTCGTGAGAGCGTTGGCCATGGCCCGGCCAAAATCGGAGTCCGGGAGTAAACCCGCGAACTGCGTTTTCCCTTGCGCCTGGGCTGAGACAACGAGACGCCTGATTTGCTGATCCGGTGAAACGCCAAGCGGCCATATTCCGGGTTGAGATTGAGACGCGTCGTTGGTGAACGCCAAAACCGGGATACCAGCCGCACGCGCGATCGGCGCGACCGCTGTGGTTTCAGCCGATGTCAGGGGGCCCAGAAGCAGAGTATTCCGGTTTGCGATCGCGGTTTGAGCTGCCGTGGCCGCACCCGCCGCTGTTCCGCCGGTGTCCAGTACATCCAGCGATACGGCAGGGTCATTTTGAAGTGCGAGCTGGGCCGCCTGTAGAAGGACCTGGCCAAAACCGGCCCGCGGACCAGTCAGCGGCAGCAGGATCGCAGCGGACTGGCGCGTATGCCCCTGGCTGGGTGCGATTGGACCTAGCGACGTTGGCCCATTCGATCCAAATTGCTGACCTGCTCCGTACCGTCCGGAAGATTGCCCACCGCAGCCCGATACCGCCAGGGCGCAGATAAGGATAATGTATGACCGTTGCCGCATCGGCTGCGTCTCCCGATGACCTGCGGGACGGCCAGTCCGCCCCACTCCATGGCCTTGTGCTTGTTTCCACGCCAATCGGCAACCTGGGGGATATCTCCACGCGTGCTCGGATTGCGTTGAGCGGTTGCGACCTGATCCTGTGCGAAGATACCCGCCGAACCGGGCGGCTGCTTGCTGCGATGGATATCCACACCCGGACCGAACCTCTGCACGAGCATAATGAGGACGCCCGGATTGGGTCCGTGGTGGCAAAGTTGCAGGGTAACCAAACGATTGCACTGGTATCCGACGCGGGTACACCGCTGGTTTCGGACCCCGGCTATCGCCTGGTACGGGCGGTGATCGAGGCTGGCCTGCCGGTGACCGCGATTCCCGGGCCGAACGCGGCGGTCACTGCACTCATTCTGTCCGGGCTACCGCCGCTGCCGTTCATGTTCCTCGGGTTCCCGCCAGCAAAGCAGGCCGCCCGGCGCGCCGCCTTCAGCAGTTTACGCGCCGCGGAGCGTGCTGGGCTGTCAACCACCTTTATTTGGTATGAGGCACCGCACCGGCTGCTGGAAACCTTAGAGGATCTTCAGGCCGTGTTTGGAGACCGATCCGCTGCGGTCGCGCGCGAGTTGACCAAGTATTATGAAACGGTGCAGCGCGGAAACGTGAGCGTCCTCACTGCGTTGTTTACCCGGGAACCGGCCCGCGGCGAGATCACCGTGCTGATCGGGCCACCTGAGACCGACGACCCCGAGGATCTCGATGGCCGATTGCGGGCCGCTCTGGCCACTCAGACGGTAAAGGACGCTGCGGCACTTGTGAGCACGGCAACCGGTTTGCCGCGCAAGATTGTCTATGCACGGGCGTTACAAATTCACAGCGAGGGTTGACCCGGCAACCCGGAAAGTTGTTCGACGGCCCACTCGGCTGCCTCGGCTACGATAGGATCGGGGTCGCTCCGAAGTGCGTCGGCCGAGGGACGCAGGGCCGAATCGCGGGAATTTCCGATTGCGATCAGGACGTTTCTGATGAAACGATTTCGTCCGATGCGTTTGATCGGTGAGCCGGAAAACATCGTCCGGAAACTGCTGTCATCCAATGCGGCCAGCGCCTGTAGCCGAGGTGCGTTCAGGTCTTCCCGGCCGATGAGCTGTTCGTGCGAAGTCGGCTGGGCGAACTTGTTCCAGGGACACACCGCGAGGCAGTCGTCGCAGCCATAAATCCGGTTGCCGATCGCCTTCCGGAATTCGTGGGGAATGCCCCCCTTGTGCTCAATAGTCAGATAGGAAATGCAGCGGGTCGCGTCGAGTTGATATGGAGCCGGGAAAGCCTTGGTCGGGCAAATATCGAGGCAGCGCGAACACGACCCACAGTGGCCGGCCGTCGCTTCCTCCGCTTCGAGTTCCAGGGTCGTGTAGATTTCCCCCAGCAGAAGCCAGGAGCCATGGGTGCGCGACACGAGATTGGTGTGCTTTCCCTGCCACCCAAGACCGCCGCTTTGCGCCAGCGGCTTTTCCATGACCGGGGCGGTGTCCACGAAGACCTTCACCTCACACGGAAAGCGCGACACCACAAACTGGGCCAGGTGTTTCAACCGGCCCTTGATCAGGTCGTGGTAATCGCGGTTCCTGGCGTAAACCGATATGGCGCCGTTGCTTGCCTGAGAGGTTATTGCGAGTGGGTCGTCCGAGGGTGCGTAGGATAATCCCACGACGATTGCGCTTCGCGCGCCGGGCCAGAGAGACTGTGGATGACTTCTTTGCTCCGACCGTTCTGCCAGCCAACCCATGTCGCCGTGATAGCCGGCCTGGATAAATTGGGTTAGCCGCTCACGCGATTCGGGACCAAGGCTTGCCCGGCAGAAACCGACCGCATCGAAGCCTACCCGTAAAGCGTGTTCACGGATCTGCTGCCTGGGATCAATCCGCCGGCTGGCCGGCCGCACTGCAGGGGTGTCCTCGGTCAAGGTTCTTCCTGTCTCAACCGCGGCCGCGATACGGAGGGACGTCTTGCGACGGAACCCAAACATCCACCGGGGCGTTCGCTGTCTGCCAAAACACGTCTATCGGGATACCGCCTCTTGGATACCAGTACGCACCGATGCGCAGCCACACCGGGTTTAATAGCGTAACCAGTTTGCCGGCGATCTCCATCGTGCATGCCTCATGAAAGGCCCCGTGATTTCTGTACGATGCCATGAGCAGTTTGAATGACTTACTTTCGACGATCCAGTTTTCAGGAATATAATCTATCATCATGTGGGCGAAATCAGGCTGACCTGTCAGGGGACAGAGCGAGGTAAACTCCGGACAGGTCAGCCGGACGACGTAATGCTTGCCGGCGGCGGGATTGGCCACACGCTCCAACACCGCCGCATCAGGGTTGGTGGGGGGCGCTACGTGTTGCCCGAGCAGGGTGAGGTGTTCGTAGTCGGTCATGGGGATTTCTCCTGCGTCGTCCATCCGGCCCGCACCGCAGCGGCATATTCGGATAATTGGCCGGCCTTTACAGCAGCGCGAATGCCACGCATCAGCGATTGGTAATAGGCCAAATTATGCCAGGTAAGAAGCATCGGACCGAGCATTTCACCGGCGCGAAACAGATGGTGCAGGTAGGCTCTGCTGTGTCTGGTGCAGGCTGGGCACTCGCATCCCGGGTCGAGCGGCCCCGGGTCGGCGGCAAATTGGGCGTTGCGTATGTTGTGGACCCCATTTGCGGTGTAGGCGCGGGCGGTTCGCCCTGCCCGTGTCGGGATCACACAATCGAACATGTCGATACCACGAGCAACTGCTTTTAGAATGTCGTCCGGTGTTCCTACCCCCATCAGGTATCGCGGCGCATCTGGCGGTAGATGGGGCACGGTTACATCGAGGGTTTCCAGCATGGCCGCCTGGCCTTCGCCAACGGCCAGTCCGCCGACCGCGTAGCCGTCGAAACCTATATTTTTCAATGCACTGACCGACCGCAGGCGCAGGTCTGGATAAATGCTTCCCTGGACGATTCCGAACAGGCCATATCCCGGCCGGGGGCGAAAAGCCTGCTTCGACAGATCGGCCCAACGCATCGACATCTCCATCGATGAGGCCGCGCTGTCGTAGGTCGCAGGGAAAGCGGTACACTCATCCAGGACCATGGTGATGGTGGAGTCGAACTTGTCCTGTAGTTCCATGCAAATCGCCGGCGTGAGACGGTGACGGCTGCCATCGATGTGCGATTGGAAGGTAACACCGTCCCGATCCAGCTTCCGCAGAGCGGACAGCGACATCACCTGAAAGCCACCCGAATCGGTCAGGATGGGGCCTGGCCAGTCCATAAAGCGGTGAAGCCCCCCCAATGCCGCGATCCGATCGGCACCGGGGCGCAACATCAGATGATAGGTGTTACCCAGGATGCACTGGCCGCCGGTTGCCCGAACGGCATCGGCAGTCATGGCCTTAACGGTCCCGGCCGTTCCGACGGCCATGAAGGCGGGGGTATCGAGCGGCCCGTGGGCGGTGTGGAGAACGCCGGTTCGGGCCAAACCGTCGGTGGCCACCGGGTGGAAGCTAAAGGCATCGGTGATGTTCATGGGCTGTGGGTAAAGCGGAGCCACCGCCGCTGACAAGGCCATATCTTGAGCGCATCGCGCGGCCTGTCGAGAAATTTTGCTAAAATAGGAAAAAAGGCTTGACCAAACACCCCAAATCGGACTATGCTTCGCTGTATGATCCGGGGTTTGCGAGCGACGCACCCACGGACTTGCCGCTTCGACGGTTTTAGCAGATTTGGCGCCGCGTCAGTGATACGGGCGCTGGACACATTTATTCACTCTAAATGACAGTGATCCTATCAAAAAGTCAATTTTTTTCAGAGGTCGGACACGAGCCGATCTTCGAGGCTGGGCAGAAGAAGCACTTAAAGATACCGGTTATTATCCGGCTATTCATCATCGTCATCTCATAACAGAGTTAGAGGGTCTATCTAACGGCAACTACGATCGATTAATGATCTTGATGCCGCCAGGGTCTGCCAAGTCAACCTATGCCTCGGTTATCTTTCCCGCGTGGTGGTTTTCACAGCATCCTCATTCTTCGGTCATCAGTGCATCGCATTCTTTGAGTCTGGCGACGCATTTTAGCCGCCGCCTGCGTGGGTTAATCGAGGAAAAGAAAAATTATCTCGGGTTTACCGTCGCAAAAAAGCAACGGGCTATCGATAGTTGGTCCACAAGCGATGGCAGCGATTACCTCGCAGTCGGCGTTCGCGGGGCTATCACGGGCCGTAGAGCAGACCTGATCATAATAGACGATCCAATCCGGTCGCAGGCCGACGCCGAAAGTCCCCGGCAGCGGGAGCATGTCTGGGAGTGGTTCAAGTCGGACGTTACGACCCGCCTGAAGCCGCACGGCCGAGTGGTTTTGATTATGACGCGCTGGCACCCGGACGACCTTGGCGGACAATTGCTGGAACGGGCGAAGGCCGAATGGCGGGTCGTGCGTCTGCCGGCACTGGCTGAACCCGACGACCCCATCGGTCGCCCACCGGGTTCGGCTCTTTGGCCCGAGTGGGAGGATCGCGAGGCTTTGCTGCGAAAGCGGGAGCTTATCGGCGAACGAGCGTGGTCGGCGCTGTTTCAGCAAATACCGCTACCTGCGGGCGGGCGGCTCTTTCTGGTCGATCGCGTAGCGGTTGTCGAACCCGTTACTGCCATGGACAACTTAGTCCGTGCCTGGGATCTGGCGGCCACTAATTTGAATGGCCGGAATGATCCGGACTGGACGGTTGGTATCAAGCTGCGGCGCGACGACACGGGCCGATATCTGATTGTCGATGTGGTCCGCATCCGCGGAACGCCGCACGAGGTCGAGGCGCTTATTGTTACCACCGCCCAAAAGGACGGTGCCAAGGTTATCGTGGCTATTCCGGAAGATCCTGGCCAAGCCGGTAAAAGCCAAATGTCGTACCTGACGCGACAATTGGCGGGATTTCATGTGATTGCCGCACGGGAGACCGGTTCGAAAGCGACCAGGGCAATGCCGCTGGCATCCCAGGTGGAGGCCGGCAATGTTTCCATTGCGAGGGCCGGCTGGAACCGGGCGTTAATCGACGAAATGCGTGACTTTCCCTGGGGAAAAAAAGACGACCAGGTGGACGCTTTGGTCAGGGCGTTTACCACCCTGACAACGCGGCCGCGCCCACCGAGTTCGATTTCCATGTCGTTCCTCAGCCGTTGAATTCAAAGTTTGGAAATATATGTTCGATACTTTGTACGATTTGATTCCGCGTGACAGTGACTACCCTGACAGAGTGCGAAAACTAACTATACTGAACCGCGTGCTGGATGGTACACTGTACGATACCCTCCCCTACCATTTTCACGAGGAACGCACCGAGGCCGGCGAATACATTCCCCTTCGCCAACGGCGTCCCAGCGTCAGATATCCGCTGTGCCGCATTGTCGTGGAGGATAGTGTTTCACTGCTTTTTAGCGAAGGTCATTTTCCGACGATCGATAGTCCGGATCGGGCTGTGCGGGCGGCCTTCGCGAATATCGCGAAGGAAACACGACTGAATCTGACTATGACCGACGCCGCGATGCGCGGTGCCATCGGATCGGTTGCGCTGCTTTTGCGGGTTCTGCAGGGGCGGATATTCGTCGATGTACTCGACACCATTTATCTGACGCCCACCTGGGATCCCCAGGCACCGGACACGCTTGCCCGAGTGGATGAGCGCTACAAGGTCTCTGGTGCCGATCTTCGCAGGAACGGTTACGACATCGACGATCCGGGCGGTCAATATTGGTTTGCCCGAAGTTGGGACACGGAAAGCGAGACCTGGTTTCTGCCGACCCCCATCGGCAGCCCGTTCCCACCGGCGATCGACAGCGCCCGTTCGGTTTCCCATAGGCTTGGCGCCGTTCCCATCGTGTGGATTCGCAATTTGCCCGGCCTGTCCACGACCGGCGACATTGCCGACGGGGCTTGTACATTCTCTGCCGCCATGCATTCTCAGGTCGAGATAGACTATCAACTCAGTCAGTTGGGGCGGGGTTTGAAATACAGCAGCGATCCTACGTTGCTGCTGAAGGACCCAGCCCTTCCAGACGGTGCGCTGATCAGGGGCGCTGGTAACGCACTCGTCGTTTCCGAAAAAGGCGATGCCCGGCTTTTAGAAATCGGTGGCACGGCTTCCGCCGCCGTGATCGAGTATGTGCGTACTTTGCGCGAATTGGCGTTGGAAAGCATCCACGGCAATCGTGCAAGCCCGGAGCGCGTAACTGCCGCGCATTCAGGCCGAGCGCTGGAGTTGTTGAATCAAGGGTTGATTTGGCTGGCTGACAATTTACGGACCAGTTACGGCGAATCCGGGCTGTTGCAGCTTACCCGGCTGATTGTTCGAGCATCGCAAGTCTATACTATTATGGTCTTCGGCCAAGAGATTGCGCCTTTGAGTCCTGTGGCCCCGATAAGTTTGAAGTGGCCGCGCTGGTATCCGACCACAGCGGATGACCGGCAGAAAGACGTCCAATCACTTACCACATTGGTTACCACGGGATGCATCAGTCGCGAGACCGCACTTAAAGTCATTGCAGGCTGTTATGACCTTGAATTTGTCGAAGATGGAATAACTTCGGCCACCCTTGACAATACATCACGAGATCAAAATGATTCATGAATCAACCGACGTAGAATTCACGCCGTCCGAAGGCGGGTCTGACGAGATCGCACAGTTGCGTTCCGACTTCCAGGCACGTCTCGTTGCTGCCGATCTCCGCACCGAGGCCGTCAGGGCCGGTATCGTCGATCTCGATGGGTTGAAACTGATCGATATTTCTTCTGTGCGCCTGGGCGACGATGACAAAGTTGTCGGTGCCCGCAAGATCATTGACGAACTCCGGCGGAACAAACCCTGGCTGTTTCCGGGTGTCTCATCTTCCAGCCCGGCCCTGGCCCCCGCGTCTCAACCAGTGCGCCAGAAAACGGCACTTGAGATGTCCGACGAAGAATACATCGTGGCCCGCGCGGCGATAACCAAACGTCATTACTGATCATCTCCCTTACCGACACCAATTTCGTATTTAGATAGGATCCTTAATGGCCATCCAGAATTTTCCTGCCGCGCTTCAGCCGATCATCCAGGGCGGCTTTCTCGAACGAGAGTTCCAGCAGGCGCTGCGCTCCAAGCTCGGCTATCGGGCCTGTGCCGATCGGGTGGATGTCGCGGTGGGTATCGGTGAAACACTGACCAAGACCCGGGCCGGTCTTAAGCCCGCTGTGACTGTGCCGCTGGCACCGTCCGCGAACACAAATTTCGACAATGGATTGACGCCGACGACCTGGGGCGTCGAACAATATACGCTATCGATGAACCTCTATGCCGCGACGACCGACCTGAACGTGGTCATCGAACGGGTCGCTATCGCGTCGCAATTTATTCAAAACGCCTATGTCAACGGCGAACAGGCCGCACGCAGCCTGGATGAACTGGGCCGGAATGCCCTGTTCGCTTCCTATATGGGCGGTAACACGCGCGTTCGAACGACACTGGGCAGTGCGGCTCCGATCCTTGCTGTCGATGACGTCCGCGGATTTCAGATTGTTTTCGTCAACGGGGTGCAGCAGCCGGTTACCAGCAGCACACCGATGACGGTCACCATCGGTGCCAACGTCTATACGGTCGTTTCAGTTGCAGTCGATTCTGCCAATGTCTCCACCGCGCCCAATGGCCTGTCCGGCATTCTCACCCTTTCCGGTAACGTATCTGTATCGGACGGAACGGCGGGCAATACCGTGATCGCGGCGAATGGATCAACCATCGTGCGGCCGTCCCAGCGTGGCAATACATCGCTGATCACGGCATCCGACACGCTTACCATGGGTAACCTTCTGGACGCGGTTGCAAAGCTTCGCTTGAATGCAGTTCCGGAAATCGACGGCGCCTATAATTGTTATCTCGATCCAGTGTCCTCGCGCCAGTTGTTCGCCGATCCGGATTTCAAGCAGTTGTTCCAAGGAGCCACTTCGGCCAACCAGGTGTTCAAGAAGGGAATGACGAACGATTTTCTTGGCCTCCGGTTTGTCCCGACGACAGAGGCGTTTGTGCAGCCACATCCGACGCTGCCGGGGTTGATGGTTCGCCGTCCGGTGATTTGCGGCAAAGGCGCCCTGGTGGAGGGCGATTTCGCCGGCATGGCGGCAAGAGATATCGCCCCGGCCGATTCGATCGTCACGATGGTGGACGGAGTCGCCATGGTCACCCGTGAAGCGATCGATCGCCTACAGCAGATCATTGCGCAGTCCTGGTATTGGATTGGCGGATTCTGTGCCCCATCCGACACGACAACGAATTCGACGACGGTCCCAACCGCAACGAACGCCACCTACAAGCGAGCGGTTATCCTGGAACACGTCGGCTAGTAACAAAATAAAGGCAAAATCGCTATGCCGCTAGGTTCGGTAAGCCCATTTCGTCCCACCGGTACGGTCAGCGTATCGGTGGGCACTGTCTCCGCGAATACGCCGTTATCAGGTGGTGGTGATTCGGTCGTCGTTACCAACAGCAGCAACTCCTTGGCGTATGTCCGATTCGGATCGGATCCCACCGTCGCGGCAACCACGGCGGACATGCCGATCCTGGCAACCAGCCGTCTGATCCTTGCGGTGAACAGTTTGATTACTTATGTGGCCGTCATCTCCCCTTCTGGAACCGGCCTAGTTCTGTTCAGCCGCGGCGATGGATCGTTCGTTTGAGTCTGCTATCCGACGCCGAAAAGGTGGACATCCGTCGGTTTTGCGGATACCCGGCTTATGGAGCCGCCCCAGCCGGGATGCAATCGTGGCGCTTCTTTCAATCCTATGGATTGCTTGAATTTCGCATCAACAATCTTTCAGACTCCGAAATTGCCATCACGCGCCGATATCTTGGGTCGCTGACATCTCTGGAGTTGGCGATTCCCGCAACCTCCGAAAATCTAGACACCGATCAGGCTTCGATGTGGACGCGGAACAAGGATGAACTGAGGGATCGCATGCGCCTGTTCAATGATTGGCGGCGCAGACTGTGCGGATTCCTCGGAATTGCGGCAGGTCCGGACGTCGCAGGTGGCACCACGATGTTGGTTGTGTAAACTATGAACGGCCTGAAGCTACAAGATCGCTTGTATTTGGGCTTGGGACGAGCCGCCCGGTATGCCGGGCGGTCTGCCGATGCTTTTCGTCCTAACGGCCCCTTCGCCCCTCTGGACCCGATAAATAGATTTTTAAGGTTGCCTGCGACGTTTGTGTCGGCAAAAGGCAACGAGGCACGGACGATCATTTTTGGGGAGGCGCTCTGCCAGGGTATCTTCGATGGCAGTTATACGCGCGTTGGTGACTACCTCGTTATGTCAACCGGAACTTTTTTCGTGGCGTCTCAATATCCCCTGCTGCCGATCCTATGCGTCCGCACTAACCGAACAATCTCCGTTTCTCGACCGAATATGCAAAGCGCCACCGCCACAAATCCTTATGGTGGTTACACGCCGGTCAATTCAACGGTTGTCATGACCGGATGGCCCGCCAGCGTTCTGGGAGAAAATCGTTCGAGTGCGTCGGACGCCAAACTTCCCGGCGATCAGGCGGTTCCATATTGGGCTGTACTTTTGCCGGCGCCTAAAGGGATTATATTATCACCCGGAGACATTATCACCGACGATTTGGGCCGGACGGCCGTGATCTCGGGATCGGAATTAAGCGACCTGGGCTGGCGCATCGATGCCAAAATGGCGACGACATAAATGGCCGATATTTCTGACGTCGAAAACGCATTGGCAGGCACAATAACATCGATACTATATCCCTCCGGTTCATCGCAATCCAGTATCGTTGGAGTGTTGTGCCGCGTTTATCGTGGCTGGCCCAATGCGGCAACACTGAATTCAGATTTAAGTGCCGCCGTGGTGAACGTAACGGTCGTTACCGATGGCGATACGGGCCATGTTACCACCCGATATCTTCAGGAATGGCATACTAAAAGCGCCCAACCTGGAACGACAGTGAGTGCGGCCGCGACAACCATCACAATATCGGGGAACCCGGCCGCCGGCGATGTCGTTGGCGCATTGATCGACGGTATGACTTACGTCTATCGCATTAAGGGCCGGGATATGCCCGGTTCGATAGCTTCCAATCTCTGTCATTTAATTCAGGCCGATCGGCTGGCAACCACACACGGTAACCGGTTATCCATTCCGGGTGCCGCCGCGATCACGGTTAGGGTAGTGCGCGATAGCTCCACATCCTTCGAAAGCCGCCGTCAAGAAAAAGATCTTCGGATCATATGTTGGTGCCCTAACCCGCCAGTTCGGGACGCTGTTGCTGCGGCGATCGATTCTGCTATCGACCGAATAAGCTTTCTGCCGCTGGCTGACGACACGACTGCGCGCGTCATCTACCGGAACACGGCCAGCTATGACCAGGCGCAAAATGCGTTACTATATCGCCGGGATATTGTTTACACGATGGAATATCCCACCGTGACGAACATTCTGCAGCCGTCGTTGTTGTTCGGGGCCTCCGAGTTAAACGGCAACATTATATATGGTTAGGTTTTTATCATGGTTCAACATCTGGTTGTTTTGAAACCGTTCCTCGATTTTGTGCGCGGCGACGTAATAACCGAGGCCGAGAAAATTCGCCAAATCCTCGATACGGAATACAGGAAATTCATTACTAAGGTCGCGCTGCCCAATGCGCCGAAAGGTTAGTAAAAATGCCAATCGCACAGCAAGGTAGCGTCAACACAACATCCCTGATCGTACCAGACCTGTATGTTCAGATCGTCCCACCCCAGAATTTAGTACTAAACGGTGTACCCACCAACGTCGTCGGTGTGGTTGGAACCGCCTCTTGGGGGCCGGTGGACGAGCCGGCGATCGTTGGCTCGATGGCCGATTACGCCCAGGTGTTCGGTTCCATCGTGCCACGGAAGTACGATCTCGGCACCCAGGTTGCCACAGCGGTGCAACAGGGTGCCCAAAGCTTTCGTTGCGTTCGGGTGACAGATGGTACCGATGCCGCCGCCCATGCCGTTGTACCCGGCACAAACGCCAGTTTCGCAGCCGCCTACACCGGGTCACTGGGCAACAGCATCACCCTTTCGCTCGGAGCCGGGTCGCAGCCTAATACCTGGAAGTTGTCAGTCCTTCTGCCCGGTTTCGCACCGGAGGTGTACGACGGACTGGGCGGCAACGGCGCCGCTTTCTGGACCGGCCTGGCCGCAGCCGTCAACACCGGCATGGGACCGCAACGTGGGCCGTCCGCGCTGGTCGTGGCAAGCACAGGCGGCAGCACCGCCTCCCCGGCACGGTTCTCCTTAGGCTTGGGTTCTTCGAGCGCCGGAGCAGATGGAGCGTTAGCCGTGGGAAGCGCCCAACTGATCGGCGCAGACGTCCCGACGCGCAATGGCCTGTATGCTTTGCGCGGACAAGGGTGTGGCATCGCGCTGTTGGCGGATTGTGCCGATCCAACGACATGGACGATCCAGGCACGCTTTGGGTTGCAGGAGGGCATCTACATGATCCTTACCACCCCAGCGGGCGATACGATCGCAAATGCCGTCGCATCCATTGCAGCCGCCGGGTTAGACAGTTATTCGGCAAAATTAATGTTCGGCGATTGGCTATGGTGGTCTGATCAAGTCAATAATACTGTCCGCCTTGTCTCACCGCAAGGTTTTACAGCCGGGCGGCTTGCAAATCTATCACCCGAGCAGTCTAGTCTCAACAAACAGATCTATGGTATTATTGGAAGTCAGAGAACAGGTACCCCCGGCTCCGGGCAAAACACCGCCTATTCATCCGCGGATCTCAGCGCGTTGCTTGGGGCTGGTATCGACGTGATCTGCAATCCTCAGCCGGCTGGTTCGTTTTGGGGTGTTCGCGGGGGACGAAATACCTCCTCGGTTCAGGCGACGAATGGCGATGACTATACCAGATTAACCAACTATATCGCCGAAACCCTCGCAGCCGGTATGGGCCAGTATGTGGGTCAGGTCATCAACAGCAATCTGTTCAACCGTATAAGATCTACGCAACTGTCGTTCCTGAACAATATGCTGGGTCAAGGGTTGCTTGGCAGCACCGATGGATCTCTTCCTTTCAGCGTTATTTGCGATACCAGCAATAACCCGCCTTCCCGAACCGGCCTGGGATACGTGCAGTCCGATGCCCAGGTGCAATATCAGGCGATCAACGAGCGGTTTATCGTTAATGTCGAAGGAGGACAAACCGTCCAGGTTTCTCGGCAGACCCTACCCAACGGCCAGGTAAATTAGGAGATAATGTAGTGGGTTTGACTTCATTCTCAATCGGCCGGGATACCCAACTGGTCGTGATGGGACCCGGCGGGCGGATCGATATCAGTCACGTCACGGCCTTCGAAAGCCGTCAGCTCACCAGTCCGATTCGCATCAGCCGGCTTGACGGCAAGCAACTGGGTGCCGAACTCCCTAAGGGCTGGGAGGGAAGCTTCGAGGCAGAGCGGGGAACGTCGGCACTAGACGATTTCATTTCCTCTCTGGAGCAGGCATATTATAACGGCGCCGGTGCCCAAACGGGCACCATGTATCAGTACATAACGGAAACCGACGGTTCGGTATCGACCTATCAATTCGACGAGGTTGCATTCAAACTCGCCAGTGCCGGAAGCTGGAAAGGTGATTCCAGCGTGAAGCAGAAACTTGAATTCTATGCCACGCGGAAGCGGCGAATTTGATGACCCCTTCGCAAACAATCCTGCGCGACGCAGCGAAGGTCCTGACTGCCGTTGACCAGACAGGGCGGCGCCTGTCGCTTCGTCGCCTGACGGCACTCGATACACTGCGGCTCTTTAAGGCCGCGGGGCCGGTATTGTCCCAAAACGAACCTTGGTTATCCATGGCAGGATTGGCATTTTCAGTTCTTGAAATCGACGGGGTGCCCCAACCAGGTCCCGCGACCGAAGCCCAGATCGAAGCGCTTATCGATCGGTTGGGGGACGCCGGGCTGGCCGCAATCGCCGATACCATTATGGAAGAACCCTCGGAAACGAATGTTGGCCCTGAAGTGGGAAACTTGCCAGGCACCCCGTCCTGATCGATTGCCTTTATCTTATTCGAAACGGGGTGCCTTACGACGTCGCTTTTTCTCTTTCGGCAATCGAAAGAGCTGCCTACGTTATTGCCTTCGGTAATTTAGAAGGTCACAGCTTCGATTGGTCTATGGGCGAATGGACAAAATCTATTGGTTGATATTGGGCGCGGACTGGCGAGAAACACGCAGCCCACCAGGGTGTCGCACATGACCAAAATCGCCGCGGCTAATGCCAAACGGATTGCTTGGTCTTTGAGTTTACAGCAGATTATGGATTTTCCAAAACATTTTCTGGCGCCAACAGCTTTCGCCTCATCCCGTCGTCGAATGCACGGCTTGAAACCGGATGCTGAGGGTTCTACCGTTTCCCCACGCTATGTAATGACTTTTCAGGAAGCGAAGTCTCGCGGCACAGGACAATCGCCAACGCAGGGTTGGCAAAGACCCACCCCACCGGCGAGTTTCGTGGCTCGGGCAGAGGTTCGGAACTTACGTTCTGAGAACTTTACCGGGAGCCTAAGCAGAGCGATAGGCTGGAGATCTGATATTTCCTCCGCGCCATCCTCAAAACCAATCAAGCCAATTGTGGTTTATAACAGGCAATCAAGAGCGCCCAATAGATTGCCCGAAATAGCAAACCGGCCCATCAGGAGTATGCACGCAGCCCCCGGTAGCGCACTGGCTCCGCAACATATTCTTTCCGATGGGCCGGAAATGCGTTCTAATGCTCGATTGCGCACCGGCAATCCAGGGTTGGAGACCGCTCAAAACTCCAACCTAGGGAACACGACCGAGCAAGATGTGTGGCAGACGGCCGGATCATTGCCCGCCGAATTTCGCGGGTCAGAGTCTAGCCTGGCGCGAGAGTCCTCGGATTCTTCCGAAGGTTCCAGCAGCGAACGGGGCATTAGCGGCGCCCAAAAAAGCCAACCCACCGTTACAATGTTGCACATTGACGGGGCCGTACTTGGCAGGTGGGCGATCCAACATCTGGAACGCGCATTAGGACGACCCACCTCCGGCATGACCGGGGTGGACCCAAGAGCCACGGTAGCGCGGAGCCGCGTTGCGCCGTTCTGATTGATCAGCGCCTTGGGGCGAGAGTCACCCATTTATGGAAGTAACCTGACCTTTGAAGGATTCTCCTATCCAGATCGGATCGATTGATCTGCAGGATTTTGAAGTCCCTTCCTCGATTCGATTTGGGGGACGGCACAGGCTTGCAGTCCATATACTTTCCAATGGCAAAAGGGCCGTTGAGCGTCTTGGTCCCGAGGACGGTGAAATTGTATTTTCGGGCACTTTTTCTGGGCCTAACGCCGAATCGCGGGTTAAATTATTCGACAATCTCCGCTTATCGGGCGAAATGGTGTGGCTGACCTGGGCCTCGTTCCGGCGCAGAGTAGTCGTCAAGAGTTTCGCCGCAAATTACCACAGTCCCTGGTGGATTCCTTATCACATCGTCTGTACTGTTGTGCATCAATCGGGGCTGGCATCGGCAATAACTTCCGCCCTGGAGGCCCAGATATCCGCCGATTTCGGCAACGCCTTGTCGGCCGCCGCCGGGTCCGGGCTTGAATTTACGGCTTTACAAAAATCTCTTTCGGGCCAGAACGCCTTGGTCACTGGCACCTCAGATCAAATGCAGTTACTTGCCGCTGTTGGGGGATATCTCGATGCTCTGGATCTTGAAATTGCCGCGCAATCTGCCAAGCTGATCAACTCGCCAGCCTCGCACGCTCATCGGGATACAAACATCGAGGCGTTCGCGACCATCGTTGAACGGGCGGGATCTCTGGCTTTCGCTGTCGCTACCAGATCTTATATTGGGCGGATCGGCACGCATTTAAATCGCGTAGGGAACTGAAATGAAGATTGTCACGGTGGTCGGTGGTAGTTTGTATCAGGTAGCAGCAGAACAACTCGGGTCTGCATTACAGTGGATAAATATCGCCAAATTAAACAACCTGGTCGATCCCTTTCTGTCGGGTCAGACACGATTGCTCATTCCGCCATTCTCCTCGTCATTTTCCGACGGAATCGGCCCACAGTAGATGGATAGATTCGCAACGGGCGGTGCCGGCCTTTCTATCGTCATCAACGGCGTCCAGGTGCAGGGGCTAATGCATGCGTCGATCACGACAACGAATTGCTTTTCGGCGGATTCTTTCGCTCTGACCTTGGCCATCGGCCAACCGCCCTTAGGCGACATAGACTTCTGGGGAGCGATTTCCGTTGCGTATGTGGAAATATTTTCCGGCACGCTTAGTGATATGACGTCCCGGGTCCTGATAACGGGCATGGCGGATTCAGTGCTAATCGACCCAATACTTGGCACCATAGCGATCGAAGGCAGAGATCTTTCCGCGTCAATGATCGATTCTTACCGGCAGCAGGATTTCGTAAACCAAACGGCTGCGGAGGTGGTGGCAACTATTGCCCAATACCACGGACTTGGTGCCGCGGTCGAGCCGACAGCGGGCAGCGTCGGACGCTATTATGGTGACGGTTACACGAGACTTTCGCTTGGCCGGTTCTCCCGTCTTCGCTCTGACTGGGATATGGTTGTTCAGCTTGCACGGGAAAATAGTTTTGATGTTTATGTCTTGGGAACGACGTTATTTTTTTTACCCTCCGCCAGAGCGCCTAACACCCCGGTTCCTCTTGCCGTCGGTGACGTTCAGCGCGTGAGAATTGAACGTCGCTTGTCTATTGCTCCTAACACCACGGCCCGGGTCCAATCCTGGAACTCCCAGAGTATGGCAACGTACGACAGTGGGAATCCCGCTGTTAGTAACGGTTCTGAGCAGTTCCCGAGTACACCGGGAAACCAGGCATTTCTATTTTCCGCGTCCAATATGACATCGCAGCAGGTCACTGACGCAGCGAACCGATATACTGCGGAGTTAACTCGCCTGGAAAAGACGCTGCACATTGATATGCCATGGGATTTTACGCTTAACCCGCGAACGCCTATTTTACTATATGGAACCTACTCCGTTTTGGATGCAACGTATAAGATTGACAGCATAGAGCGGCATTATAATTCCAAGTCTGGATCTATCCAGATCATTCGCGCAGCCGCCTTCTGATATGACAGGTAGGCCGATGAACGCATTTCCGGGCGAGGCCCCATGACCGATCGATTATCGAATGCCATAAGAGGCCACGCCGCCAGTTTGGATCAATCGGCTGGTCAGATTAAATTTGGCACCATAACATCCGTTAATTACGACGATTCCACCGCCCGCCTAATTATCCAACCTGACGGCGTTCTGTCAGGTTGGTTGCCGGTATTGTCCCCGTGGGTTGGGGACGGTTGGGGAATGATCTGTCCACCCAGTCCAGGAGATCAGGTTCTTTTCGTGCCACAGGAAGGTGATATCGAACAGGGCGTGATCATTGGGCGCAGTTTTTCAAACAAGCAACGGCCGCCTGCCGCGCCGGACGGCGAATTTTGGCTTGTACACAAAACCGGAAGTTTTCTTAAGCTATGCAACGACGGCACGATCCAAATCAGTGGCGACCTACATGTCCGTGGCGACGTGTATGATCGGCACGGATCAATCGCGGATCTCCGTGCGCATTACAATTCCCATACCCATCAGGTTCCTCCTCATCAAATTACCGGGGCGCCCTCGCTTTTGGACGAGTAAATATGTTCGACATTTTTCATGAATGGGGATGCGACCTCAGCGTTGGCAGTAGTGGAGACCTCGCTTTGGCGTTCGGCTCAGACGCGGTTAGCCAGCGCGTGGTACGGCGCCTTCTAACAAATCCTCGCGGATACGTTTGGAATCTTGACTATGGGGGGGGATTAGCTCATTTCGTCGGTACGCCCGCCGCGTCCTCTAATGTAGAGGCTGTTGTGAACGCGCAATTGGCCATGGAATCCGCGATCCCACAGGACATTGCCCCGCGTGTCAGCGTCAGTGTTGTGAATGCTGCCGACGGGTATGTGGTCGCCGATATTATTTATGCCGATCCATTTTCGGCCCAGCCGGTTGCCCTTAGCGTCACTGCGGGCCGACCGGCATGAAGCTTAACCTCAAGGGATTCTCCCAGCTTGTTCAGGACATGGGGGCGACCCTTCAGAGTTCCGGAACTACTCTCGTAGATATATCGGTTGGATCCGTGGTTCGCGCGATATTTGAAGCAAACGCTTCAGTTGTTCTTTGGATGCAGTGGCTGGTGCTTCAAGTCCTGCAATCAACCCGAGCCGCGACATCACGAGGATCCGATCTGGATTCGTGGATGTTGGATTTTGGCCAAACCCGCCTTCCGGCTGTTCCGTCCACAGGTATCGTTAGATTTTCTCGCTTTTCTGCGAATCTTCCAGCTAAAATTCCATTAGGAACCGTGGTTAAGACCGCCGATGGCGCTTTAAGTTTTGCGGTCACGGAAGATGCTGACCTTTCGATCTGGCAACATGCTGCCTCGGGTTATGTTTTACCGAGCGGTGTGGTCTCCGGGGAACTACCTGTGGTTTGCACGGTTGGCGGATCGGTGGGCAATGTTTTGGCTGGTTCGATCGATGTGATAGCGTCTTCCCTTCCCGGCATCGATTTAGTTCGCAACACCAGTGCGCTAACAAATGGAACCAACTCGGAAGACGACGCCGCATTCCGCAATCGATTTCAGAATTATCTGGCGAGCCTTTCCAAGGCTACGCTGACCGCTGTGTTGCATGCGACGGCCAACGTCCGCCAAGGTCTGGATGTCGTGATCGAAGAAAATGTTTCTGCCGACGGTGCCGCACAAATTGGCTCGTTTGCCGTAATCGTCGATGATGGCACCGGCTTTCCGTCATCCGATCTTTTATCCAGTATTGCCAGCGCGGTCGATTCCGTACGCCCTATCGGAACCAGATTCTCCGTGTCCGCGCCCCGGGTGCAGGTCGTCAATGTGTCGTTGACAGCTAGCCTAACATCGGGAATCGGCAATGCTGAATCTGCTGCCAGCATCGAAAATCACATAAGGTCTTACCTTAACAGTCTGCACATCGGACACGGCGCGTCGATGACGCGTGTCGCTCAGCATGCTTACCTGGCTGACAATGTCGATAATATCACGGCAGTTCAGTTGAATGGCGGGTTAGCGGACATCGTAGGCGCGCCTGCCGCCGTCATTAAAGCGGGCCAAATCGTGGTGACAACCCATGACGGGTGATTTGGCGGATATCCTCTCTCGACTTTCGGCGGTTCTGCCTGAACGTTGGTTCGCCGAACGTAGTCCCAACCTGGAGGCACTTCTGCGATGCCTCGCAACGCCGTGGGCGTGGCTTTACAGCTTAATCGACTATGTTATCGCGCAAACGCGGATGCAGACCGCTACGGACCAATGGCTCGATCTGATCGCGCACGATTACTTTGGTGCAGGTCTAGGTCGTAAAAACAACGAGTCCGATTCTTCCTATCGTGCTCGTATCCAGGGAAAATTACTTCAGGGCGCAGGCACCCGCACGGCAGTGTCATCAGGATTGACTTATCTGACGGGAACTAAGCCACGTATATTTGAACCGGCGAATTGCATGGATACAGGTTCGTACGGTGCTGCAACCGGGTCTCCTAATATGCCAGGTTCAGGCTTGGCTTATGGAGTGACCGGCGGTTGGGGCAACCTCAATCTTCCGTTTCAATTTTTCGTTTCAACTGCACATCCGGCGACGCAAGGAGTGGCCGGGTTAGCGGGTTATGGCACGTCGAGCGGCGGGTATGGCGAAGGTCCAATCAGCTACGTCGATCTCACCGCCCTCCCCGGACATGTGACGGATCAAGACATCCAGTTAACGCTTCGTAGCCTCTTGCCGGTCAACGCGGTCGCATGGCTCCGGATTCATTAAATTTATCTGAAGGCGGGGAAATCCCATATGGATCGCAACATCGTTTATCCAAGCAGCATTCCGCTTGACACCGACCTCCTCTCCATAAACCGTAACATGATGATCGGCCTCGGCTTTCTCGCTCAAGCTGTGCTTGGGGCAGGCCCAGCCGTCGATGGATTGGTATGTCAGCCTACCAATCCTGCCTCCATGAATGTGACGATCGGGCCGGGCAGCATTACCCAATTGGGTCCAATCGATGTCCTACCCTATGGCTCGATCCCGGCGGACTCCAACGAACTTATAATCAAGATGGGGATCAACACCGGGTCAACCAGCTTTAGTCTAACGGCACCCGCGAGTGTCGGACAGTCGATCAATTATCTGATTCAGGGTTCTTTTCAAGAGGCCGACGCGACCCCGGTTGTTCTTCCATACTATAACGCCAACAATCCGGCGCAGTCGTTCAATGGCCCGTCCAATTCCGGCTCGGCACAAAATACCGTTCGCACCCAACGGGTCCAGTTGCAGATCAAGCCTGGAGCGCCCGGGAACACGGGAAGCCAAACAACACCTTCGGCAGACAGCAGTTGGCTTCCTCTATATTCCATTACAGTATCATTTGGTCAAACGGCTGTGACCGCGGCCAACATCGCGGTCGTTCCGACCGCTCCGTTTTTAACCTGGAAACTGCCATCACTTCGCCCGGGCTTTGGCTCCGGCGTGCAAAGCTTCGTCGCTGGTGGAAATTTTGTGGTGCCGGCAGGGGTGTCCCAGGTCGAAGTAGAGATTTGGGGCGCCGGGGCGGGCAGCTATGCTTCCGTTCCGGGTTTACCAAGTGGCGGAGGTGCAGGTGGCGGATATGCCCGAAAATTGGCCGGCGGTCTTATACCTGGTCAATCCGTGCAAGTGACGGTTGGCATCGGAGGGGCAGCCGGCACTACCGGAGGGACGGCTGCCGGCGCCGGTGGAACCTCTAATTTCGGTCAGTTTGTAAGTGCTAGTGGGGGGAGTTTGAACTATCTCGCGACCACCTCTGCACCTGGAAATGGCGCAACCCCACCAGGGATCGGTGTTGGCGGCGATGTGAATTTTGCCGGGTCGGCGGGTCAGGCAGGCATCTACAATCAGGGCGGAATGGGCGGTGCATCCCCAATTGGGGGTGCCCAAAACAGCGGGACCACAGGGAACACAGGTAGTTTCCCGGGCGGAGGCGCGGCGGGGGCCGGCACGGGCGGCACGGGCAATACGGCTTTCAATGGTGCGGCCGGTGGCGGCGGCCTGGTGGTGGTGCGTTGGTAGCCAAAGCCTTACCGCACGCCTTCCAACCGCCTGCCGGTTGCAAAGGGCTTTAGGCTCCACAACTTGCCGGGCCGGGAATGCCAGGTTCTGGATACGGAGTTCTTTTTCCGAAGACACCCCATTCCTTATACGTTTTATTTGGAAAGAAATATGTATGTCCGTAACCGTCACCCATGTCTGGAAACCAAGTAATGCCAGATTAGTAACTGTTGATTCCTTTATTCCCGTGCCGCGGGGTGCAACGGCATTGGCGCCCCATCCGCTGAACTGGCCAGCCAAGGACCCCGGCGATATCCTGGATTATATTTTGGATATCGCTCCCGCGATCGTGGGTAACGACGGCGACGGGATTGCGACCCTGGACGTGAGTATAACGCCGTCCAGTCCCGGGGATCTGACGCTTCAAAGTGCGACAGCGGACGGAAGCCGGATCATATTATGGCTTTCCGGGGGCCAACCCGATACTATATACACGATTGGTTGTGCAGTAACCACCGTGAACGGCCGTTCGCTGCAAAGAAGCGTTCTGCTACCCGTTCTTCTCCTGTCCGTCCCATTGGTTCCGGCGAACGCGCTGTTGACGGCTGCGGGCGTAGTCCTAACAGACCAGAATGGAAATCCGGTCCTGTCGGCCAATTGATAACAATTACTTCGCTACACAGTATTCTTCCAAGTAAAATTACCCATCATTAGGATCAGGCCCTTTTCGAGATCAGAGGGACCGGAGAATAAAATATTCATGCCCACGATTGACGAGCTTTCTCCCGCGACATCCGCGTCCGACACCGACGAATTTATTGTCACCCAATCCGGTATCGCTCGCAAGATTACACGCGCGCAGATATTGAATGGGGTTCAAACTCAATTGGCCGTGCCGGCAGGATCGTTGCTGGGCGGGGGGGGCACCGGGGTGGGTGCTCCGGTTGTCATAACGGTAGGTCAGAACCTCAGTTTCAATGGCTCCACTCTATCCGCCACCGCTGCGCCGTTCGTCGTTAATGCTCTGCCGCCGGGCAACGTTCCAGCGGCTGGCGATCTTATTTCGATGTCCCAGGCAGGAACCGGTGTAGCCGTAACGTATGGGCAACTCCTGAACGGGATCTCCGGTGTTCCAAACATCGACCTGTCGCAGGCCGTGGTGACACCAACCGGTTCCCATAGCGCCCAGACGCTGGGTCGATTGACCGCTAGTATGGTGCCGCTGTCGGGCGGCACTTTGACCGGTAGCTTAACGCTTGCGGGGGCGCCGGCCGCATCGGGGCAGGCAGCAAACAAGGCTTATGTAGATCAACAGCTTACCTCCAGGTTACCCCTTTCCGGGGGATCGATGTCCGGAATGCTGACCCTTGCGGGATCACCTCAATTTCCCCTGGATTCAGCGACAAAAGCCTATGCCGACGCGATCGGCGCCAATCTTCTGGCAAATTCCGGAGGCTCCCTTTCGGGCCCTCTACTTCTCAGCGCGGACCCTACTGTTTCACTTCAGGCATCCACCAAACACTATTCTGATCTAAAACTGGCCCGCACCGGCGATACTTTATCAGGCATCCTGACCCTGGCCGGAGATCCTGTGGCGCCGTTCCAGGCAGCCACGAAAAATTACGTCGATGCACAGACTTCCGCGTACCTGCCTAAAATCGGCGGGACTATGCTTGGAACACTGAGCCTGGCAACCGATCCTATCGCGAGTGCTCAGGCGGCAACCAAACAATACGTCGATCAGCGCATACTGCGTACCGGCGACACGCTTACCGGCGCTCTCATTCTTGGGTCCGATCCTGTCGTGGCGCCACAGGCCTCCACAAAGAATTATGTGGACATCCAAACTGCCCGCTCGATGATGCGCAACGGATCATCGATGACCGGTGCACTGTTGTTGACGTCCGATCCGGCCGTAGCACTGCAAGCAAGCACCAAACAATACGTCGATTTACGCCTAAGTCGAAACGGCGACACACTGACCGGGGCACTCTATCTTGCAGGCGACCCAACGGCTCCTTTGCAGGCGGCTACAAAACAATATATCGATACTCAATTCGCACATACGCTGACCGCCACTGGCGCGACATTTTCTGGTGCGGTTGTGCTGGCGGCAGATCCGGTCGCGGCAACGCAAGCGGCGACAAAGCAATATGTCGATGCCAGAATTTCGCGTAGCGGGGACACGCTGACTGGTTCCCTCATACTGGCGTCCGATCCGGTAGCAGCCTCCCAGGCCGCGACAAAGAGTTACGTCGATATCCAATTTTCGTCCTCGTTGGCTCGTTCTGGCGGTAGCATGGTGGGGGCGCTGGCTCTCGCGGCGGACCCGAGCATTCCCGGGCAGGCCGCGACGAAACGGTATGTGGATAGTCAGGTTGCCACTGCGTTGCCAAATACAGGCGGTTCGTTGACCGGCTTCTTGTCCCTTGCGACTGCACCAACGGCCGCGCCGCACGCCGCCACGAAACAATACGTGGATGGGCAGGTGGCAACCGCATTGGCTCTGGCTGGAGGTGCCCTGACCGGAACGCTAACGCTTGCCGGCCCGCCCACCTTGCCTTTACAGGCAGCAACAAAGGCATACGTCGATGCCAATCCGGATCGCGCCGGGGTCATCAATATTACGATGCCCCCTTATAACGCAAAGCTCGATGGCATAACGGACGACACCGCTGCTTTCAAAGCCGCTTACCTGGCCGCTGCCGCCGGTTCCACGATCTACGTGCCTCATGGAACCACGGTGGTGCAACAACCAGGGACCTGGGGAATCGCCCTTACCAAACGGGTAAAGTGGAGTGTTGACGGCACGGTTCTATCCGATGGGACGCCTCTTGCCGCAGCCATTCCCACGGGGGGTGCCCCGGTTGCCTTCGTGTTGCCTGGCTTCGTTGCCGGCAATACGCCGTCGGGCCAGACCACGTCGCAAGGCGCGTCGCAGGCATCCGATTTTGCGGTCAACCAATCGTCCTACATCGTTAATCATAGCGGGGGAGCAAACGGGACGGTCATCACGAATGTCCGCGCCGATACGATTATCTACAGCAGCCCCGGCAACTATGTTTGGGGAGGGCTGGACCGGTTGATCTGGGTGGGGACACAAACCCCCTCGGCCGCCACCCCGGCTCAACATGTGGGGCGCTACATCCAGACACTTCGGCAATCGGCAACGGCCGGATCTAATGGTCAGTTTCTACCGCAACCGCAACTCTGGGGTGCCTGTATCGAATACAGGGACACAACGGGGCAACCATCCAGCGTAACAAACGCATCCCTCACAATAGAGATGGACTGGTTTGGCAACGGGCTGGACGACGCCAACTCCCGGACCATCCAAAGCCTGGTGATCGGGCAACACAACACAGCCGGCCCCCCCGTCGAGGTATCGAACATCATTGGGGTCTATCTTAGCGCGGGATCAGCCGGAAGCGCGAAAACAGTATTCGGCATCGGCGTCCCGTTTTCAAATGCGGTATTAGACTCTACTTACGCCCAGGCAATCAACAACGCGCCCGTTATTAAAATGTCGGCGGGGCAGGCGATCGCTTTTGAGGGAACCAACAGCAACCGGCTGGCATATGACACTCCGTCTAATACACTGTGGTGGCATCAGGGTTCCTTATCTTATCCCGTCGGCAAGGGTATTTCGGTCGGCTGGGGGCAAGTATATTCAAGCTCCGTCACCATTCCAAATTACATATCGGGGCAAATCATTTTCCTGGTCGGCTCATCCGATTTTACCGTGACGTTGCCCGCCGCTAACACCGTTGCGGCCGGAACCGGATTCACATTCTCAGCAATCGGAAACTGTACAGTACATATCGTCCCGCACGGCAGTGACGAGATCCAATCCGGGCCAATTGTTCTCCACATCAACGACCGCTACCATATCATTTCGGATGGCGGCACATTTTGGCATGAGCTTTTTTGGACGAACACTGTTTCACCTCGGTTTTTGGGTCCAATCGTCTTGCCCTCCTATGCAGTGGGGGCGCTTCCAACGGGCGTAACAGCAGGCGCGAAGGCTTTCGCATCCAACGGAAGAAAGCCGGGAGAAGGGGCTGGTGCAGGAACTGGAGTCGAAGCCTTCTTCGATGGTCAGAGATGGATTTCTTCTTGTAGCGGCACCTCCGCCGCGTCATAGCGGGATTACCGTCATTGCGCCATCTTTTTGATTTGAGAGCATAAATGCCAACTATTTCCCAACTGCCGGCGGCGAGTCCTGTCTCGGCAGCCGATGAGGTTCCGATCAGTCAGGCCGGCACAGCCCGAGCGACATCGGTTGGGGCACTGCTCGCCTCAATGCAACCTGCTATTATTGTGAAATCCCCATCTCTACTTGGAAGGACAAGTGTTGGGTCAGGGGGGCCGGAACAGGTCCATGTGGGCTTGGGCATGACGATATCAGGCGGAACGTTGGTTGCGGATGGGTTAGATCATGCGGCATTCCCGGCGATACCAAATTTCACCGCAGGGTCCGATTTGGTGATTTCCAACCATGGCCATCCGATGCTCATGCCGGCATCCTTGCTGCGCGGACTATTCTCGGCGGGTCCGAACGTCACCATCGATTCGAACGGCGTTATATCCGCGACGGCGGCGATTTCGACCGGCGGGACTGCCACTGCGGTAAGTTCCATAGGCGCACTGCCGGTCCTTATGTCCATGGCGTCGCAGGATCTGGTTGCTGTCAATCATGCTGGTTCGGACCGCGCAATCACCTACAGTAATCTGCTTGGCGGGGTGACAATCGATCAGGCCCAGGCTGCGGGGGCGGCAGGTGACACCGACACCATCTGGGTCGCACAAGGCAGCAATGTCATGACCGGTCAATCTTTTGGCGCAATATGGATTTGGATAGCCGGCAAACTTCCAACCTATAAATCCCAGATCGTCGAAATTACAACCAACACGACACTTGATACGACAGTCCATAATGGGCGAATGCTCATTTGCAGCCAGCCCGTCACACTGACCTCCCTCACCAATAACATGGGAAGCGGGTTTTGTTGTACCGTCATCAATGCAAGTTCGGGAAACATCAATCTAAGCGCCGGCTTCATAAGCTCCAATGGCAGCTATCTTTTGGCGCCTTGGCAATCCGCGGCCCTGTCTTGTGTTACCTATTCAGGCGGAACGATTGCCTTTGCGGCCATGCCCGGGGTGAATTCGGTCACCTCGGCACCCGGCCAGGTGATCGGGCTCTCCGGTTCGAATACAACGTCCACCACAATCACCGTGTCTTGGCAGATACCGTCGAACGGCGGTGCCGTCACGTCCTACATCGTTCATTTTCGTCCAACCGGGTCAACAATTTGGACCAGCAGCGCACCGGTTATCAGTGCAACAACATATCCAATTGCTGCTCTGCAAGCCTCCACAAGCTATGATATTTTTGTCGAAGCGCAGAATGCGAGTGGTCTAGGGGCCGCTTCCGCGGTTGTCGCCGTCGTGACGATGAGCGCCGCATCGGCGGTACCTTTACAGATCAGCGGACTTACCGCGACACCGATTTCCAGCAGTATCGTTCAGCTAACTTGGTCCGCCCAGACCGGGGCGGCCGCAGCTACAAGCTTTACCGCCCAATATCGGGTGACTGGCTCCTCCGTTTGGGCATCTGTCACGGCTATCACGGGTGCCGTGCAAACCATTTCCGGGCTACAACCCTCCACAAGCTACGACTTCTCAGTGATTGGCATCAATTCGGCTGGTGCGGGTCCGGCATCGCCAACCATTACGACTGCCACGCCAGGTGCGTCGGGTTCGGTGAACTCGATTACCTGGAACGTCGCGCCCAGCGGGAGCTATATCCACGCAAGCGGGGCCATTGGGATCAATGCCCATGTTTCGCCAGCGACATCGCCAGTCCAATTTGGCTTTTCACTTTCATCCACGACACCGCCAACCAGTTGGACTACGGCTCAGCTTGTCAATACCGATCTCTGGGGTGCCTATGTGGCAACCCCAGCAACTGCGGGAGCGTGGTTCGCGTGGGCGGAAGGACTCGACGGCAGCGCTCCAACGGTCAGCCCCAGCTCCTTTGTGGTGCAATAGATAATGAGCCTTGTGTTCGTCCGGCCCGGTCACCCCATGGGGGTTGGCGGGAATTTTCTGGCACTTTACCAGCCCCTTACAACTGGGGCCACTTTGCCCGGGACAGGGCAATCGCTGATCCAGGCCGTTTCCGGGACATCGGGCTGGTGGGACGCCAGTACTCCAGACGGTCTTCTCGGGCCGGGAAGCACGACCGCATCGGTGTGGAACGCGCCGGGTAGTGCGCTGATCGATCTGTCCGGAAACGGTCACAATCTTGTCCCGCTTCTTAGCCCGGCAAGTTCAAACCTGCCCCGGGGATCGCCGCATCTGTCGGGACTACTTGGCGGCGCGGGATACCCTGTGGGGTCTGCCGGTTTGCTGCAGCCGGCATTGGATCCCGCAGGTGGATGGCAATTGCCCGGATCGACACCAAACGCCACGACGAGTTGGACATGGTATCTGGTTTGGTCGCGCCCCAACTGGCGGCAGGGTACCAGCTTCGACGCCAATCCGATCACTCTGCTCACGATGGGCTCCCGCGCGATCCTACAGGTGGACAGCAAGGGCGGCTCCAACAGGCTTGTGCTCTTTCCCGGTCCCGGCCAGGTCGTCGTTAATTCAACCATGGCGCGGCGTCACACGCACTCCATCATCATTCGTTATTCACCGATATCGGGTGCCGGCCTCTGGCTCGATAACGTCCGTGTTGCAGAATCGATACACTGGGCGCCAGCGCCCCTGTCCGGCCCGGTCGTTATATTGCACGATGGCACGTCGCTCGGCGCGGCCCAATGTTGGCTGCACGAGGCTGCGGAATGGAACCGAGCACTGTCGGATGCGGAGGTCGCGTTGGTCGCGAGCTATGCGCAGCGTTGGGTTCGCGGGGCTCGCAAAGGGATATACTTCATCGTCAACGGACAGTCGAATGCCATCAACTATACTTTAAACGACGGCGCCGCCGCGCTGCTGGCGCGGGGCGTGGCCTGGCATCTGGGTGCATTGGCTTACAATGTATTGGCCACCACCGGAAACGCAATGAATTTCACGATGCAGAGCGGCCACGGCATCTATGCGGGGGCAAGTTCGGGCTATCCAGGCAGTTTTGTAATGGACCCGGGAAACGGATCAAATCCTGCGGGTTGGTCCTTGGGTGCGGACGGGCTGGCGGTGCAACAGGCCGTGGCCGGTCTTCCCGCCGAGGATGTAACGGATATCTGCGCGATTATCTGGCCGTGGAACGAAACCGATAGTCTTCGTCAATACAACGAGGCCGCCACCTTTCAGGCCGCTGCACTTCGCTATTTGTCCCTGCTTCGCGCCATGATCGGGGATACGAGCAATCGTATTCCACTGGTCTGGTGGAACGCCATACCGTACGGGTCCGCCGATGGGATCACGATGCACCGGCAAATCGTTCACGACATCGCATCGAACTCCGCGACAAACGTTGTCATCGGCAATCCTCAAACCAGTGACAGCAATCCTCGCGGTTCATCCTGGAACCCGACAACCGGCATTGCGACCGGCGGAGACTCCGCACACCGAGACATCGCCGACAACCAGAGGTTTGCGATGCTGGCGGCCCCGGTCGTTGCCCGAACGCTTCTGGCCGGCAACTATGGAGACTCAATATCGGCCATACCCGATGCTGTACCGAAAGTCGGCGGCCCGTTCATCACACATGTCTATAGACAATCCAGCACCATATTGATTGTCACCGTCGTTCACGATGGCGGAAATGATCTAAGAGTGCCGCTGCAAGCCGCAGCCGGTCTCGGCTTCGCCGTGATGGATGGAGGCACCCCGGGTAGTGACGGACCAATCGTCTCCGCGATTACCTGTCAACGCCTGGATGGCACTCATCTACAAATCGTTTTGGATAGCGCGCTGCAACACGCATCCGGTGCATGCCAATTGTTTTACCCCTTTGGTTCGGTGCAAATTGGGCGCGGCAATGCGGTGACCGACAACTTCTCGGCAATGACCATGCCGACCGGCTGGAATATCCACAGCGACCTCGGAACAAGTTGGAACCTCGACTGCCCGCTTGCTGCAACCTTCTCAGGGATACCCTTATCGGATTCGCCGACCTGACCCGGCGTGGGGTCAGGCAAGTCGCGTCTTTCACTTTAGGGCTATGTCGCCTACGCTGACATCATCCAAAAAACTAAAGGGATGACGTATGCGAACCGCCGATGCCATCGTTGAAATCCTCAAGCGCGAGGGTGTATCCACACTTTTTTGCTTCCCAACGACACCGTTGATCGAAAATGCGGTCGCCGCTGGCATTCGCCCCATCATCTGCCGGCAAGAGCGGGTCGGCGTCGATATGGCCGACGGATTCGCTCGGGTCACCAACGGCAAGCCCCCCGGTGTTTTCATGATGCAATATGGGCCCGGCTCCGAAAACGCCTTTCCTGGCATCGCCACGACTTATTCCGATAGCGTCCCGGTCTTGTTCCTGCCGCTGGCACACGCCCGCGACCAATCCCAGGTCTTCCCGACGTTCAGTTCCAACAGGACCTACGCCTCGGTTACCAAGCAGGTCGAAGAAATCGTCGTTCCGCACGCGACGACCTCGGCGATGCGCCGGGCGTTTAATGCGTTGCGTAATGGTCGCCCAGGTCCGGTTATGGTCGAGGTTCCCCGCGATATCGTCGATCTCGACGCAGGTGAGGACGCAATGTCTTACCGGCCAATCCCGCCAACCATTTCCGCACCCAACCATCAGGATGTCGATGCGGCGGCAAAGCTTCTGCTCGCCGCCTCGCATCCCATGATCCTGGCCGGACAGGGCGTACTGTACGCCGAGGCGTCCGATGAACTGACCGAACTCGCGGACCTGCTTCAAGCCCCGGTCATGACGACGGTGGACGGAAAAAGCGCGTTCCCCGAGGACCATCCCTTGGCCCTTGGGTCTGGCGGCAATACGTTCAATGGGCCGGGCCGTTTGTTCCTGCACACGAAGACGGATCTGATTTTTGGAATCGGCTGCGGCTTTACCAAGCATCCTCTGACGACACCGACGTTGCCCGCGAACGTGCCGATTATCCACGCGACGAACGATTCGCGGGATTTGCATAAGTCCTACCAGACCGAAGTGGCGCTGCTAGGAGACGCCAAGCTTACGCTGATATGCCTGATCGCCGCGGTCAAAGACCGTTTGGGCGGGAAGTTGCTCAACCGGTCTCCGGCAGCAGAGTTGGCGGCGGAACGGGAGGCGTGGCTGGCCCGTTGGCATGCGAAATTGAGTAGTTCGGAAACCCCGATGACGCCGTATCGTGTCATGTCGGAGTTCATTCGTGTGGTCGATCCGGCCGGAGCTATCGTGACTCACGATTCCGGCAGTCCCCGCGACCAACTGCTGCCGTTTTATCGGGCCACAAAGCCGCGTGGTTATTTGGGTTGGGGCAAATCGCATCAGCTTGGAACTGGGTTGGGCCTGATCATCGGGGCGAAGGTGGCCGCGCCGGACAAATTCTGCGTCAACTTCATGGGCGATGCGGCGTTCGGAATGACCGGCCTGGACCTTGAAACCGCCGTCCGTGCGGGCATTCCGAGCCTGACGATCGTGCTGAACAACAGCACCATGGCCATCGAAATTCCTCACATGAAGCTGTCGCACGAAAAGCATAAGGCGCGGGACCTTGGCGGCAGATACGCCGATCTTGCCAGGGATCTGGGTGCATGGTCAGAGCGTGTTGCCGATCCCGGCGACATCGCCAACGCCATCCTGCGTGCCAGACGGGCGACCGAGGACGGTCAGACAGCTTTGCTGGAGTTCATGACCAGCGCGGAGACAACCTTCTCCCACCGCAACGGCGGCGAAACGTAGCAGCACGATCATCCGAGATATAAAATCTCGGATGATCCCGCTTTACCGCCGGTAAGGCAAAGGCAGCAGCGTCCTGATGGGTAGTTTGATCAGGACGCCGGCGTCCTTGACGATGATCGTTGCCTGGGGCGCGTGGTCCAGGATCATCTCCCGGCAGGCGCCACATGGGGCAACTACTGCGAGTTCGCGATTTTCTTCCTCGGGTTTCGGATGCCTGACGGCGACCGCCGTTTCGATCGTCCCGTCGCCGTCCAACACCGCCCGCCCAAAGGCAACCGCCTCGGCACAAACAGATAATCGTCCGACCGTCGTCCCGATATGCAGGCCGGTCCAAATCCGGCCATCCCGAGAGCGAATCGCGGCTGCGACCATGTGCCAGAAGGGCCGGTAATGGACCTCCAGCACCGCGTTCGCCGCCGCGATCAGTTCATGGTCGCGGTCTGTCAGCACGACATCCGGCAGGATCGAATCATTCAGCCGCTTCGGCTTCTTCGTTGTCATCGGGCGCGGCCAGCATCGTGTTCGCAATGACACCCGATTGATCTCGCACCTTCGCCTCGATGGCATCCGCGAGGGATTTGTGCTCGCGGAGGAACTGCTTTGCGTTCTCTCGCCCTTGACCGATGCGCTGACTGTCGTAGCTGAACCATGCACCGGACTTTTCCACGATTGCAGCCTTCACACCAAGATCGAGCAGCTCGCCGACCTTACTGATTCCCTCACCATACATGATGTCGAACTCAACCTGGCGGAATGGCGGCGCAAGCTTGTTTTTGACCACTTTGACGCGGGTCTGGTTGCCGACGACCTCCTCACGCTCCTTGATCTGACCGATGCGGCGGATTTCCAACCGGACCGACGCATAGAACTTCAAGGCGTTACCGCCGGTCGTCGTCTCGGGATTGCCGAACATCACCCCGATCTTCATGCGAATCTGATTCAGGAAAATCAGCATGCAGTTGCTGCGGCTGACGCTACCGGTGATCTTGCGAAGTGCCTGGCTCATCAGCCTGGCATGCAAGCCCATGTGGCTGTCGCCCATCTCCCCTTCCAGTTCCGCGCGTGGCACCAGGGCGGCAACGCTGTCCACCACCAGAACGTCGATCGCGCCTGAACGGACCAACGTATCGGCGATTTCCAGTGCCTGTTCGCCGCAGTCCGGTTGACTGATCAACAGGTTATCTACGTCCACGCCCAGTTTGCGCGCATACGTCGGGTCCAGGGCATGTTCCGCATCGATGAACGCGCAGGTTCCGCCGCGTTTCTGGGCTTCCGCGATAGCGTGCAGCGCCAATGTGGTCTTGCCGGAGCTTTCCGGGCCATAAATCTCGACGATGCGACCGCGCGGCAACCCACCGATGCCGAGTGCTAAATCGAGCCCGAGTGAACCCGAGGGGATCACTTCGTGTTGCTCATCTCCCGTTCGCGCACCCATGCGCATGATCGAACCCTTGCCGAAGGCCCGCTCTATTTGCGCCATCGCGGCGTCGAGTGCCTTATTTTTTTCCATTCCGCCCATTCCTAGGTTCGATATCACCGCAGGCTTTGTCGCAGGTTTTACACTCATAGGATGTCCATATACAACTTATACGCGCGGGATATTATATCGGGCGATCCCGGTTTCCCGTCAATCTTTGTAATCACAATGTTCCGCGCCCATTCACAAAGCAAGAACTTTATGAGAACAACCGCATGAAACTTTCAATCTGTCGCGCACATTCCTCTGCCCTGAAGAACTTGGCGAATAACCAACGCGAAGCATCATCTTTGCCGTCCGATTCGGGAAAGCCCGATTACGCAACCCGATGATCCAAAATCCCCGCCAGTCGCCCCGTTCGTGCTATCTTATCATAAAATCGCTTGCCCCGTACCACGCAGGCGCCAAACATATGCGATTATCTCTGCTACCACCTTGAAGTGCTCGGCCGGAATTTCAGTGTCGAGATCAAGCAGGTGAAGCGCGCGCGCAAGCGGCGGGTTGGCAACGATGGGCACCCCGTTGGCCGCTGCGACCTCGCGTATGCGGGCGGCAAGAGAGTCCGTCCCCTTGGCCACGATGCGAGGTGCCGGGTTATTCGTGCGATCATACGCAAGTGCGACAGCGTAATGCGTCGGATTGGTGACGATCACCGTTGCGGTCGGTACTTTCGACATCATGCGTTGGCGGGCCCGCATGACGCGAATGCGGCGAATGCGCGCCTTCATGTGGGGATTTCCGTCGGTATCTTTCATTTCGTCGCGGATATCTTGCTTGCTCATGCGCATATCCCGCATGTGGCGGAAGCGCACCCACATCAGATCGATTGCCGCGATCAGGGCCTGCGTACACAGACCCGCGACAAACAGATGGGTCACCGGCCGGATAATCGCCGGCAGCAGCCGATGCGGGTCCTGCCAGGGCATACCGATCAGGCGCGGCCAGTCGCCCCTGACAGCGAACCACATCGATGCAATCAGCAATCCCAGCTTGCCCAGGGACTTAGCCACCTCCACAAGGCCGTTGAAGCCGAACACCCGCTTCAGTCCGGCCATCGGGTTGACGCGCGAAACCTTCGGCTGAAGGCTTCCGAGGTGCAGAAGAAAATTGGTCTGCAGCAACACGGCCGCAGCTCCGGCGAGCATCGCACCGGCAAGAACCGGGGCGATCGCACCCAGCACCCTCAAAGCTGTTGATACAAGCTGGCTCGATCCCAGCATGTAAGCCTCGCCTGTATGGGCGAGAAACGCGACCATATCCGGAAGCACACGCCGTACCATGGCCTGCGATTGATAAAGAAGAAGCATAACCACGACCGCCATTGTGGCGAACGTCACCACCTCGCGCGATACCGCGACCTGCCCTTTCTCCCGTGCCTGGTCCAGGTGCCGAGATGTTGCAGCCTCGGTTCGGTCTTCGCTGGATTGGTCGCCCCCTGCCATGGATCAGCCGCCGCCCGGCAGGGTCATGAAAAACGATTGCGTGCTATCGCGCCACGCCAGAAGAATGGCACTCGCGGTCATCGTCAGCAAAGCAAGGCCGGTCATGATCTGCCCGGGCATGGACACGAAATAGATTTGCATGCGCGACGCGACCCGCGCGAGTTGACCCATTGCCAAATTCCAGGCAACGGCAAGCACCACGAAAGGTGACGCAAGTTGAAGTGCCAGACTGAACCCCTTGCCAACCGCTCGGATAGCAACCTCGGTACTATCCGCGGCCGGTAGCATCTGGCCGGGGGGGATCAGTTCGAACAATCCAACCAAAGCGCCCAACGGAAGCCTGTACAGGCCGGTCAGCAAGATCAGGACTGGCGCGGCCATCTCAAAAAGTTTTCCCAGCACACTGGATTGGGCGCCAAGTTCCGGATCTGGTTGAAGAACACTGGATAGGCCGATCAGATATCCGATGAACTGCGCGCCGACCGGTAGCGCCAGGACAATCATCCGCGCGAGCCAGCCAAACCAAAGTCCCGTAATGACTTCGCCGGCGATCATCAGGCCCATGCTCAAACCCGCAGCCGGGACTGGCGGCATCATCGGCTGAAGTTCCGGCAGCAACAGCACCGTAATGCTCAGGGCCAGCCCGATCCTTACAACCCCCGGCGCGGTAGCCTCTCCAATGCCCGGCAGCAAGGCCATCGCCGCCCCTATCCTTGCCAGTACAAGCGCAAAGGCCGGTGCCCAATCCAACAATTCGGCAAGGAGTGGATTCATGATCCCCCGATCGCGACAATCCGGTCGAACACCCGATGCGAAAACCCGGATAGAGTCGCCGCCATAAAGGGGCCAAGCATCATAAGAGCGATGCCGATCGCCACGACTTTGGGCAGAAATGCCAACGTGGCCTCATTGATCTGGGTAATGGCCTGAACGAACGAAACCACAAGACCCACGACGAGAGCGACACCGAGAATCGGAAAACCAAGCTTCATCGTTACCATCAGCATGTCATGAATCACAGCCGCGACGTCGGTGTCGCTCATGGTTCAGATCGGCATTTTCATGATGTCCTGGTAGGCCTGAACCACCCTGTCGCGAATGACCGTCGCAGTTTGCAATGTCATTTCAGCGTGCGATAATGCTGTAACCACATCCGTCAGATTACCGCCGCCGCCGATCGCCTTCATCGCTTGATCGTCAGCCGTGCGACCCGTTTGAACGGCCTGATCCAGCGCCTGAGTGACCGCCGCGCCAAAATGCTTCGATACATCCGCCGGCGCTCCGCCGCTACGGGCGGTCCTGCCATATGCCTCGGCCGCCGCCGAAGGCGTAATGACCATGGTCGGGATCGTCGTCATTTCAGAAGATCGATCGTCTTGTTAAGCATGCCGCGTGTCGCCTGCATGACAGCCAGATTGGCGCTGTAGGATCTCTCCGCCTCCCGCATGTCCATAACTTCGATGAAACTGTTGACGTTCGGCAGTTTCACATAGCCCTGTGGGTTGGAGGCTGGGTTCGCGGGATCGTAGCGCAACGGCAAATCGCTGCCGTCAGTGCCAATATTTTTGACTTGAACCGTTTGCACACCGGCTGCCCGGTCCATTGCACTTTCGAATGAGATCGTTTGCCGCCGATAGGGATCGGAACCCGGCGACGATCCCGTAGTGTCCTGATTGGCGATATTCTGGGCAATCACCCGCAATCGCGCGGTTTGCGCATCCATGCCGGTCGCCGACACATGCAGTGTCCGATTAAGGTCGCCTGCCATGGCTAGCCCGACCGACCAAGAGCCATACTGAACATCCCCATGTATTTCTTCCAGATCGTGGTAACCAAGGCCTGCGTGGTTTCGGTATCGGCAACCTTCGTCAACTGTTGGTCCAGTGCCACGGTATTGCCGTCAAGCGCCCGCGCTTTCGCCGGATCGATGAGTAAAGACGACAGCCCGCCTGCTGCCGTTCCGGCCAAATGGTTAGGCTGAGTCCTCGCCGGCTCGATCGCGCCAGTCCCTGACAAAATACGATCGAATGATTGGATATCGCGCGCTTGGAATGCAGGTGTATTGACGTTCGCGATATTCGCCGCCAACACGCCCTGCCGTTGGGCGGTCCAGGCAAGACGCTTTGCCGCTAGATCGAACAAGCCAATTTGGGAGGGGTCCATAACCCCAATCTGACGGAGAAAGGTTAACAAAAAGTTAAGAACCGGCATTAAGTATTTCTTAACCCCCATACCCTCAAATAGCTGCATGCGAACCAATGCAGCTTCCTTACCATTACTGAAGGCGTCAGCCGCAAATCGGCCGGCCAGATGACCGTGCAACCGATATTGCTGGTCATCGGCGCACTGCTCGGCGTCCTCGCGCTGATCGGGGCAGCAACCCGGCTTTTCCAATTCAGCCTGTGGAGGTCACAGCCACGACCGGGGCGACTGCTGGTTTTGCGGGAATCCATTGCCCTGGACCCGCGCCGCCGCATTCATCTCGTGCAATGCGGCCAACGGCAGGTGGTACTGCTTACGGGTGGGGGACAGGACGTCGTGATCGGCTGGATGCAAGACCCATGAGGGTTTTCCTGTGGATATTCCTAACCTTGATCGTTTTGATACCAGCCGCCGGGCATAGCCAGTCCGTCAACATCGATCTCGGCGCCCCCGGCCAGGCCGGCGCAACCGCTCGGATTGTCCAACTCACCGCCCTCGTCACCCTGTTGTCCCTGGCACCAAGCCTGCTGGTGATGACAACGGCATTTACGAGGATCGTGATTGTATTGTCGCTGCTGCGCAGTGCGCTGAGTACCCAAGGCACCCCTCCCAACGTCATCCTGATCGGGTTGGCCCTGTTCCTGTCGTTCTTCGTCATGGAACCGGCAATGACCCAAGCCTGGACCGCCGGAATTCAGCCGATGACCGAAGGGCGCGTCACGGAAATCGAGGGACTGCGGCTTGCGGTGGAGCCATTTCACACCTTCATGGCTGACAACGTCCGAGACGACGATCTCAATTTTTTCCAGGACCTTGGCCATTTACCCCCGTCGCCAGACCAGGCGTCCATCTCATGGCGCGCCCTCGTGCCTGCGTTCATCGTCGGCGAGTTACGACGAGCCTTCGAAATGGGATTCCTACTCTTTCTGCCGTTCCTGATCATCGACGTTGTCGTCGCCAGCGTGCTGATGAGCCTCGGGATGATGATGCTTCCACCCAGCGCCGTCTCACTGCCCTTTAAGCTCATTTTCTTCGTACTGATCGATGGATGGCGTCTGGTCGCGGGTAGCCTCATTCAAAGCTTCGTTACCGGCGGAACATGACCGGTTGTCAATCCATCGCGACAGGTGGCGGCGACGGTCGTCCAGGTGTCGCCAACTCATGAGAAATCCTCCAAAAAGAGATTCCCAGTGTCCGGTAATCTCTTGTCTGGAGGACTCAACGATATGCTCTCGCCCAAAAGACCCACCTGGCTAACCGAGTTCCGCGACTTCATCATGCGCGGAAACGTGGTCGATCTGGCAGTCGGCGTCATCATCGGCGCGGCCTTCACCGGCGTCGTCGGCAGCTTGGTAAAAGATGTCTTCAATCCCCTGCTCGGTCTGCTCACCGGTGGCGTGGATTTCTCGAACGTCTTTTACTCACTCAACGGTCAGCATTACGTCACCCTTGCCGACGCTCAAAAAGCTGGCGCCGCAACCCTGAACGCCGGCTTGTTCATCAACGCGATTATCCAGTTCCTGATCGTCAGCTTCGCAATCTTCTGGATGGTCAAAGGCCTGTCGAAGCTGATTGTCGGAAAGGCGGCTGAACCAGCCGGCCCCACGAAATCCGAACTGCTGTTGGGTGAAATCCGCGACTTGCTCAAAGCGAAGGAATGAAACCGGTTTGGGTGGCATCGGCCACCCAAACCAACCGGCTTTAGTGAACCGAAAGCGCCAGCATCTCGTGCTGCATCACGGCCGCCAAAGCGACATCCCTGTTGCCTGCGACCGCCATCGGCGTGCCATCGGCAGCGTGAATCGCAAATCCTTGCACTCCATTCACCATCACCGGTTTAACATAGGCGATGTGCGAAACACCGAGGGCTGCAAGCTGCTGCTCCGATAAGTGCCGTACATCGAATGTAACAACCTCCTGAACGGGAGCGGCGACATCGGTCTGGTCATTTGAGTTCATGTTCATGGCTTCTGTACTCCTCATTTGCGACAGCCTTTCAAAAGCGCCGTCGATATCTTCCACGCGCGGGTCCATCGGACGCCGCTTCGTCATTCCGCCTTGCTCTCCACTACGGTGCCCATTTCGGCCCCGTTCGGCCGCAAGGCCGTCGCCGACATATTGCGCGTGATCGGGATCGTCTTCACGCGAACCTCTGGCTGCGGCTTGGCGAGATCGATATGAAGCAGGCCATTATCCAGCCAGGCACCATTGACATCGATCCCCTCGGCCAACACAAACGAGCGTTGGAACTGCCGAGCGGCGATGCCGCGATGCAGAAACACCCGGCCCTGGCTGTCGTCGGTCTGCCGTCCCCGGATGACCAACTGATTGTCTTCCTGGGTGATCTGAAGATCGTCCATCGTAAACCCCGCAACCGCAAGCGTAATGCGCAACCCGGTCGGGCTGATTTGCTCGATGTTATAGGGCGGGTATCCGTCCGAAGACGTTTTGGACGCACGTTCGAGAATTTGCTCGAGGTGGTCGAATCCCAGAAATAGCGGCGACGTAAACATTCGGGTGGTCATGGCCCCCTCCTACGAGCGAAGCGAATACCAGAACCCTGCTGAGGCATCCTGGCTTCAAAACATCTTGGCACCGTTGGGCCGACTTGCAAGGGGAATATAGTGTTCACCGTGACAGCCGGAGTTGATTGGCGCCCACCGCACCGCTAGATGCAGCGGAACCATGAGCAACAACACACATTCAACAGCGATTGGCTTACTGCCGATCCTGATCGCCCCGCATCAAATCCTGAAAACCCGCGCCCGTCCGGTGAAGCCGGCCGACTCCGACCTGATTCGCGACCTGATTCCGCGCATGTTCGCCACCATGTATGACGCCCCCGGCATCGGCTTGGCCGCCCCGCAAATCAGTCAAAGCGTGCGCCTTATCGTCATCGATCTGATGCCGAACGACAAGCGGCAGCCGTACAGCCTCATCAATCCCGAGATCATGCTGGCAAGCGAGGAATTGGCGATACGCGAGGAAGGTTGCCTGTCCCTGCCCGGCCAGTATGCGGAGATCAGCCGTCCTGCCCGCGTGAAGGTGCGTTATTGGGACGAAACCGGGGCGAAGCGGGAACTACAAGCCGATGGCCTGTTGGCGGCATGCCTGCAACACGAGATCGATCACCTGGACGGCGTGCTGTTCGTCGATCACCTGTCCGCGCTGAAGCGCAACATGATTATGCGCCGGCTCGCCAAGGAACAACGGGTTAAGCAAGACGAGCGGACCCGTTAGCATCATGCGTATCGCCTTCATGGGCAGTCCGGACTTCGCCGTGCCGGCCTTAAAAGCACTTTACGGCGCCGAGCATACAATTGTAGCGGTCTATTGCCAGCCGGCCCGGCCGGCCGGCCGCGGACAATCGATCCGCCGATGCCCCGTCAATGTTGCCGCGGATGAACTCGGCTTGCCGGTTCATAGCCCGGCTCGTCTCAGAACAGACCTACAGGCACAAAGCGACTTCGCCTCCCTCGATCTCGATGTAGCCGTCGTCGCGGCTTACGGCCTGATTCTACCCCAATCGATGCTGGATGCACCCAAACGAGGATGCCTGAACATCCATGCGAGCCTGCTGCCCCGGTGGCGGGGTGCGGCGCCGATCCAGGCATCGATATACGCCGGTGATACTGAAACCGGCATTACCATCATGCAGATGGATGCCGGCCTTGATACCGGCCCCATGTTGCTGCGCAAAAGCGTGCCGATCACGCCAGAGACCACGACAGCGATCCTGCACGACGCTTTGGCGGCGATCGGTGCGGATTTGATCCTGCAAGCCGTCGCATCGACGCCTCCACCGGTCCGGCAGGCCGAAGCCGATGCAACCTACGCCCCTAAATTGTCCCGCGAGGATGGGCGGATTGACTGGAGCAAGTCAGCCGTGGTCATCGACCGCCAAATTCGCGCCTTCGATCCATGGCCCGGCACGTTCACGACCCTGGCCGGCGTACCGTTGAAAATCCTTGCGGCCCAACCCGCCGAAGGCTTCGGGCAACCGGGAACCGTGCTGGCTGCGAACCTGACCGTCGCCTGTGGGACCGGGGCAGTCAGGTTGACGAAAATCCAGCTTCCCGGACGTGGAGCCTTAGAGGCCGATGCGTTTCTGCGAGGCCACGCCGTCTCACCCGGCACGGTTCTCGGACGATGACTCGTTGGGCGCTGCTTCTGGAATACGATGGCACCCCATTCGTTGGCTGGCAGCGCCAGGTCAATGGTCTGTCGGTGCAGGCCGTGCTCGAACGGGCCGCCACCCATTTGAACAGCGGCCAGCCGGTTGCAAGCGTGGCCGCCGGCCGAACCGATTCGGGAGTTCACGCCGAGGGTCAGGTCGCACACATGGACCTTCCCGACCGTCACAGTGCAAAATCGGTGCGGGAAGCATTGAATTACCACATGAAACCGCATCCCGTGGCCGTACTGAGCGCCGTAGTGGTGCCCGGGGACTGGAGTGCGCGCTTTTCCGCCGACCAGCGAGCGTACCGCTTCCGCATCCTCAACCGCAGGAGCCGTCCGGCATTGATGCGTGACCGGGTTTGGCATGTCCCTGCCCCGCTCGACACCGGCGCGATGCATACCGCTGCTCAACTCCTGGTCGGCCATCACGATTTCACATCCTTTCGCGCGGCCTCCTGCCAGGCCAGATCGCCGGTACGAACGTTGGAACGTTTGGACGTCACCCGGCGCGGCGACATAATCGAGATTGAAACCGAGGCGCGCAGCTTCCTTCATCATCAGGTGCGGAATTTCGTCGGCACTCTTAAACTGGTGGGCGACGGAACCTGGCCGCTGGAGCGGGTGACAGCGGCGTTGGAGGCCAGGCACCGCGCCGCTGCCGGCCCGACCGCGCCGCCGGATGGTCTGACCTTGATCCGCGTGGGCTACCCGGACGATCCATTTTCCGGGCAGACCCGGCCGAACTCAGAGGCTCAACGAAAAAGCCAGTGACGCCAGCAATATTCCGATCGACTGATCCAACAGAACCAGCGACACAGCCGCCATCGGTCTCAGGCCCAACGTCAAACGCGTCGCATACCACTCCAACCACAGCGCCCAGCCAATGGTGACCAACTCACACGCTTGCGCGACGATCTCCGGAGCGCCGAGTGTTCCGGGAATGCCGCCAATGACCACGAGCAGGCCCTCGATCACATTGCACCAGTTCCATATCACGACGAACCGGCCCCACTGGTCCGCCCTGCCGATCAGCGGCGTCAACCGGTGGGTTAGCTCGACAAACACCAGCCACCCGACCACGAAGACGATCACTTCCCGCCCGATCAGGTGAGCCGCATCCGCTGGTACTCCGGCGTCCACCCAGGACATCGATAAACGCCCGATCACCGCCGGCAAACACAGTGCGATCGCCCAGAAGCTGCGCGCGATTGTTTTCTGATCGCCCCGCACCAGCACGACACCGTCAGCGTTGCCGCCCGCCAGCCGCAATGCGGCATGAAGTCCGGATGTCACGGCTAACACCAAACTCATCCCAGACGGTCAGCCAGGAAACGGGGTCCCATGACGGTAAGGACGGTCCCAAAGTTAACCACCAGAACGAGCACCCCGGCCCGAAATCCGGACAGACCCAGTGCGTTGCGCGCCAAAAACCAATGCAACCATATTCCGTAAAGCCCGAGACATCCTATCCAAACGCTGCCGGCCGTTCTTTCATTCAGGCCGAGGGCGATGGCCAGACTCAGTGGAATCAAAAGCAGGCAGGCAAGGACCGGCAGTATCCACTCGCACCAGTTGAAGGCCGTGGCGAAACGCGTCCAAAATTCTTCCCGCTTCCACAGGCGGGCCAGTTCATAGGACACGACCGCCGGGGTCAGCAGGGCGCACAGCATCATCGCCAAATCGGTCAACGCCTGCCGTGGCCCATCCGAATAAATCGCGGTGACCGCCCCGACCAACGGAAAGGCAACCAGCGGGGCGAGGCTGGACAGATAGGCCCGGGCGCTGGAGCCAAATAATCCAATGCCATCGGCTCGCCCTCGGGCGATGCGCATAATCCCCACTATGACGCTTTTCCGCGCAACTCCGTCCTGACTCATGCCAGGAAGGCCGCGAGAATATCCCGATATATCCGCGCGAGCTCTCGCAATTCCGCCACCGGCACGCATTCGTCGGTCTGATGCATCGTCGCGCCAACCAACCCGAACTCCGCGACCGGACAGTAATTGGCGATGAAGCGCGCGTCGGACGTTCCGCCGCCGGTGTCCAGTTTGGGATCGATCCCGGTGGCGCCCTTGATCGCATTCCGCAGAATATCGACGAATGGGCCGGGTTTGGTGACGAACGACTCGCCGCTGATCGAAGACTCCAGGTCGAACCGATCCGCATACCGCGCGAGCGTTGCCCGCACCCAGGCGGTCAACGACGCACCACTGTGTCCATCGTTAAACCGGATATTCAGTGCCGCTCGGGCAGACGCGGGTATGACGTTTGTGGCCCCGTTCCCCACATCGATGCTGACCACCTGTAGCGACGACGGTTCGAACCAGTCCGTGCCGGCGTCCACAGGCGCCGATGTCAATGCATCCAACGCCCGAATCAGACGATGGATCGGATTGTCGGCGCGATGAGGGTATGCCACATGGCCTTGTGTGCCATGCAACTCGATCTTCATGTTGACGCTGCCGCGCCGGCCGATCTTGACCATGTCGCCCAGCTTCACCGGGCAGGTTGGCTCTCCCACCAGACAGAAATCCGGGACCTGATCGTTGGCGCGCATCCACTCCAACACCTTCACGGTGCCGTCGGTCGCCGGGCCTTCCTCGTCTCCGGTAATCAGGAAACTGATTGATCCCTTCAGCGCCCCATGCTCCAGATGTTGCGCCACACCGGAGACGAAAGCAGCAATCGCACCCTTCATGTCGCAGGCGCCACGCCCGTAAAGCACACCTTCGCGCACCTCGCCGCCGAACGGATCGGTGCGCCAATTCGCGGCCCCCACCGGCACGACGTCGGTATGGCCGGCGAAACAGATGTGCGGAGCGCCGGTGCCCAGGCGGGCAAAGATGTTTTCGATCTCACCAAACCGCAGGCGATGGACCGTAAAACCCAGCCGGCTCAGCATACCGGTCAGCGCAGCTTGTGCGCCACCGTCAGCCGGGGTTACCGAGGCGCAGCGTATCAGTAGCTGCGCCAACGGCAGGGGGTCGAGAAAATCGCTCAATCGCGCAACAACTCGTTGATGGAGGTCTTGGCGCGCGTCTGGGCGTCCACGATCTTCACGATGACCGCGCAATACAGCGACGGACCCGGCGATCCATCCGGTAACGGCTTACCCGGCAAGGAGCCCGGCACAACCACAGAATAGGCAGGCACCCGGCCCATGAAGATTTCGCCCGTGGCGCGATCGATGATTTTGGTGGAGGCGCCGATAAACACCCCCATCGACAGCACACTGCCACGTTCGACGATAACGCCCTCGGCGACTTCAGATCGCGCGCCGACGAAGCAATCGTCTTCGATGATCACCGGATTGGCCTGCAACGGCTCCAACACACCGCCGATGCCAACCCCGCCGGACAAATGGCAGTTGGCGCCGATCTGGGCGCAGCTTCCCACCGTTGCCCAGGTATCCACCATCGTGTTCTGCCCAACGCGGGCACCCACATTAACGAAGCTCGGCATCAAGACCGCACCCGGCGCGATGAACGCGGAGCGGCGCACGACAGCGCCAGGAACAGCGCGGAATCCAGCTTCCTTGAAGCGGTTTTCACCCCAACCGGCGAATTTCATCGGCACTTTGTCCCACACCGGCGCGCCACCGGGTCCTTCCATCGGTCCCGAGTCGTTCAGGCGGAACGACATCAGCACGGCCTTCTTGAGCCACTGATGGACCTGCCATCCGGAGTCACCTTTTTCGGCAACACGCACGGTACCCTTGTCCAAGGCATCGAGAGCGGCCTCTACCGCATCGCGCGCCTCGCCTTTGGTCGAAGAGGATAGAGTGTCCCGATGTTCCCAAAGGTCTTCGATCGGTTTTTGAAGGCTGTGCTGAGACATCGCTGGGCCGTTTCCTGATTTTGAAATCGGTCGGACGATGCGTTCGGCGCCCAGTCCTGTCAACGCGCAATGAAGCGCCATTTCACCCGGACTGACAAAATGACAGTTCTCCGGTTAGCGAACGTAACCTGGATTGCCATAGTAGCCCGGCGGTGGCGGGTAGGCACCGTAACCCGGCAGGACCATGAATGGCGGCGCCTGACGGAACTCCCAACGCTGGCGCGCTCTCTGCTCGCGGTCGAAAGCCTCATGGTGGCGCCAATCGTGCTCACGCTGTTCGTGGTCGCGCCATTCATGTTCGCGCCACTCCTGCCGGTCATGACGGCGCCAATCGTCATCGGCAAATGCCGGAGCCGCGGCTCCGAACCCGATCGACGCACACACCGCAGCCAAAATAAAAATGCGAATTCGCATGAAAGCCTCCTGAGTTCAAATTTCCGCTTGCCGTTTCAATTGATCTAGACCTGAGAAATGACGAAAATTCGGCAACTTAGCGGCTTTTTCGTTCCCGAACCGCCCGGCGCTGCGCTAGAATCCTCGACGAACCCTTGGAGCACGCGATGTCACTTGCCAGTGAAATGAAGCGACGGGCCAGGAGCATGATCGCGCCTGCGGTTTTCCTGGCTATTACAGGCTATTTCGGCTGGAACGCCACACAAGGCGATCGTGGTTTAGTTGCGTTCGGCCAACGGCAGGATCTGCTGCGCCAGGTGGCTGCCGACCAAGCAACAGCCAAAGCCGAACGAGACGGCTGGGAAACGCGAGTCGTCGGCCTGCGTGCGCGACACCTGAACCCCGACACGCTCGATGAGCGCGCCCGGGCAATGCTTAACCTTGCGGAGCCGAGCGACGTGATTGTCAAACTCGGCCCCCAAGAGAAGCTTTTCTAAACTTTCAGTTATTTGGCACTCGGGTCGCGTTAAGACCCCGGAACGCCGGAAGGCGCGACGCTACCGGTTCATCATCACCGGTAAGGTCGAATGCTCCAATACATGCCGCGTCACGCCGCCTAGTATCAGTTGCCGAAGGCGAGAGTGGGAGTAAGCCCCCATCGACAGCAAGTCGCAGCCGAACGCGGCGGCTGAGGCAAGCAGACCGGCGCCAACCGACCCGCCGACCGATTTGAACGTGATAATTTCAGCGTGAACATCGTGGAGAGCCAGATAGGCTGTGAGATCGTGTGCGCCCGGCCCCCGCCTCTGATACCCATCGGCGGAAAGAATAGCCACCCCCTCGGCACGCTGCATCCACGGCATCGCCGCCAGGACGGAAGAGGCCGATTCAGCCGTCCCGTTCCACGCCAGACACACCCGCGTGCCAATCTGCGCCGGCGCGACCTGCGGCGAGATCAAGACCGGGCGCCCGGAATCGAACAACACCGCATGGAGGGCGTCAGAAGAGGAAACATCCTCCCCGGCATCGGGATGCGGCACCACCGTCAGATCGGCGAGCCGAGCCTGCTGGGCAACAATATCCTCTTCCCGGCCGGTGACAGCCGCAAAGCTGGCGGTGGCGTGATCCGACCCGGCGTGGGCCTCTTGGACAGCAACCTCATGACGCGCCACGAAACGCTCGAACATCGAGCGAACCGCATGCGCCCGGTCGTTGCTCTCTTTTTCAGTGGCTGACATCATCTCCTCGATCATCGCTCCCGACAGGCCCTCGCCGGCCAAAGGGGCGACGTCACGGCTGTCCACGCGGACGTGTAACGCCAGCACATGGGCATTCCATCGGCGGGCAATCGTTAAGGCGGTCGCGAGGGCGGCTTCACCGGCCGCGGTCCCGGTCAGGGGAAGCAGAAGCTTACGTATCGCCATATTCAGCTCCTTCAATGGGTTGCGTATATAGCAATGCAGGTTTGCGTTTACGTTGCAAGTATCTTCGCAAGGATGCGACGGCTAGGGGAACAATTTGGTCTGCCCCCAGGCCCCGGTTGCGTCCCGGCGGTAAACTATACGGTCATGTAAACGATATGGCATGTCCTGCCAAAATTCGAAGGTCTCCGGCAAAACTCTGTAGCCGGACCAGTAGCCGGGGCGCGGGATTTCGCCCGGAAATCGTTGCTCCATTTCAGCGAGGCGGGCTTCGAGGACCGCTCTTTCGGGCAACGGGCGGGATTGCGCCGATGCCCGGGCACCCAGACGGGAAATACGCGGACGGGATGCGTAATAGGTGTCCGCTTCGGCGTCGGTCACAGACTCGACAGTTCCCTCGATCCGTATCTGCCGGCGCAGCGACTTCCAGTGGAATAACAGTGCGACGTTGGGATTCGCGGCGAGTTCGTCGCCCTTGCGGCTTTCCTTGTTGGTGTAAAAGACGAACCCTCGGTCATCCACGCCCTTCAGCAGCAGGATTCGCACCGAAGGGCGGCCGTCCAGGGTTGTTGTCGCGACGGTCATCGCATTCGGATCGTTCAATTCGGACGTCTCCGCGTCCGCCATCCAGTTATGGAACTGGACGAAGGGGGAGATCGCCAAGGGTTCGCCTGCCGGCATCGGGGTCATCCTTTGGATTTGTGGTCTTCGTGAGCGGGATAACAGCACTTTCCCACCATCCGGCAAGCGCCCACCCCGACGCTGGCTGCCATGCACCTGCCCCCCTTTGCAAGTTGCCCGCCCTCGGGCAATCAGCCTAATCACACGTTTGCTCGGGAGACCACCATGAAAGAAACGCTGCACGCCGACCCGCACGCGGAAATTCGCGAAGAGGTCCGGAAACTTTGCTCGAAGTTCCCCGGCGAGTATTGGCGGAAGCTGGATCAGGAACGCGGCTACCCGACGGAGTTTGTACGGGCCTTGACTGAAGGCGGCTACCTTGGTGCCCTCATCCCCGAGGAATACGGCGGCGCCGGGCTTCCTTTATCCGCAGCGGCCGCGATCCTGGAAACCGTTCAGGCCGAGGGCTGCAACGGTGCGGCCTGCCATGCCCAGATGTACATCATGGGCACTATTCTGCGGCACGGTAACGACAAACAAAAGCAGACCTATCTGCCGAAAATCGCGACGGGCGAACTCCGGCTACAGGCGTTCGGCGTGACGGAGCCAACCAGCGGGACGGACACAACGTCGTTGCGGACGTTCGCCCGGAAGGACGGCGATAATTACATCGTTAACGGGCAGAAGGTCTGGACAAGCCGAGCGGAACATTCGGATCTGATGCTGCTGTTGGCGCGGACGACGCCGAAGGACCAGACGGCCAAGAAGACCGAGGGGCTGTCCACGTTCATCGTCGATATGCGGCAGGCGCTGGGGAACGGCCTGACGATCCGGCCGATCCGGACGATGATGAACCATAACTCGACCGAGGTGTTCTTCGACAACATGGTCGTCCCGGCGGAGAACCTGGTGGGGGTCGAAGGGCGGGGTTTCCGGTACATCCTGGACGGCATGAATGCCGAACGGCTGCTAATCGCGGCCGAGTGCGTTGGGGATGCGAAGTGGTTCCTGCGGAAGGCGTCGGACTATGCGCGGGATCGCAAGGTATTCGGCCGGCCGATCGGTCAGAACCAGGGAATCCAGTTCCCGCTCGCCCGCGCCTACGCGCAAATGCGCGCGGCGGAACTGATGGTCCAGTCCGGGTGCGCGAAGTTTGAGGCGGGGGAGACTCCCGGCGAGGAAGCCAACATGGCGAAAATGCTGGCAGCAGAGGCCTCATGGGCCGCCGGGGAGGCTTGCATCCAGACCCACGGCGGGTTCGGGTTCGCCGAGGAATACGACATCGAACGGAAATTCCGGGAGACCCGGCTGTATCAGGTGGCCCCGATCAGCACGAACCTGATCTTATCGTATCTGGCGGAGCATGTGCTGGGGCTGCCACGCAGCTACTGACTTGGCCTTCGCCCGACGCAGTTCAGGAGGCCCGGAAGATCAGGATTCGCGCGGCGCCATGTTGGCGTTCGGCTAATATCGACTGGTCGGGAACCCAGGTTTCGTCGCGACCAGTTTCCGCGATGATCAGCGCGGCGGGGCTTATGCGCCCGACGTCTCGCAGTCGGGCCAGTGCTCGTGAGACAAGGGATTGACCATAGGGTGGATCGAGAAAGACGAGCGATGCGGGTTCGTCGAAATTAACTCTCACCATATCGGTGTGGCCTAGTCCTTTATCGCCTGACTTCGTTCGGTGAAGCTCGGTTTTTACCAATGTATCATGGCCGGGCTTGGCCCCATCCTTACCTGGATAAGACTTAACGCAGGGAGAGTTTTCCCTTTCGTCATGGCCGGGCTTGGCCCGGCCACCCACGACTTTCTGGGCCGAAACAAGCAAAGTCGTGGGTGGC
>JANXLQ010000101.1 GCA_025355085.1 Rhodopila sp.
GCGAACTGCGGCAGACGATCAAGGCCAATCGCGATCCGGCGCCGGTCGTGGCCGAGATCACCGCTGTGCGTGCGGAGTGGATGGAGCAGTGGAATCCGCTGCTGCACTCCAACGAATCACCGCTCAGTCCGTATCGTGTGATCTGGGAACTGATGAACACGGTCGATGTGAAGAACACGATCATCACCCACGATGCCGGCAGCCCGCGCGATCAGATCTCGCCGTTCTGGGTGTCCACCGAACCGCTGTCCTATATCGGTTGGGGCAAGACGACCCAGTTGGGCATGGGGTTGGGTTTGGCGATGGGTGCCAAGCTGGCGAAACCGGACAAGCTGTGCATCAACCTGTGGGGCGACGCGGCGATCGGCTTCACCGGCATGGACTTCGAGACGTGCGTCCGTGAGCGCATCCCCATCCTGTCGATCCTGCTCAACAATTTCTCTATGGCGATCGAGCTGAAGGTGATGCCGATTTCGACGGAGAAATACCGCTCCACCGACATTTCCGGGGATTATGCGGCGATGGCGCGGGCGTTCGGCGGTTATGGGGAACGGGTAACCCAACCGGGCGACATCAAGGCGGCGATCCAACGCGGGATTGAGCAGACGCAGGCGGGTACGCCGGCGTTGCTGGAGTTCATCACCGCGAAGGAAACGCGGGTATCGAAGTTCTGACTTAGGCGCCACCCCAATATGATGCTGCGGGTTGGTGTCGTTGTTATTTCGTCATAGCCTGACTCGTGCGGGCCACTTGTTCCAGCGCCGTGCTGCGATAGGTGGCCCTGCCGGGGGTTTACGATCAGGGGCAAGCAAGCAAGCGATTTTCACCACGGAGACAGAACGAGGAACGAGGAACGCGGAGTGCCACGGAGAAGCACAGCCCTGGCCGTTGTTCGGATAGGCCGGAACGACCATAGGGGCCGTCCGGGAGTAACGGCGTCGAGTTTGTTTCCCAGTGCGTTGCTTTGACTCTGGTTTTCAATTTTTCAGATGCGATTATTCTCGAACGAGGCCATAGTACGGCATGGATCGCCCGCCATTACCAACCAACATGGCAGCGCGCGAGGCGCCAATCTTTGGGTATTCAATGATGGCGCGTCACTAAGGAAGAGCAATGGAAGCCGATGGATCTCGGGAAAACCGCATCCAAACGGTTCAAACACCAGGCTGCCGAAACGGACATTCTGTGCATCGACCGACAACCAAGGAGCGAGCTTGCTCATGACCGCCGCAACGAATGAGATCGCCATTGAGGTGGACGCGCTGCTTGTCGCCCGGGGTCTCAAACTTTCGGCTGAGGAGCTTTTGGCCGAGATGCAACGCGGCATCGTCTATAGCACGAGCGAGAACGGTGTTGGTGAGGACGAGGGTCGCCGCCGCCTGACCTTTCGTTATCGAGATAGAGTGTTCCGGCTTATCTTGACGACAACCGGCGAGGTCGCCGGCCAGGACAGCTCCGGAACCAGGCCTTGATGGGTGTTGCATGTTGAACGAACGTCTCCGCCAGACCCTCATGGATCTGGCTCAGACAGGGACCCTCACGACGTACAAAGATCTCGCAAACCGCCTCGGGCTTGTGCCGCCGGGGACGATTCATCGCATCGGTGAGGCACTCGAAACCCTCATGAAGGACGATGTCGCCGCCGGTCGCCCGATGTTGGCTGCGCTTTGCGTGAGCAGGATGCAGCCCGGCATTCCCGCCCGTGGGTTCTTTTCGGCGGCCCATGTCCTTGGGGTTTTTTCTGGCGAGCCGACCGGTCTGGAGGCATGTGCCTTCCATGCGACCGAGCTGTGGCGTGTGCTTTCATTCTATGGAAACCAGCGTCGGTCCTCCCCCGAATGAGTGGATATTTCGTGTAATTCCTGGTTACGCAGTTGGCCGGTGGACTGCGGCGGTTCGTGCTGGCGGGGGAGCTTCTAACCCCACGCCCCTTAGATGGCTGAACAGGTCTTGCAGCTTTGCACGATCTTCCGCCGGTAGCGGTGGCTTCAGGATCGATTGGATATTCGTTCGCAGGTGTCCGGCATCTCCGGTCCCGAACAGCACCACGTCCACTCCCGGTTCATGCCGCACATAGCGATACGCTGCATCGGTCAGGCTGCTTGCGCCGTCGGGATGAACCAGAAAGTCTAACGGGCGATCGCTCTCGGCCAGCCACGCCGGAACCTGACCGGCCGCCGCCAGTTCGCGCATCGTCGCGGCGAGTTGGGCTGGCCTCGCGAAAATACTCCGCACAGCGAACATCATCAGCGTGCCGATCCGGTTTGCCAACGTGTGAGGAAACACCTGCGTTCGTGCCACCTGATCCATCAGGTGAAACGCGACCATCGCCGTATCCCACGGATCGTCCTGCATCGCCCGGTTCAGCATGTGCTGTTCCGGATCGTTCGGTGCGGTTTCCGTAATGCCGAGAAAACGAAACTTGCCTTTCTCCTTTTCCCGCAACAACGCCGGTGCGATCACGTCCCGGACATGGCCGTACGCAGCAGCCGGCACCGCATGAAGTTGGAAAACATCGACGTAATCGAGGCCCAGCCGTTTCAAAGAGCCGTCCAGGCTGCTGATTACCTTTTCCACGCTGAACGCTTTATCGCCCGCCGGTTTCGACGCTTTGGTGCAGACCACCACGCTGTCGCGCGGCACGGCTCGCAGGGCGGTGCCGATCACCTCCTCGGTCCCGTACACCGCGGCGGTGTCGATCAGGGTCACGCCGAGGTCGATTGCCTGGCGGACGATGCCGGCCGCGTGGTCTGTCGATTGCCCGGTGCCCAGGCCCAACTTGCTGAAGCCGCCGGTGCCCAGACCGGCGACGCTGACCTGAAGGCCGGTGCGGCCGAGCGTGGTGTATTGCATGGGAAATGCCTTAGAAAATGATCTGAGCGAACCTAGCAGGACATACCCGATGACGCGACCGCTCGACATTCAAGGCCACCGAGGTGCGCGGGCACTCTTCCCGGAGAATACACTGGAAGGGTTCCTTGCCGCACGGGCCTTGGGAGTAAAAGCCTTCGAGTTGGATGTCGGTTTGTCTGCCGACGGCGTGGCCGTTGTTTCGCACGACCCGGCATTGAACCCCGAGATCACGCGCGACGCATCAGGCGCATGGCTCGACGAAAGCGGTCCGGCGATTCGTGCCATGACCTACGCCCAACTGAGCACCTATGACGTTGGCCGAATCCGGCCGGGATCGCGGACGTCATTCCTGTTTCCGGACCAGCTTCCGCACGATGGTGCCCGCATGCCCACACTGGCAACGGTTTTAACGGCGCTTCCGGATGCCCGCTTTACCATTGAGGTCAAAACCGATCCCGCGCGTCCGGATCGAACCGCGTCTTCAGAAGTCCTTACAGACGCAACGCTGGCGGTAATCTCCATGTGTGGCGCGGCCGCCAGGGTTGTCATGGAATCGTTCGATTGGCGGGTGCAACGTCACGTTCGCAAAGTATGCCCGGACATCAGGCTCGCATGGCTTACGCGACCGGAAACAATCCGAAATGCCGCGCTGTGGTGGGACTGCGCCGCACCGGTCGGATCGGTCCCGGAAGCCGTTGCCGCGGAGGGTGGACCGATCTGGGCTCCCGATTACACTGACCTGACCGAAGCCCTGGTTAAGGAGGCGCACGCGCTCGGTTTGCTTATCCTGCCCTGGACCGTCAACCAGCCGGCCGATATGCGCCGGCTTATCGACTGGGGCGTGGACGGATGGATATCGGATCGCCCGGATGTGGCACTCCGACTGGCCTGCTAACGGCTCCAAATCCGGCTGCTGTGTGTAACGATGCTGCGATTGTCCCGACCGCTTAGGCAACGCCCGAATATTGCTGCTCTGGTTGGGTCGGGGCTGCCCGATCCCGTCATCGCGGGCGTCGCCTTAGCGGCAGCGATACGGATGCGGGCAGCATCAGCCGGCGTCACCGGGTCCGGGTTTTTTAATGACACAGGCGGTGGTGGTAAACGCGATTCCAATCAGCAAAACCACGGCTACGAAACGGCGCATGCACTGTTTTCTTTCATGAGGTGAATCGCGCTACGCTACCCGGGCCAAAATTACGAAGCATGGCAGGGGCTTTCCCAATCGCTGCCTTACGCGCAATCTTCCACGGATGTGTGGACGTTATGCCAGCTTCCTACCGCCCGACCTGATCGCGCGCCTGTTCGGCACGAAAAATCCACTGCCGAACCTGAAGCCGACGTGGAACATGGCGCCGGCAATGAACGCACCCGTGGTGAGACGGCACCCGGAAAGCGGCGACCGGCACCTCGACCTTCTGACCTGGGGGTTTGTGCCCGCGTTCGCAAAAATACTGAAGGAGGCGCGCCGCCCGGTTAATGCCCGGGCCGAGACCGTCGCGACATCCGGCATGTTTCGCAGCGCCTTCGCCAAACGCCGCTGCATCGTCCCGGCCGCCGCGTTCTACGAATGGCAGGCGGGGGCAGCGGGAAAGACGCCTTATGCCATCGCCCGCGCCGACGGAGACCCGTTGGCTTTTGCCGGGATATGGGAGGGTTGGCGTTCTCCCGAGGGCGACATCCTCCGCACGTTTGCCATCCTGACGGCCACGGCGAACGCCCAGATGAGTGTGTTGCACACTCGCATGCCCGTTATCCTGGAGAAATCCGATTGGCCCGTCTGGATGGGCGAGGACGATACCGATCCGGCGACACTGCTGCGGCCGTCGGCGGAGGGTGTGTTGCGGCTATGGCCAGTGGACAAGCGGGTCGGCAACGTTCGGAACGATGGCCCGGAACTACTGGAGCCGGCTAAGTCCGGCGCGGGCCAGGCACCTTTGGCTCTGACTTAACGACACGATCCCATTGGGTAATCGAATGACCCGCACTGATACAATATCGCGGAAATCAAGCGGCGAAACCGGAACGGTGCGGCGGCCGTTGTTCCCTTCAGCCAGAAGGAATTCCCGCATGAGCCTGTCGCCTCGTCTGAAACAGTTGAAGCGCGACCTCGATGCGATCGTGCCGCAGCGCGCCGGCCAGCCACTGCCGCCGCAACAAAACAGGGGCCGCTCCGCCACGTCGCCGCATCAAATTCCGATGCCGGGGTGGAAGGACATCCTGGTCCGGTCGTGGCAGGAGGTTTCGGCGAACAATATCTTCCTGGTCGCCGGCGGGGTGACATACGCTGTGCTGCTCGCGCTGTTTCCGGCATTGGCGGCACTGGTATCGATCTATGGACTGCTGCTGGACCCGCAACAAGTGGAGCGCCAGGTGGCTGCACTATCGAACATTCTGCCGCAAGAAAGTACGAAGATGATCGGCGAAGAACTCCACAAACTGGTCAGCGCACCGAGCGGATCGCTCAGCGTCAGTGCTGGGGTCGCGTTGGTTCTGGCACTTTGGAGCGCATCGCGCGGCATGAGCGGACTGATCAACGCGCTCGACATTGCCTACGATGAAAAAGAAACACGCGGTTTCTTCAAACTCAATTTTATAGCGATCGGACTGACGGTGGCGATGCTGATTGGCGGCACAGTGATCATCGCCCTGGTCGGGTTGCTGCCGGCCGCCATCCAGTTCGTCGGGCTGGGTAGTCTGACGCAATGGCTCGTGCTGATATTTGAATGGCCGATCTTGATCGCGTTTGTCATGTTTGGTCTGGCCGCACTGTATCGTTACGCACCCGACCGTCATCCGCCGCATTGGCGCTGGGTTTCCCCGGGCGCCATTGCCGCCACATTTCTGTGGCTGTTGGGTTCGTTAGGGTTCTCCATCTACGTCGCCCACTTCAACAGCTACGATAAAACCTACGGCTCGCTCGGTGGTGTCGTCGTGATGCTGACCTGGCTTTATCTTTCCGCGTTCGTCGCGTTGTTCGGGGCCATTGTCAATGCACAATCAGAACGACAGACGCAGGCTGACACAACCGCCGGACATCCAAAGGCGTTAGGAGACCGCCGGGCGCATGCGGCCGATACGGTGGGCGAGTCGCCATAGACGCATGAGCCGCATGGTGATCGGGGTAACGGCCTGCTGCTGACCCTTACCGCCCCTCCAAAGCATTTCGGAGAGATGGGTCAGCGCGGTGGTCCGGTGCCAAATCATGACTCCGATACCCTTTGAATTCCCGGGCTGGCTCCACGACGCATGCCGGACCGGCATATCAGTCCGGCTATGCCCATGCCGGAAACTAAAATGAAACCAATGGGATGACAGGATCAGGAGGCGCCGGTACCAATGACACCACGCAAAATGGAGCCACAGCCAGTCGATAGGGAGTTGACGAAGCCCCCCTTCATCCGAACATGTAGGTCCAAATGTTCTCTGTCGAACGCCGTTAACTCGCGGGATTCACCGAAATGCGCCCAAGCCCGTGCCACCTGATGCTGGTTCATCCTGACGAGGCCGCGTCCGAAACCGATGCGCTGTGGGCGCGCCTGCGCCAGGAAGCCGAACAGGCTTATGAGCGCGAACCCAAATTGGCGTCGTTGTTCTTCGACTCCATCCTGAATCAGCCCAGCTTTGCGGCAGCGGTGTTCCATCGCGTCGCCGTGCGGCTGAAGAACGATGTCATCTCCCTGCCGATCATCGTGCAGGCCTTCGGCAAGGCGGCCGAAGACGACGGTTGCCTGGTTGAGGCGGCAAAGGCGGATATCTCCGCCGTTCTGGACCGCGACCCCGCCTGCACGCGGTTGATCGAGCCGTTCCTGTATTTCAAAGGCTTCCACGCGATCCAGGCGCACCGGCTGGCACATTGGCTGTGGCATCATGGGGAGCGCGATTTTGCGTTGTATCTCCAAAGCCGCTCTTCGGAGGTGTTCCAGACCGATATACATCCGGCCGCGAAGTTCGGGTACGGGATTTTCCTGGATCACGCCACAGGGCTTGTGGTCGGTGAAACGGCGGAGGTCGGCGACGATGTTTCGATGCTGCACCACGTCACGCTGGGCGGCAGCGGCAAGCAATCCGGTGATCGGCATCCCAAAATCCGAAGGGGTGTGTTGATCGGTGCCGGAGCGGCCATCCTCGGCAACATTGTCGTTGGCGAACACGCTCGCGTCGCATCCGGTTCGGTGGTGCTGAAAGCCGTGCCGCCGCATGCCACTGTCGCAGGTGTCCCGGCGAAGGTGGTGCGGATTGTCGAAAGCGACGAGCCGTCCCGCTCAATGGATCAGACGCTCGGCGATCTGGCCTATCAGGCGTTCGACTACACCATTTAAACGAGCAAACCGCCCCATGGATATCGACCCGGCGGGATCGCCGATCCCGCACAGTTCGCATTGGGGCGCGTTTTCCGTGCTTCGTCGCAACGATGGCATACAGATCGTGCCGCATCCGCGCGATCCTGACCCGGCTTCGTTGCTGGGCAACCTTCCATCTGCGCTGACCCATCGCGCAAGGATTGCCACGCCAATGGTGCGGCGAGGATGGCTTGAACGCGGACCCGGACCTGATCGGCAGCGTGGGCGAGAGGATTTCGTGGCCGTGTCATGGCCGAAGGCGCTCGATCTGGCGGCGGAAGAACTACGCCGGGTCTATGCGCAACACGGCGGCAAGGGGGTTTTCGGCGGATCGTACGGCTGGTCCAGCGCCGGGCGCTTCCACCATGCGCAAAGCCAGGTTCACCGCTTCCTCAATGTCCTCGGCGGCTACGTAAAGTCAGTCAACACCTATAGCTCCGCCGCGGCGGCAGTGATCCTGCCGCATGTGATCGGATCGCAGGAAGCCGCCGGGCGGGAGAACGTGAGCTGGCACGAACTGGCCACCGAGACCGATGTTGTCCTGGCATTCGGCGGATTGCCACTGAAAAACACCAGTGTCAGCAGTGGCGGCACCAGTCAGCACGTCGCGCGCGATAGCTTGCTCGCGGCGCATCGACGCGGGACAAAATTTCATCTAATCAGTCCGTTGCGTGACGATCTCCCCGATCAGGTGGAAGCCGGGTGGCATCCGATTCGCCCCGGTACCGATGTTCCGTTGATGCTGGGCATTGCCCACACCCTGGTAGCCGAGGGCCTGCACGATAAAGCCTTCCTGGAGCGATATTGCGTTGGTTGGGCGGAGTTCGACACGTACCTGAACGGTCCTGATCCCAAGGATGCCGGCTGGGCGTCCGCTATCTGCGACATCCCGGCCGAAACTATCCGAGCGATTGCTCGGCAGGCGGCCGGCAAGCGCACGTTGATCACCTGCGCCCAATCCCTGCAGCGCGCCGAGCATGGTGAGCAACCGGTATGGATGGGCGTCGTGCTGGCCGCAATGCTGGGTCAGATCGGGCTGCCCGGCGGTGGATTCGTGTATGCGATGGGTTCGCTGGCGAATGTCGGCAAACCGGCGCTGGCGGTGCCGTTGCCGACATTGCCGCAGGGCCTGAACAAGGTGCCGGACCTGATACCGGTGGCGCGCATCGCCGACCTGCTGCTGAACCCCGGGCAGGACTATGATTTCAACGGCCGCCGTCTGACCTATTCCGACATAAAGCTGGTCTATTGGGCCGGCGGCAACCCGTTCCACCACCACCAGGATATCAACCGGCTGCGGGAGGCATTCTCCCGGCCCGACACGATCGTCGTGCATGAATCCGTCTGGACCGCCACCGCCCGCCATGCCGACATCGTGTTCCCCGCGACGGTGACGATGGAGCGCTCCGATATCGGAGCGTCGGCCAACGATCCGCTGATGGTGGCGATGCATCCGGTTGCCGCCCCCTACGGTGAGGCACGGGACGATTACTCCATTTTCGCCGATCTGGCGCAGCGGCTGGGGTTGCGGGATCGCTTCACCGAGGGCCGCACCGCCGGCGATTGGCTGCGGCATCTCTACGAACCGACCCGTGCGGCGCTGTTGAAGCAAGGCCATGAGGCACCTGATTTTGTAGAATTCTGGGCCGCCGGTGAACTTGTGTTGCCGACGCTGCCTTGGGACGGTGGCGTCGTGAGGGCGTTCCGCAATAATCCCGATGCAAGGAAACTACCGACCCCGACCGGGATGATAGAAATCGCCTCCGCTACCATCGCCGGGTTTGGTTACGACGACTGCGCGGGGCATCCGGCCTGGATGCCCCCGGTTGAGGGCTTCGGTAGCCCGATGATGCGTGACTACCCGCTGCATCTCGTGGCGAACCAGCCGGCAACGCGGCTGCACAGTCAACTCGATTTCGGCGCCACCAGTATGGCGTCAAAAGTGCGGGGGCGGGAGCCTGTGCGTATCCATCCGTCCGATGCGGCCGTCCGGGGGATCGCCGGCGGCGATGTGGTTAGGCTGTTCAACCATCGTGGCGCCTGTCTCGCAGGGGCGGTGATCAGCGAGGCTGTGCGGCCCGGCGTTGTGCAGCTTGCGACCGGTGCGTGGTACGACCCGATCGATCCCACAGCGGACAATCCCTTGTGCGTGCATGGCAATCCGAATGTGCTGACCCGCGATGCAGGGACTTCCCGGCTGGCGCAGGCTTGTACCGGGCAGCTCACGATCGTGCAGGTCGAGCGGTATGACGGCACCTTGCCACCCATTCGGGCGTTCGACCCGCCGGCGGGTTGAAGGATGTCGGTGCCGATCTCGGGGCCGATCGCGGGTGGGACGGCGTTGGCCGGATATCTTCGATGGGCCGCTGCTGACATTGATCCCGGCGACCCATCACGCCGCCGCGCAGTCCTTCCTGTCCGTCGTGAAAAAGACCGCTGGACACCGGTGCCGGAGGACGCATTGGGATTCTGATGCGCCGCCTTGAAATCGGTATCGCGGGCTATAGCCGGATCGCCCTGTCGCGCGGTATTTATGCGCGATGGAAGCGGCCGGCTTAGACCGCGAGTAGGAATGTCATGCCCCTTGACCATCAGGTTGACCGCTCCCGAACCGGCTCCGACTGGATTGCCCCCGATTGCGCCGGCATGGATTTCTTCGCCGCCGACCAGGGGCTGCGCGACCTGCTGGGGATCTACCTACCGGCCGAGGTGCTGGAGCATCTGACACCCCACTACCAACACCTCGGTCAACTGGCGGGCGGGCGCCTGGACGAACTCGCCCGCACCGCCGACCGCCATCCCCCGGTGCTGCATGCCCGGGACCGATTTGGGCGCGATCAGGACTGGATCGAATACCACCCGGCCTACCGGGAGATGGAACAGATCGCATTCGGCGATTTCCAGTTCCATGCCATGTCGCATCGTGGCGGCGTGATGGGGATGGACCGTCCGCTGCCGCCCGTTGCCAAATACGCCTTTCAATACTTGTTCGTGCAGGGCGAGTTCGGCCTGATGTGCCCGATCAGTGTTACCGACACCTCGATCCACCTGATCCGGAAATTCGGTAGCAATTCGCTACAGGATTACCTGCTGCCGAGGATGCTGTCGCCCGACCTTTCCACGCTATGGAAGGGCACCCAGTTCATGACCGAGAAAGCCGGCGGATCGGATGTCGGGGCGATTGAAACCGTCGCCCGCCAGCAGGACGGCGTGTGGCGCCTGTATGGCGAGAAGTGGTTTTGTTCACATACCGATGCGGATGTCGCCCTGATGCTGGCACGCCCGGAAGGCGCACCGGCTGGCACCAAAGGCCTCGCGCTGTTTGCATTGCCCCGTCACATGCGGGACGGCGCGCGCAATGCCTACCGGATCGTTCGCCTGAAAGACAAACTCGGCACCAAATCCATGGCCAGCGGGGAAATTAAACTGGAGGGTGCAGAGGTGTATCTTGTGGGGCAACAGGACCAGGGCCTGAAGCAGATGATGGAGCAGGTGAACCTGTCCCGTCTGTCGCACGGCGTGCGCGCCGCCGCGATGATGCGCCGCTGCGTGAATGAGGCTTTGGCCGCCGCCCGGGGCCGCACCGCGTTCGGCCGGACGGTGTCCGATTTCCCGCTGATGCGACGGCAACTGATGAAAATGCTGGTGCCGGCGGAGCAAGCGCTATCGATGGCACTCTGCACCGCCGACGCACTCGGTCGCGGTGCTCGGGAAGAACTGCGCATCCTGACCGGATTGCTGAAACTGCGGGCGTGCCGCGACAACGTTACTGTCGCGACCGCCGCCATGGAAGCGCGCGGCGGCAATGGCTACATCGAAGACTGGGTCAATCCGCGCCTGATCCGCGATGCGCAGGTGGGATTGTTGTGGGAGGGCACCAGCAACATCAACGCGCTGGATGTGATCAACCGAGCGGTGGGGAAGGCGGGGGCGCATCTTGCGTTGGGGTCGATGCTGCGGGGACGGTTGCAAGAGGCCGCCGTGCTGCCGGCGCCGTTTCGCAACGCGCTGGGCAACGCGCTGGATCGCGCCATGGCGCTGGCCGAACGTGTTGCCGGCTCTGGCCAGGAAACTTTGGCTCGTCAGGCGGCTACCGTGTTGTACGACGTCTCCAGCGCCGTGCTGCTGGCTTGGGAAGGCTCTCGGCCTGGTGCCGATGCGCGACGGGCGCTGCTGTCACGCTTTGTGCTGGCGCACCGCTTGTCTCCGGCTGATCCGCTGGCGCCCGAGGAAGCCGGGTGGGAACGTCCGGCGACGGATGCGCTGCTGGCCGGCAAGCCCCAGCCGATCAACGATATCCTGGCTTTGCTGGCGTAAGGACAAGGGGATAAAGCGTGTCGGACATGGCGCGCGTGCCGCCGTCGAAGCAGCAGTTCTCATTTTGGCGTTCGTGACCGCAATCACCTTTCGCATCATGGTGCGCGAAGGCGCGTCACCCACGCTTTTGCTGGTCCGAGGCGCCAAACGACGCGGATGGCGATGAGCGTGAGAGACGATCCTCACCCGATTGCCCTGCCGGGCTCCGTCTGTGACACATTCAAAATGATCGGTATCGTTTAGATCGCCCGCCGGCAGGGTCTGCTTTTCGGTCAGAGTCGCGTTCATTTGACCGCCGTCAGCACGGCCTCATAAACATCCAGCGTCGCATCCTGCATGCCGCGCACTGTCGGCACGGACGCGCGGGCTCTCGCCCCTAGAGCGAGGCGTTCTTCCGGGTCCATATCCAGTGCCACCCCGATCGCCGCGGCCAGGATATCGGGATCGTTCGGCCGCACACGCCACCCGGTTTCGCCGTGGCGGACTGTTTCGACCGGACCGCCAAGGTCGGCGGCGATCACCGGGCGCGCCATTGCCTGCGCCTCTATCACCACACGGCCGAAAGCTTCGGGTTTGGTGGACGCATGCACGACCACATCGGACAAGGCCAATGCGGCGGGCATATCGTCGCACTGCCCGACCAATCGGACCCGGCCGGCAATCCCCAGCCGTTTGGCCTGATTTTCCAGTTCCGTCGCATAGGCGTGCCGGCCCTGGTGGGCGCCGACCAGCACACACACGATGTCCGGCCGGTTGAGCCGGGCGATGGCGTCAAGCAACACGGAATGTCCCTTCCATGACGTCAGCCGGCCCGGCAGAACCACCGTGCGCACGCCGTCGGGCAGGCGCCATTCCGCCGCCAGTTTGGCGACCCGATTGCCCGTGACCAGCGCGGGGTCGAATACCGCGGGATCGACGCCACGGGGAATGACCCGGATGCGGGCGGGATCGAGGTGATGCCGCGTGGCGATCAGATCGGCGATGAAGTGACTGGCGGCGATGACAATCCGGCCGCGTGCCATGACGGCATTATACTGACGCTTGAGGGGAAACGATTCGCTGTAGGTGCCGTGATAGGTGGTGACGAAGGGCACGCCGGTGCGTTGGCAGGCGATCCAGGCGGACCACGCCGGCGCCCTGGACCGCGCATGCACCAGCGACACGTTGTGGTCGTGGATCAGGGATTCCAGCGCGGCGGCGTTGCGCCAGATACCAAGCGGGGATTTGGTGGTGAGGGGGAGGGCGATGTGGACGCCGCCGCAGCGCTCGATCTGGCGCACCATTGGGCCGCCGGCACTGGCCACGATGGCGGTGGCCTCGGCTTCGGTGATGGCCCGGGCGATTTCGACGGTGCCACGCTCCACCCCGCCGGTGATCAGAGAGGGCAGGACTTGCAGTATGACCGGCGAATCGGGAGGAGGCGACATTGTGTCAGGGTATCATGCTCCTTGTTTCCGCGAACAATGGCTAAAGTTACATGGGAGTTTTCACGCGGGAAACAGCAGCACTTCTCATTATGGCGTACGGTGGCCGGGCACGCCCCATATGCATCGACTTAAGGCGTTTGGCGGGGAGGATTTGCTCATTCGTCATGGCCGGGCTTGGCCCACAGCTGTCTGGCACGTTCTTTGATCATGTTTCGACATCCGATTGTCTCATATCAGGATCCCTTGCCCCGGCACTGGTCGAGTCCGTTGCGCTGGAGTGCGAAGCTCGCTGAAAGCCCGCA
>JANXLQ010000130.1 GCA_025355085.1 Rhodopila sp.
ATTCGCCTGCCATGACGGGTCAGAACATAGGGCCGTTGGTATTATATACCTTGTTAACAAAGCGTTAACCCTTCGCTGCCACCTTGATTCCTGCCAAGGCAAGAAACGCCACGATGGGTCGGCAGCCAATCCCAAAGCCGAGTTTTCTCGATACCTGCGACTACCTCGGCTACATATATGGTAGTTGTCGGTGGCGGAACCCTCGGCTTGACTTGCTGTACACCGGGACTGGCTTCACCGAGAAATTGAAACTTTCTCCCCACGCGGGCGACACGTCGGCGCATTTCATCCGCTGGATGGTCAGCAGATCAAACCTGCTGTTAAGCAAGACGTATTCGTGCCTGAGGTGAAATTAAAGCCAAAAGCATTCTTCGATCTGTTCCTCTCAGGCTAGGTGACAACAAATGAGGCTGACGATTTCATCGACCGGTGGCACGATTCCGGGAACAAATAACAACGCCCGTTAACTGAATACTTGGGCATGACGGATGAAGAATACGCACTTTAGATGACGGGCTGGCGCATCCTGCCGGAAATCGCAACGGGCCGCCGAACGGGTGGATTGTCGTTGGTAATGTTGGTGACCGAGCGGGCCTGCCTCATGCAGGCTGCAAACGACCCGACCGACCGTACCGACCTGTTCTCGCTCTGCCACTGGCTGCGTGCCCGCGGTATCGACCCAGCGTAATCCCTTGCATCCCCCGGCAACCCGAGTAGCTTCCCGCCCCTTCCCGGCCTATATAACCGGAGACAAGGACCAAGGACCAAACGTTGAGCGCTCTCCAGCCCGCCCGCGGCACCCACGACCTTATCGGTGAAGACCAACGCCGCTTCCACCGCGTCGCGGATACCGCCCGCCGCGTGGCCGCGACCTATGGCTTCGACGAGTGGATCACCCCCATCTTCGAGGACACCCGCGTTTTCTCCCGCACCCTGGGCGAGACCTCCGATGTCGTCACCAAAGAGATGTACAGCTTCGACGACCGGGGCGGAGAATCCATCACCTTACGCCCCGAAGGCACCGCAGGCGTCTGCCGAGCGCTGGTGTCCAACGGCATGACCCAGTCCTTGCCGCAAAAGGTGTTCTACGCCGGCCCGATGTTCCGCTACGAACGCCCGCAGAAAGGCCGGTACCGCCAGTTCCACCAGATCGGCACGGAACTCATCGGTCCAGCCGAACCGCTGGCCGACGCGGAAGTGATCGCCTGCGGCTGGGACATCCTGCAAGCCCTCGGCGTGTCCGGCGACACGGTGCTGGAACTCAACACCCTCGGCGACAAGGAAAGCCGCGATGCTTACCGCACCGCCCTGATCGCCTACTTCACCGGCCACAAAGCCAACCTGTCACCCGACAGCCTGAACCGGCTGGAGCGCAATCCGATGCGCATCCTGGACAGCAAGGAAGACTCCGACCGCCGCATCGTTGCCGACGCACCGGTCATCGCGCCGTACCTGACCGAGTCCGCGTCCACCTTCTACGCCAAACTGCAAGACCACCTGACCCGCTTCCGCGTTCCGTTCGTCGAAAACCCCCGCATCGTCCGCGGTCTCGACTACTACGGCCACACCGCGTTCGAGTTCGTCACGTCCAAGCTGGGTTCCCAAGGCACCGTCATGGCCGGGGGCCGCTACGACGGGTTGATCGCCGAAATGGGCGGCCCAATGACCCCCGCCGTCGGCTGGGCCGCCGGGATCGAGCGACTGTCCATGCTGATGGAAAAAGCCCCGCCGGCACCCTGCCCCGTCGCTGTCATCCCGATCGGTGACGCTGCGGAAGCAGTGGCCATCGAAATCCTCCAATCTCTCCGCGCCAACGGCATCCGCGCCGAAATGGCCTATCGCGGCAACCTCAAACGCCGGATGGAGCGCGCCAACAAGTCTGGCGCCCGCGCGGCTGTCATCATCGGCGACGACGACATCGCCAACGGAGTCGCTCAGGTCAAAGACCTGACCAACGGCACCCAGGAAGCTGTTCCCTTCGCCCATATTCCGTCGCGCCTGAAATGAGCCTCGCATACAAACTCGACCGCATCGCCGCCCGCGCCGAGGAGCTGCGGGCCATGCTGTCCGAAGGCATCTCCGGCGAGGCTTACGTCAAAGCCTCCAAGGAATTGTCGGAAATCGAACCTGTGGTCGCCCGCATCGGTGACCTGCGGGCCGCCGAGCAAGCGCGGTCGGAAGCGGAGACGCTGTTGACGGACCCGGAAATGAAGGATCTTGCTGAAGCCGAACTCTACGAACTGAAAGAGCAGATCCCGGCGCTGGAGCATGAGATCCAGTTGGCGCTGCTGCCGAAGGACGAAGCCGACGCCCGCTCCGCCATCCTGGAAATCCGCCCCGCCGCCGGGGGGGACGAGGCTGGCCTGTTCGCCGCAGAACTGTTCGCGATGTACCAAAGGTATGCCGACAGCAAAGGCTGGAAGTTCGAAATACTGGAGTATGGCGACACCGGTCTAGGCGGAATCAAGGAAGCCACCGCCGAAGTCAACGGCCGCAACGTGTTCGCTCGGTTGAAATACGAATCCGGCGTGCATCGCGTGCAACGTGTCCCGGCGACTGAAAGCCAGGGCCGCATTCACACATCGACCGTCACCGTCGCCGTCCTGCCGGAGGCGGAGGAAGTCGATGTCCAGATCAACGAAGACGATCTGAAGATCGACGTCTATCGCGCGTCCGGCGCCGGCGGCCAGCACGTCAACAAAACCGAGAGCGCGGTACGCATCACCCACATCCCGACCGGCACCATCGTCGCGATGCAGGAAGAGCGCAGCCAGCACAAGAACCGCGCCAAAGCGATGAAGATTCTGCGCGCCCGGATCTATGAGAAGCAACGCTCCACTCTGGCCGCCACCCGTTCGGCCGACCGCAAATCCCAGGTTGGCACCGGCGATCGCAGTGAGCGTATCCGCACTTACAATTTCCCCCAGGGGCGGGTGTCCGACCACCGCATCAACCTGACCCTCTACAAGATCGACCGCGTGATGCAGGGCGACCTCGACGATTTCGTCGATGCCCTGACCGCCGAAGATCAGGCCGCTCGGCTGGCCGCGGAAGAATGAGGTCCGGCAACACCGCTGGCAACCGGCTGGCGCGGAACCCGTGCCGGCTTTGCCGAATCTCCAATGACCAAGAGAGGCGTGGATGGCTGGCACGCGGCCAGCCATGACGATCGACGCGAATTCCGCGCTTCAGAAACTCCCTATCCGGATGCCTATGGGAACGGTCCTGGCTATGCCGGCCACGATAGAGGCGGACATAGCGCGGCGGCGTACCTATTTTAACGCTTATGGGGCCTCCGCCCACCATGACGGAGCAATATCCGTCGGATGCCCGGCCGCTAAAGAATGAGCATCACCGTTTCCCGGGCTATCCACGACGGCGTGATGCGTCTCGGGGGGATTGCCGACAATCCCCGCCTGGAGGCCCGTATTCTGCTCGCCCGCGCGCTCGGCGTCACGCGGGAGGACCTTATCCGGGACCCGGATCGCCAGATCGAAACCATCGCCTACGACGTCCTGCTGAAACGCCGGATCGCACGCGAACCGCTGGCTCTCATCGTCGGTCACCGGGAATTCTGGAGTCTGGAATTCCAGGTTTCCCCGGCCACGCTCATCCCCCGTCCTGATTCGGAAACGCTAATCGAGGCCGCGCTGGCCGCCTTCGCCAAACGCCCGCCGCCGCGCAGGATCATCGATCTGGGCACCGGCACAGGCTGCCTGCTGTTGGCGTTGCTGACCGAATATCCGACAGCCTTCGGGATCGGTATCGACCTTTCGCCGGACGCCGCCGCCCTGGCGAAAGCCAATGCCGCCGCCCTTGGTCTGACCACCCGATCCGCTTTCATGGCCGGAAATTGGACCAATGCGGTCAGCGGCCGCTTCGACCTGATCATCTCCAACCCGCCCTATATCCCGGCATTAGACATCGGCACCCTGATGCCGGAGGTCGCGGCTTACGAGCCGAGAACGGCGCTCGACGGAGGGGAGGACGGCTACGATGCCTATCGTGCGATCATACCGCTGTTACGCGGCCACATCGAGCCAACCGGAGTCGCGATCCTTGAACTTGGAGTCGAACAGGCCCATTCTGTAGAGGAACTCGCTCGGGACATTGGTTTCGATACGTTGCTTCGGCTCGACTTGGCCGAAATTTCTCGTGCGATCGTCCTGACCTTGCCGAATCGCTCAAAAAATTGATTGGCAGAGTCATGTGACGGGTGTACGATCAGTTTATGGCAGAGGTGCTGCGTGGCAGCGCCTCGGGTCGTGAGGGTCCATCTGCTGGAAACCTTCATGTGCCACCATCATCAACGCCGATGGAACGTGGTTGGCCAAGGGAAATCCCGGGAACGCCCATAATGCGTGCCCGGCGCTCCTAGCGGTCCACCGACAATGGGAAAGCACGACGGCATTAGTATGAACATGAAGCGCATGCGTGGTCGCAACCATCGCTCAGGCGGTGGCGGTGGCGGTGGTGGGTCAGGCGGCGGCGGCGGGCCAGTTCGCCATCATTCGGGCGGCGGAGCACCGCTAAATCGCAACCATGTTTTCGATAGCAACGGGCCGGAAAT
>JANXLQ010000156.1 GCA_025355085.1 Rhodopila sp.
CCGCCTTGCGGTGCCCGGGTCCAGAAAGACATGGATGGCGGGCCTTCGCCCACCATGACGGGGTCCCGTAGCCTCGACCCAACCAGAGCAGTAATATTTGGTCGTGGTCTAACGCCGATCACACCAACACCCCCTGCGATGGCTTCTGCCCCCGCAGCAAATCGTCTGCGGCGGCCCGGGCGGCATCCGAAATGGTCTCGCCGGCCAGCATTCGGGCGATCTCTTCGCGCCTTTCCTGCGGCGTCAGGCGCTCTACTGTTGTTGCCGTATGGTCGCGGACGGCCGCTTTGGCTACGCGTAAATGCGCGGCCCCGCGCGCGGCAACCTGTGGGCTGTGCGTGACGACCAACACCTGCAATCCTTCGGCCACCCGAGCGAGGCGTTCCCCTACGGCTGCGGCGGTGGCGCCTCCGACGCCGGAGTCAACTTCATCGAATACCAGCGTGGGAACCGCGGACCCGGCGGACAGCACAACTTTCATCGCCAACATCAACCGTGACAATTCACCGCCAGAGGCAACGCGCGCCAACGGTCCCGGTTCCTGGCCGGGGTTGGTGGCGATCAGGAAGCGCACCTGATCCATGCCGGCCGGACCCCAACCAGCCTCCGGCAACGCACCCACCTCGGCAAAGAAACGAGCTTTGTCCAGCCGCAGCGGCGGCAATTCCCTGCCTACCGCTTTCTGCAATTTCACGGCGGCATCGTTGCGTGCGGCTGACAGCGCCGACGCGGCGGCCCGGTAACCATCTTTACCGTCCCGCGCTGCCTGCTCCATCTCGGTAATCTCAGCCGCCCCGGTCTCCAGCGCTGCCAACCGAGTGCCCAACGTATCCAGCAACACCGGTAAATCCGAAACCTGAACGCCATGTTTCCGCGCGGATGCACGTAGTGCGAACAAGCGTTCTTCGGACTGTTCCAGCAACCTGGGATCGACGTCAGCGTCGGCGATCAGCCGGCTCAACAACGTTTCTGCTTCGGCCAGCGCCTCTTCCGCCCGTTCCAACGCCGCCAGCGCCGGATCGGCAGGATTGCCGCCGCCCGCTGCTTCGGCCTGTGCAGGAGACGGGGCCAACCGCTGCAACGCCCTGGACGCGGCCCGGAGCGAAGACGCCGGCCCCGCCCCGCGCCGGTCCCGCGGCGTCAGTTCCGCCAGGGCTGCCGCGATCGCCTCCGCCCGGCGTTCGTTCTGCTGCAAGCGCAGCCGCTCGCGCGCCAAGGTTTCTTCCTCGCCGATCCGGGGAGCCAGCGTTGCCAGTTCCTCAAACGCATGCCGCAACCATTCTTCGTCGCGCGCGGCGGAGGCAATCGCCTCCTTCGCTTGCTCCAACCGCACCAGCGCATCGCGCCAGACCCGCCACGTCTCGGACACGGTCGCGCGCAATGTTGCCGGCACGCCGAAGGAGTCCAGTAGAGCCGCATGGCTGGCGGGGTCGGCAAGACTCATTTGCTCGTGCTGGCCCTGGACCTCTACGAGCAGGGCACCGATCCGGCGTAACAGGCCTACACCCACCGGATGGTCGTTGACGAAGGCACGGGACCGGCCGTCCTTCATAACGATGCGGCGCAGTACGACCTCGTCCTCCGCCGCCAGTCCGTGTTCTTCCAACACGGCGTCCACCGCGTGACCATCGGGAGGCGAGAAGCAAGCGGTAACCGAAGCCTGTTGGGCGGTTGCGCGAACCAGGCCGCTTTCCGCGCGGGCGCCCAGGGCCAGACCGAGGCTATCCAACAGAATGGATTTGCCCGCGCCGGTTTCGCCGGTCAGGACCGTCAGGCCTAAATCGAATGCCAAATCCAGCCGTTCGATCAGCACGACGTCACGGATCGACAGCGCGGTCAGCACGCCGCGACGCCCATTGTTATCGACAAAAGGCGGTCAGAACACCGCATGCCAGGCACGGGACATGAAGCCGGGCCGTTCGGTAGGGCCGGTGACCGCCTTATCGACGGGTTTCGCAATGCCGTTATCCACAAGTTGAGCATAACTGGAGTCGTACCATTCACTACCGGGGTAGTTGTAGCCCAGCACGGACGCTGTCTTGCGCGCCTGATCCTTCAGTCCGAGCGCCAGATAGACCTCTGTTAGACGGGCGAGCGCTTCCGGCGCATGGTTCGTGGTTTGGAAATCGTCCACGACTCGCTGGAAACGGCCGATCGCGGCCTGATAAAGATTTTGCTTCTGGTAATAGCGGCCGATCTCCATCTCCTTACCGGCCAGATGATCGACGCACAAATCGATCTTCAGCTTGGCGTCGCGGGCATAGGACGACTCGGGGAACCGGTTCACGACCTCTCGCAGCGCGTTCACTGCCTGCTCGGTGCCTTTCTGGTCGCGCTGGATATCGGCGATCTGCTCATAATAGCACAGCGAGCGGAGGTAATAGGCGTAGGCGATGTCGCGATGCGCCGGGTGCAACTGGATCCAGCGGTCCAGGGTGCCGATCGATTCGCTGTATTTGTTCTGTAAATACAGCGAGTAGCCCGACATGAGCTGCGCGTTAACGGCCCAGGTGGAGTAGGGATAGTTCTGTTCCACGGCGTTGAACTGATCGCTTGCCGTGGTGAACCGGCGTTCGTTCAGCGCATCGACGCCGTTGTTGTACAAGCCTTCGACCGGGCCGGAGGGGCCTGTCTTGGCGTTGTCGTCCGTTGCACCGCAGGCGGACAACAGCGGCAGAAGCGCGGTCATCCCGAGGAAAAGGGTGCGCAGGAAGCGGAGTGACATGGGGTGTCTCGTGTTCATCAGCGGGGCTTATATCATGCCTCCGCGATCCGGGAATACAGGCGTTGTATGTGGGGCAGTTGTTTAAGCGGCGGCCATAAGAGGGTCGGTCGTTACCATGCGCAGCGCGGCGGTATCGGCGAACAGCGCCCGCAGCAGGCGATTGTTCAGGTCGTGACCGGTGCGGTGGGCGACGTAACGGCCATGCAGCCGGCCGCCGGCCAGCGCCAGATCGCCCACGGCGTCCAGCAATTTGTGCCGAGCGAATTCGGCATCCATGCGCAAACCGCCGGGATTGAGGATGTTGGCCCCATCGACGACGATCGCGTTGTCCAGGCTGCCGCCGCGCGCCAGACCTGCGGCCTGAAGCTGAGCCACTTCATCGGCATGGGCAAAGGTGCGGGCCGACGCGATTTCGTGGCGGAAGCTGTCGGACGTGAGACGCAGCGAGGCGGACTGCCGGCCAATCGCGCTGGCGGCGAAATCGATCGACAGATCCATTTCCAGCACCGGTTGCACGGCGCGAGCGGCGGGACCGAGCGGGCGGAGTTCAGCCCAGGCCTCACCTTCCTGCACGCGGATTGTGCGGCGGATTTCGATCACGTTGGCGGGGGCGTCCTGTTCGACCACGCCGGCGCAGTCCAGCAGAAACACGAACGGGGCGGCGGAACCGTCCAAAATGGGGATTTCGGGGCCGTCAACCTCAATCAGGGCGTTGTCGATGGACAGGGCGGACAGGGCGGCCATCAGATGCTCGACGGTGCCTACGCGGGCGGATGGCATGGCGGGATCGGACAGTACTGTACATAGGCGCGTGTCGGATACGTTGTCGAAGCGGGCTTCGATGGTGCGGTCCAGGTCGGTGCGGCGGAAGACGATACCGTGGTCCGCCGCGGCGGGACGAATGGTCAGGTTGACGCGCTTGCCGGAGTGGACGCCGACGCCGACGCAATCGATCGCTGACTTCACGGTGCGTTGCCGCCAGCCGAGAGTGGCGCTGGATTGGGGCAGGGGGAGCCGGGCGAAGCCGTCCATCGGGATGATATTCCGGGGGCACAGGCGGGGATGCCGGGACCGTTTAGCTTGCTAACCCGTTACGCCGCCCGTGCCGAATCAATGATTGTTGCCCGATGTAACTCGGCAAGGCATTGCATTTGTTGCATTTGTTGCGGTGCATTACAAATTTGTGTATTATTGGTGAGGTGCGTCAGTCCGGCCATTCGCCGCATGGCTGCGAATGGCCGGGATTGGAGCTCGGTTTAGTGAATTTCGCCCGACTTCTTCAGCGCTTCCCGCAGTTTGGCCGGGGTGAACCCGGGAGCGTTGCAAACGTCCAGGATCACCTTCTCCCGCCGCGACACCAGATCGATCGCTGCCGGCAATTTGCGCACCGCGTCGGCCGGAATGACCACCGCGCCGTGGAAATCGGCGTGGATCACGTCGTCATGCGCCACGTTCATGCCGAAGATATTCACCGGCTTGCCGAAATCGACCATGTGGACATGCGCGTGGCTCGGTCCGATGCGGCCGCCGATCATTTGGTAGCCTGCGGCCCATGCGTCGAGATCCCGGAACGATCCGTTGGTGACGCAACCGATTGAGCCCAGCGCACGATGGATGGTGGACTGGACTTCGCCCCAATACGCGCCGTAGCCGACTCGGCCGTCGATGTCCTGCAGCACTGCGATGGTCGGGAAATCGACCCGAGCAACGTAGTCGTACCAATCGGCGCGGTCGGTGACCTTGGAGCGCGGCGGTTCGGTGGAACGGATCATGCCAACGCGGGCGAGACCGACGATCGGCTTGGCTTTGGGGTCGATGCAGACCATGGGCTCTACCGTGAAACCTATGGCGCGGCGTTCGGGGACGACGACTTCCAGGCCGTTGCAGATGGTGGGGGTGTCCCATTGTGCCAGGATGTCCAGGTCTGCCTGGGTGAAGGGATAGTCGGCCATGGTGGTTTCCTTTTGTTCGTGTGTGGGGGCATACTCGCCCGGCGGGCTGGTTTACGGCAAGGTGGGGCCATGGCATCGATCGCAACGGGTGGCAAAGCCATTTACGGTGCGTTGCTTGGATTACGTGGCTGCATGCGGGGTTACGGCCCCGGGATTTTGGGACGGTGGCTGGGCGCGGGATGTTGTAATATTCCGGATGGGGCGAGAAGGCGGCATTCCCTTAAGTCTCCATCATCCACCCAGATTTTTGCTGTCGCGGGCGGCTGACGAGAGATGGTTGTGGACCCGATCTAACCTCTGGTGGACCGCCGCCAAGACGTCGGTCACCGGCAGGGTGTTCATGGGGCCATTCGTCCGAACAATCGTTGCATTCTCCCCGTTTTCATACCCACCGCTATAAGGCATATAGTCCGTAAACCCTTTGTAAAGTCCTAGTAAAATAATTCCCGGCACCCCGACAGCGTTGGCGAGATGTGCCGGTCCACTGTCGATGCCGATGAACAGCGCAGCCCGGCGCAAAACCTCGGCTGTCTGCTGAATTGAGAGTTGGCCGCACAAGTTTTGTTGCGCCCCGTCATTATGTTCAATCGCGACCGGGCGAATGCCGACTTCGACGACGGCGATGCCTGGTTCCTGCAGCAGTTGGCCCACCAGTGCGCGCCAATTCTCCTTCGGCCAATCTCGGCTCGCCTCATTCGAGGCGCAATGTACGGCGATAAATCGTTCCGGCAGGCCCAGGCGATCGATCGCCGCGGACGCGGAGGCATCGAATGGTAATTCAGGTCCATCGGTCAAAATGGGAATGCCGGCGCTGAGGCATTCGACGGCGAGTAAATTTCCATGGCCGTAATAGCTTGCAGAATCGAGCGTGCCGGCAGGGCCGGTTTTGTGAACCGGTATCTGACAGCGGGGGCAATAGCGTTGATTGATGTGGAGGTCCCACGCCGGATGTCCGGTGCCTGCCGCGCGCAACAGCAGCCACTCGGTCAGGCAATTGACCTTCACAACGGCATCGATTGTTGCAAAACCTGCCGGCACGCTTGCATAGGCTTTGCGTGCGATCCAGATTACCTTGGCCGCTGGATATAGCCTTCGCGCCAGTCGCGAAACCGGCTCGGCGGCGACAATATCGCCCAGGTGCTCTACCAGGCCGATCGCGACGGTTCCCCGTCCGGAAAGGCCATGCAGCCGAAGCCACATCAGGTTGGTTAACCATCCAGCCAGCACGGACATCAGATGCGGTAGAAGCCGCCAATCCTTCCGGACGCTCCAATACATCATTTTGAAAACGAGACTGAGGGACATCCTGTGGCCGGTTTGTCGTGAAATTAACCTGTAACCACCGGAACGTTCGAGTCAAGGCACATGTGGCTTGCCCGTACTGGGTGCAGCGCAGGGCACACACATGTTTGGCAGATGTGACGAATTCGTTGGATCGCCAGGATCGTCTTTCCCCAAGCAGATCGTTGTGCCAGGATTGCCAATCAGCATGACGCACGAACCGCCGCCGACTGGGCCCTGACAGGCAGACAAAAACAACGATCGTTGAAAAATGAACATGAGCTTGATGCGACGTTTGAACGAATGGAAGCGATGGGCGGGCACCTATTATTGGTACCTGTACTGCAAGGATCAATTCTTGCGCGCCTGCCCGACCGGGGCTCGTGTTCTGGATGTTGGATGCGGCAATGATTCGCCTGCTCATTTCAAGGAAATCAGGCCTGATTTCTATTATGTCGGTCTGGATATCGCGGACTATAACCAGATTAGCGACCCTCGCGGCAATGCCGATGAATACCTGCTCACGACACCGGAGCAATTCAATGTCCGGATCGCAGAGTTACCCGCAACGTTCGATGCAGTGATCAGTTCGCATAATCTCGAACATTGCGACGCCCCGGATCAGACTCTGACCGCGATGCTCGGCGTGATCAAACCGGGCGGGCGGGTTTTCCTGGCATTTCCGAGCGAGGCGAGCTTACATTTCCCTAAACGTAAGGGAACGTTGAATTTTTACGACGATCCCTCCCATCTCAATCTCCGGAATTTCGCTGCGGTCGGTGCCGCGTTGGAGGAGCATGGTTTTCGCATCGATGTCGTTAAAAGGCGCTATCGACCATTGGTCCGGGCGTTGAAGGGATTGATCAAGGAACCTCGACATCGCTTACAACGGACGGTTGATATCGACATTTGGGCGTTGTATGGCTTTGAGACGATTATTTGGGCGACCCGGACTGGCTTTTCCTAACTGGCCGTCAAATCGGTCAAACGCAGAAGCGGTGGAGAAGGCTGGATACCACATGATCGTATGGGATCGGCGAAAGCTGCACTGAGGTGGCGATGATGGCCATCGGAGGGGGCCGCAACGAAATACTTGCCTGACCGGGCCTGGACATAATAGACTTTTTCCGATGCACCCTTGGCAAAACGTGGCGAACTGACTTGACCCAGCGAAGCGGCCAGCCGGCCAGCCTGCGCAGAGCGCTGGCGACCGTATTTGTCAATCGTTATGCCGCCCTGGTCGTTAGTTTCCTATCTACTATAGTGCTCGCCCGCTTGGTGGCGCCGGCCGAAACCGGACTGTTTTCGGTCGCTGCCTCCGTCGTGCTGCTTGCTCAGGCGATCCGTGACTTTGGCGTGGGAGAGTTCCTGATCCAGGAAAGGGACCTCACATCCCATAAGATCCAGACCGCGTTCGGGCTGACCCTCGCCCTGGCATGGACCCTTGGTGTTTTAATCTTCCTGTCGCGGCACTGGATTGCCTCGATCTACGGCACGGCGGAGCTTGGCGATCTTATCGCTGTCGTCTGCATTTCGTTCCTCGTCGCGCCGTTCAGCAGCACTGTGCTGGCACTGCTAAACCGGGAGATGGCGTTCGGCGTGCTATTGCGTGTTTCGCTTCTCAGCAATCTCGCCAACGCTGCGGTATCGATCACCCTCGCGTATCGTGGCTGGGGCGCGATGGCTCTGACCTGCGGCATGTTGGCGATGAATGTCACCACCGCTTTGGTCGCGACCCTTTCGGCGAGAAGCTGGGACCATTTCGTCCCGTCGCTGCGGGAGTGGCGCGCTTTGGCCTCCTTCGGCGCGTACATCAGCGGCGCCAACATCATAAACCAGCTCAGCGCACGTTTGCCAGACCTGATCATCGGCCGCCTGTTGGGATACCAGCCGCTTGGCCTCTACAATCGCGGAAATGGCCTGGTCGCCATCTTCCACGAAATAGTCCTGTCAGGGATACAAACCGTTGCGTTTCCGGCCTTTGCCGCCGCGCATCGAAACGGCGCGGATGTACGGACGCCGTACCTGCGCGCTGCGGCCTTGATTACAGGAACCGCATTTCCCGTCCTCGCACTGCTTTCAATTGTTGCGCAACCGTTGGTCTGGTGTTTGCTTGGACCCAACTGGCTGGGCGCCGCGCCCCTTATTCCGCCATTGGCATTGTACTACGGACTGGCCTTGATCGCACCGATGGTGACCGTTTACCTTAGCGCGACGGGCTGGGTGCGCATGCTTCCGCGCATTGCGATTGGTTTGCAGGTATCCCAGTTGGCCATCATCGCCGTGACAGTCAACTTCAGCATCATGTGGGTTGCTATCGGCAATATCGGGTACGGATTGCTCTGCTTTCTCATCAACGCCCACTACCTCCGGCAAGCAACCGGAATAACGCTGGCCGAATTACTCCGCGCGTCCGTCAAAAGCACCGCCGTAACTGCACTATGCGGCATCCCCGCCCTTGCCATCGTCAATCTTCCCGCCCTGGTCGGCCAACCCTTCCTCACACTGACCGCCGGCCTCGCGACCGGTGGGATCGCGTGGTGCATTGCCGTGGTCCTGTTGCGGCACCCCATTGTCAAGGAGCTGCTGCTTCTGCTGCACGAAGTCCGCCGCTCGGTTCACCGGGCTGCCTGAACGAATGAGCTCTTGCATGTCTCCGGCCCGCCTGATCGCCTTCTACCTGCCGCAATTCCACCCGGTGGCGGAAAATAACGAATGGTGGGGCCGTGGCTTTACCGAGTGGACCAACACCGCCAAGGCCAAACCGCTTTACCCCGGCCACTATCAGCCTCACGTTCCCGCCGATCTCGGGTTCTACGACCTGCGTCTGGCTGACTCGCGTGAGGACCAGGCGAACCTCGCCCGGGACTATGGCATAGAGGCGTTCTGCTACTACCATTACTGGTTCGGTAACGGCCGCCGTATCCTGGAACGCCCGTTCAACGAAGTCCTGGCCTCCGGCAAGCCCGATTTCCCGTTCTGCCTTTGCTGGGCGAACGAAACCTGGACCGGCATCTGGCACGGTGCGCCCAACAAGGTATTGATCGAGCAGACCTATCCCGGGGAAGCCGACCATCGCGCCCACTTCGAAACGCTGCTGCCCGCGTTCGCCGACAAGCGGCATATCGTCATCGACGGCAAACCGGTTTTCTGTGTTTACAAACCGGAGAAAATTCCGAACTCGCAAGCCACCTGGGCACTCTGGCGCGCCATGGCCAAAGCCGCCGGCTTAACAGGTCTGCACGTTCTGGGCATGTCGGCCGATCCGAACTGGTTACCCGAGGAAAACGGCTACGACGGCAAAGTTTGTCTTCCCCTGGTCCGCGCCCGTCCCTGGGTTTCGCGCCGAAACCCGATCGAATGGCTCCGCCGCGAACTGGCCGTCCGCGCCGGACTGCCGACTTTTCATTCGGCACACACTTTCATCCCGGAGTTGGAGACGTCCAGAGCGCTACCCTACGAAGCGCATTCCTGCTTGATCCACGATTGGGATAACACCCCCCGCTCCGGCAAGAACGGCGTCGTGCTGCGGCATGCCTCCCCCGCCCAGTTTGCCAGGCTGCTGGATCTCGCGATCGACGTGGCATCCCGGAAAGCGCCCGAACGCCGGCTGATTTTTCTGAAATCCTGGAATGAGTGGGCCGAGGGCAACCATCTGGAACCCGACATGAAAACCGGCCGCCAATACCTGGACGTGACGCGCGCCGCGATGGGGCGGTCAGCGTAACGCGGTTCGCGCCGACGACAGCATCCGGACCAAACCAGAAGCCAGAGGTGCCGGCAGGACCGCCACAACCCTTTTTAGTCCGGTCTGAAACGACTGTGCCTCCACCGGCAATAGCCCATAAATCGCTCTTACCGCCGCGAAATCCCCATCCGCGAAGGCGCTGTCCAGCGCGTCCCGCCGCCGCCGGGCGATGCTGTCGCGGATCAGGGCGGCATGCGGCGTTAGTGAGGGACGCGACGCCAGCACGTATTCAAGAATGGCGGCATCGCCCAGATTCATCGCCCGGACACTGCCCGAGAAATTGCCGCCGTGCTTGCGAATCCCCGATAACGGCGCGAACACCACGCCGAACGGGGACAATTCTGCCAAGCGCAGGACGGTGCCGAAATCGTCGCCGACAGTCCGTCCGACGCCCTCGTCCCACCCGCCGGCGTCCAGCATCGCCTGCCGATCCACCATCAGGCCGGACTGGAAGAACGGCTGCCACCGCACGACGCGATCCACGATCGGGACATCGAACACGCCTATGCCGTTGCCGACCGGACGCAGACCGTCCCAATATCCGGTGGGGGCGTCGTCGAATTTGGTTTCGGTGCTCCAGACATCGTCCCGCACGATGCGGAAATTCGAATAGGCCACCTGCGTTGCCGGTTCGGCCCGCCAAAGTTCCGCCATTCGCTCCAGGAAGTCCGGAGTCCACAGGTCGTCGCTATCGCAGAACGCAACATGCGGTGCGGTTGCCGCCCGCAATCCGGTATTGCGCGCTACGATGCTGCCCGAATTGGCGATCCCGATAACCCTGACCCGTGGCGCATAGCGGGCCACGACGGCCGGCGTGTCATCGCGGGAGCCATCATCGACCACGATCACCTCTCGTGGCGGAATGGTCTGCGCCAACACCGCGTCCAATGTGAACGGCAACAAATCGGCGCGGTTATAGCTCGGGATGACAACACTCACGTCCATGACGGCATCCGAAAAATCGTTCCCATCCTGCGCCAGCCACGGTAGCAAGTTGCGCCGATTTTATCCCAACGGTGGCCCATGTCCCTGATCTGCAAGCGTATTATGATCACCGGCGGTGCCGGCTTCCTTGTTCCCACCTGTGCGAGCGGCTGTTGGCAAAGGGCGACGATGTCCCGGGCGTGGACAATTATTTCACCGGCCGGAAGGACAACATCGCGCATCTCCCGAGCGACAAAAACTTTGATGCCTATTGCCACGACGTCACGTTCCCTCTGTTTGCCGGGGTTGACGAAATCTACAACCTCGCATGCCCTGCGTCGCCGATCCATTATCAGTTCGATCCGGTGCGGACCACCAAAACCAGCGTCCCTGGCGCCATAACATGCTCGGTCTTGCCAAACGGGTCGGGGCGACGGTGCTGTAGGCGTCCACCAGTGGGATCTATGGGGCGATCTGGAATTTCAGCCGCAGACCGAGGATTGCGGCAGCAACGTCAACGAGTTGGGGCCGCAGGCCTGCTGCGACGAGGGCAAGCGATGCGCCGAGGCGTTGTTCTTCGACTACCACCGCCAGCACGGCGTGCGGATCAAGGCCGCCCGTATCTTCAACATCTACGATCCCAACGACGCGCGCGTGGGGTCCAACTTCCTCGTCCAGGCATTGAAGCATGAGGACATCACTCTGGCTCGGCGGGGTGGGAGACGAAGATCGGTTTGGAGGCCAAGTTGCAACGAACGATCAGTTATTTTGACGCGTTATTGCGCACAGGACAGGTCTGGCGAAACATTATTGCAGGCTGTGACAGTGCGCGGCGGCGGCATGTCGTTGATGGTCATGTCGGCACGTTGCCACCATGCGTTGGCGGGGCTACCGGCCGGTAGATAGTGCGCCGGGTTGCCGTCGAAGGTTACGGTATTGGTCGGCGTTTCCTCTATGCGGATTTCGGCGCAGGACAGGCGGGCGCCATCGTCGTGCAGGAACGCCGCTATCTTGGCCATCATGCAGCACGCCAGCATCTCCGTTGTCGGATCGCCGGGGGTGACGAGGATGCGACCGAGCCGCTGGGGTTCCCGGGCGGCGAACCAGGCGAGGAGGGGGTCAGAGGCGGATAGTTGCAGGGCGTGGTCGATATGGCCGTCGATCCAGCGGTGCCATGTGGCTTTTGCGCGCTCGAAAGGCTCGACCATGTTGGCGGCGCCGTCGAGGCGGGAGGATTGGACGGCGCGCAACCGGACGGTCACGATTTCATTGTGGCCGTGGGGGATGGCGCATTTTTCCGAGGTGCCGGCGATCAGCCGGTGTCCCATGGTGAAGCGGCGGCTGAACAGAAGGTTAAACATGAGTGGCATCCCTGGCCGACCGCCGTCTTGAGGCCGGTGCCGTTGCGGATGACCTTCTAGGCGGAACACAGGGTGGGATTCAAGGGTGAAGGACAGGGTGCGACTGTTCCCCCGGATCGGCGGGGTCAGGCGGCGGTGAGTGACATCACTCGACGTTAGGGAACCTGTTGGCGCGAGAAGGGTAGGCAACGGGCGCGCTCGACGCCCGCTTCTTCCGGCGCTCAACCCAATGGTGAAGTGGGCACTATGGGGTCGCACCGCGGCGAACCGCTCTTTTCCAAATTCCCGTAGCTCAGGGCTTTGAACGACGAACCCCTGACCGGCTCCCATGAATTTCTATGCGCTGATTGAGCATCAAATTGCTGCAACGGGCATAAAACGGCAGCATCCGAAGCCTAACCGTAAACCATAGCCTATGGTTGGAACAGCGTTGCGCATCACGACGGTTCTGATTGTTGAACGGTCTGCGTTCATATAGAAGGCTTCCTTTTATTTAGGCATGCGGAATCAGCACATTTGACCTGGCCTTAAGGGCAGCGCCGATCGCAAATCCTGCGGCCATGGTTGCGAATGGCTCCCACCCTGCATGACGGGATCAGAGAATCGAACAACCAACCGATTCACAAGTGGCAATCCACGCGTAAAATGTGCGAATAATCCGGGGACGACGGAGAAAGGACAGTACTGAGGTCAAAACGACTGTCCCTCCAACCGATCTTAAGCCGAAACCCTCAGCTCGGAATTCGCACCGGCATGGAACGGATGCCGCGGATGAAGTTAGAATAGATTCGCTGCGGCTCTCCAACCACCTCGATCTTCGGGAAGCGCGTCAGGATTTCCTGCCATAGAATTTTGAGTTGCAGTTCGGCCAGCCGGTTGCCGACGCAGCGGTGGATGCCGAAACCGAACGACAGATGCTGGCGCGGCCGGGCACGGTCGATGATGAAGCTGTCGGGGTTTTCGATCGCCTCCGGGTCGCGGTTGCCGGAGATGTACCACATGACGACTTTGTCGCCGGCCTTGATCTGCTTGCCGCCGAGTTCGGTGTCCTGCGCGGCAGTCCGGCGCATGTGGATGACCGGTGTCTGCCAGCGGATGATCTCGGATATCGCACCATCCACCAGACCTGGATTAGCGTGCAGCTTGGCGTATTCAGCCGGGAACTGGTTCAGCGCGAACAGGCCGCCGGTCATGGAGTTGCGGGTCGTATCGTTGCCGCCGACGATCAACAGCGCGAGGTTCCCCATGAACTCCTTCAACGGCATGTCGCGGGTGGACGCACCATGCGCCAGCATCGACAGCAGATCGAATTTCGGCGGCTGGCCGCGGCGTTCGGTAAACAATTTGCCAATATACTCGGCCATTCCTTTCAGCACCTCGAACCGCTCTTGCTCGGAATGGACCGGCGACTCCGGGGCGTTGATGTTGCAAATCGCCACATCGGACCAGTAAGTGAGTTTCTCGCGCTCATCGAACGGGAAATCGAACAGCGTCGCCAGCATCATCGTGGTCAGCTTGACCGAAACCTCTTCCACCCAGTCGAACGTTTCATTGCGCGGTAAGGCGTCCAGGACCATCTGCGTGCGCTCCCGTATCACACCCTCCATGTTCGCCAGATTGCCCGGTGCGACGATCGGGCTGGCGACCTTGCGTTGGTCGTCATGCTTCGGCGGGTCCATGCGGATGAAGCTGGGGCGCGCCAAATCCTTCGGCTGGTCCTCTATCTGGATGCCGCCGATTTCGCTTGAAAACACCTGATGATGCACCTCGCAGTGCATGATGTCCTTGTATTTGGATACCGCCCAATAGGGGCCGTACGGACTGTCGGGAACCCAATGGATCGGGTCTTCCCGCCGCAGCCGTTCAAAGTACGGATGCCAGGAGTCGGTCTGATAAAGGCCGGGATCGGACACATCGAACTGGTCCAGCGGCATGGAGTACGCGGGGCTGGCCGGATCGATATTGACGGGTGCGTTCATTATGGTTCTCCCTTTTGCAAGTGAGGGCAGCACGACGGACATGGCACCGTCAACGTAAACGTGGGATTGGGCACTGGAAACCGAACGGTTGCTTAGGCAGATTGGCGCGATGGAAGCGATAGAACATCTCAAACAGGCGGCTTTGGCCGCTAAGACCGCCGGGCATGTCCTGGCCCGCAGCAGTGCGGCAACGCGCAACGGCGCGCTGGCGGCGATGGCGGACGCGTTGCGTGACGACATACGGCCGATTTTGGCTGCGAACGCGGCCGATGTTGCGGCGTATCGCGGCACGGCCGCCTTCCTCGACCGCCTGACGCTGACCGAGGCTCGGGTGGCAGCGATGGCACGGGGTTTGGAGGATGTAGCGGCACTGCCGGACCCGCTGAACCGCGTGCTGGCGGACTGGACACGGCCGAACGGGCTGCGCATCCAGCGGATCGCGACGCCGATCGGGGTGATCGGGATGATTTATGAAAGCCGGCCGAATGTCGGCGCGGACGCCTCGGCGTTATGCCTGAAGTCGGGCAACGCGGTCATTCTACGCGGTGGATCGGACAGCGAGCACAGTGCGCAGGCGATCAACGCGGCGCTGCGGCGCGGGCTGGCAGCGTCCGGGTTGCCCGAGGCTTGCGTCCAGGTGGCTCCGAATTCAGACCGAACATATGTGGCGGCAATGCTGGCCGGGGCCGGGCTGCTGGACCTGATTATTCCGCGGGGCGGGAAGTCGCTGGTGGAACGGGTGCAGCGAGAGGCCAGGGTGCCCGTCCTGGCACACGCCGAGGGCCTGAATCACACGTTTGTCCATGCGGCGGCCGACCCGGCGATGGCGCGGGCGATCCTGGCCAATGCCAAGATGCGGCGGACGGGTGTGTGCGGGGCGACGGAAACCCTTCTGATCGACCGGGCGGTTGCCGGTTCGTTGCTGCCGCTGCTGGTCGAGGACCTGAAGGCGCTGGGGTGTGCATTCCGCGCGGATGCGGCGGCGCAGGTTGTTGTGCCCTGGTTGCCGCCAGCCTCTGACGCCGACTTCGATACCGAGTGGTTGGATTCCGTGCTGTCCGTCGCGGTGGTCGATGGGGTGGAGGGCGCGCTGGCCCACATCGCCGCGCATGGCAGCGAGCATACCGACGCAATCGTGACCGAGGACGCTGCCGCCGCCGATCGGTTCCTGCGCGGCGTGGATAGCGCGGTGGCGCTGTGGAATGCCTCCACGCAGTTCTGCGACGGCGGGGAGTTTGGCTTCGGCGCCGAAATCGGCATCGCCACGGGGCGTATTCACGCGCGCGGGCCGGTGGGGTTGGAGCAGTTGACGACGTACCGGTATTTGGTTCTCGGGTCAGGCCAGGTGCGGCCCTGAGCGTGGTATGTAGATTGGTTGGGCGCGCGTTCACGTTTGCCTGTGCCAGTGGCGCCCGGACCAGTGGCGCCCGGACCAATGCGTGGCCGCTTCTTCCCCATGCCTAACCCCCCCGACCCAATCCCCCGCTTCGGCGACCGCCGCCGCATGCGTGTCGGCCTGCTGGGCGGGTCCTTCAATCCGGCACACGCGGGCCATCTGCACGTCGCCGAACTGGCACTGCGCCGGTTGCGGCTGGATCAGGTGTGGCTTTTAGTGTCACCGGGCAATCCATTAAAGCCGGCCGCCGGAATGGCTCCGTTTACCGAGCGTCTGGCCGGTGCGGCGAGGATCGGCGACGGCCGGCGGGTGCTGGCGAGCGGGATAGAGGCCGCGTTCCGAACGCGTTATACCATTGATACTATGCGACTTTTGTTGCGCCGATTCCCCAGCGTGCGGTTCGTTTGGATCATGGGCGCGGACATCCTGGAGCAGCTTCCGCACTGGCGGCGATGGATGGATATCGTGCGGCGGCTGGCCTTTGTGGTGCTGCCTCGACCGAGGTATTCGAATCGCGCGCTTGCGGGACAGGCCGCGCATCGGCTACGGGCGGGACGCCGGCCGGTCAGGGAAGCCCCTTTGCTGCCGGGCGCCGCGCCAGGATGGGTGTTCCTGCCGGCACGACAGACCGCCATATCCGCTACCGCTATCCGCCAAGCCGCCGAAGGAACTGTGTTATAACCAAGCCGCCGACGATGTCGTCCTCCCCCGCCAGGCATAAGCCGGCACCGCGCAAGACGGCTGTGAAGCCGAAGTTGCTGGAGGCTGGGGCGATGCCTGGTAGCCCGCGCAAAAAGACGATCGCGGCGGGGCCGAAGAAGCCGGCGGTGCCACGGGTCAAGAAGGTCAAGGCGAAGACCGAGTCGTCGGAACTGGACCGCCTGCAGGCAATCATTTTCAAAAGCCTGGACGACGACAAGGCTGAGAACATCGTCACGCTGGACCTCGTGGGGAAAGCAATGTTCTGCGACCGGATGGTGATCGCCACGGGTTTGGCGGACCGGCAGATCACCGCGATGGCGGAACATCTGAGCCAGAAGCTGAAAGAGGCCGGCCTGAAGCGCGTGCAGATCGAGGGTGCGGGTGGGTCCGACTGGGTGCTGATCGATGCCGGCGACTTCGTGGTGCATCTGTTCAAGCCGGAGTCCCGGACGATCTATGCGCTGGAGAAAATGTGGGGCCAGGATTTGGACGAGGCGGTTTAGCCGCCGAAGCGATCGACGTTGCCGATCCAAACCTACCGGATGAGGGGCGGCTTCATACCCGCTACCTTCGCCGCAATTCTTGGGCTCGATGAAGGCGTCTGCCGCAGACGCTTGCTATAGAAAGTTCGCCCTTCGCGCGGCAGAGGTGGTGTTGGAACGCCATCGGCTTGCCGCATCGTGCAATGACCGTACCTGGGATGCCATGTGACTGTGCTCAGAATATAAGGCCGTTGGTATAATACCAATCCGCGTTGATATTGACGTACCGCCGACCGCACTCGCATCGTCATGGTGCGCGAAGGCGCACCATCCATGTCTTTGTTTGGACGAACGAAAGACGTGGATGCCGACCTTCGCCGGCATGACGGGTTGGATGGCGGTACGTCAATATCGACGTGGGTTTGGTATAAGTTCAGTGAACCTTGGAGCCGATGCGGCCTTCATTTCACGTCCCTAACCCAGACAAATCTCCAACCCACCTCATCAGCTTTCCCAAAGCCGCGTCGCCCTCGATCAGGCGAATCAGCCTCTCGTCGGCAGTAACCAGCGGAATGTTCCGCTGCTGCGCCAATGCGACATAGAGCGAGTCGTAGATTGTAACGGAATGCGCGACCGAGATCGCGAACGCCCTTGGCATCAGCTCAGCCACAGGGGTATCAATCACTGGGGCACGCATCAGCACGGCCATACGTTCCTCTGCGTCGGTCGCGGTCAGGTTGCCTCGGAACACCTTCGCCCACAACACGTTGACCGCCTCTGCCCGCCAGTGGCTTGGAGCATGCAGCGTCTCGAATTCCAGCAGCAAAGTGGCTTTGGCGCTGTGCGCTTCTTCGACTACCCATTTCGCAGCGACGGAGGCGTCAACGACCGCCTCTCTCAACGGCCATGATCCCGGTCCCGGTCGATCCGCAACAGATCGGCGCTGTTCGTGGCTTGTGGCGGCGTCCGCGCTCGCAACCGAGCGGCGGATTCGGCGAAGGTTTCTACCTCGGGGCGTAGGGCTTGCTCGAGGATGGCGCGATGCTCCGCCTCGGCCGCCCGCCCGGCCCGGGCGGCGCGTTGCTTAAGTGTCTGGATAAGACGGTCGTCGAGCCCGCGAACGATGAGCTGTCCCATGCGATCCTCAAAAAATGCTATCATGGATTGATAGCATGCCGTGCGGCGCATTCCAAGGTCAGCATGTCACCAAGCCAGGGCAATCGAGTGAATGGCTTTTTGGGTACCTTGGTTGGCTCGGCATCGGTGGACGAGGAAGCGTCTATTTCACCACGAAGCCACGAAGGATGCGAACAACCAGCGCCGCATCTGGCGATTCCATTGGAAAATTCGTAACTTTGTGGTAAAATTTCTCCTCAGCCAGAAACCACGGGGCATCCCGCGCAAAAAGACGATCGCGAATGTCCCGAAGAAGGTTCCCGCCCCCAAGCCGGGAAAGTGAATATGAAGTTGTCATAACTTGGCCGGCTAACGCGATCGTCGATGCCGGCGACTTCGTCGTGCATCTGTTCAAGCCGGAGTCCCGGACGATCTATGCGCTGGAGAAAATGTGGGGCCAGGATTTGGACGAGGCGGTTTAGCCGCCCCCATAGCCCGCGACTTTCGCGCCGCAGCCCTTATGCAGGCATGCGGCCGAAAGTCTCTCCACTAACGAACCGCCATCAGGCAGGCATAGTTTTGGGCAGCGGTCGGTGTTTCAGTGTTTAGCTCATAGCTCGCGAGTAACATTGGTTCCACGAAGCCTGCCTGACGCAGAAGTTCGAGGTGCCTATCGATTTCGAACCGCCCTGGCTCATAAGTCCAGGTCGTGCCATTTGGCTTGATGAAGTCGCCATTGATCAGCACGCCACCCATCGGAAGCGTTTCATAACAACGCGCGTACACGTCGGCCACGGCCTGCTGACTGCCGAGATCGTGCAACGCCCATGTCGAAATGATCGCCGCGGGTTGCCGGGAAATCTTCTCCGGCCAGTTCTGGTCCATCAGGTCGGCCTTGGTAAGCGTGACCCGTGGCATGGACGCGCCAATGGTCTTCGTCGCGACCTCGAAAAACACTTCCGAAAAATCGAGACCTTCATAGCCGATGCCGGCATTTCGCTCCAGAATATGGCGGGCCATGTAACCCGGGCCGAGGCCGAGTTCGAGCACATGTGCGTTCGGCAATCCCGGTTTACCGATGTGCTCCAGGATCAAATCGAACAGTGCGAGGCGCGGCGCTGTTGGCACAAAACGGTCAGCCCATCCCTGAACGAAGGCCGCGTCGTGAAATTCGTGCTGTGCGCCTACGAAGTTAGTCATCGCCAAATCCTCGCCCGTTCCATCGCTTATCCGGAGTATGATCCAGCGTGTGGCATCGGGGAAATGTGGCCCCTGCCGAAGACGGCGACGGCGGCACCGAGCGCGGCGGTGGGTATGTCCCGGATCGTGATGTGATGGCCCGGCAGCCGCAACGGCCGGATTACGGATTCAATCCACGCAGGTCCGCGGGACCGGCAGAAACCTGTTTCCATTGGCCGTCACTCACGCTCAGGCTCGACAGGCCAAATCCCGCTGGCCGGGTCGAGCAGCCCGGGTAGCGGAAATACCGCGTGGATTTGGAGGAAATGCTCCACGTTATTCGTCGCGACGGTTGCGCCTACCGTGATAGCGATTGCCGCGATCGCAAGGTCGGCCCCTGTCGCCTGATCCCTGGCCTTCGGATCGGTGATGATGAAGTGCCGCAGGGAGGGGCTTTCATACATCCGGCCGAGTAACCGGGCGGCTTCGACATTCATTGGCAATACCTGAGGCTCGCCCACCGCTAGCATGCCGTTTAGCCAGTCTTCGGCCTCTTTCGCGGTCGTCGGATGCTGCGACCGAGCCCGCT
>JANXLQ010000158.1 GCA_025355085.1 Rhodopila sp.
ACGGGGATGGCCAGAATATCCGCATTGGCAAGGACGTCGTCAAACTTGCCGTCCGGTAGGTGGTAGTCGAGCAGCACCAAGTCGAATGGCCGAGGGTGCGCTGCGCCCAACTGAACCAGGGCGGTAGCGACCGACACAGCCAGAATAACGTCGAAGGCGTCCTTCAGCATCAAAACAATGATTTCCCGGACCATCCGATCGTCCTCGACGAGTAACAGGCATCTGCGGGAGGAGCGGCGATGACTTCAAGCTGGAATTTTTTCAAAAAAGCTCCTGTTTTCGCGAGTGTCTGTTATCGATGATACATTACAGTTATCAATTAAGTATTTTCTACACGTTTTGCGTGCTATGGATCGAGCGGTAATACTCACAAGCACGCTGCTCCAGGGCTGGTCGGCTCAACAATCGAATGCGTCTGCGGTAGCGCCGCAGCAAGCCGTGCTGTTCCAGCACCTGCCTGCGATGATTGTTGTAAAACATCGAACGAAATATCGCAGATCATAACAGTTTAATTTCATACTAATAATCCTTGAGCGGTGAAATAAGGCCTGAGTTCGGAAAGGTCCGCTGTATGAGGAATTTTTCCTAATCCGGTATCCAAATCAAGGCCCACCAGCCAAGCGAACAGGGGGGGGGGCGAGGCGCCACAACTGGCCTTGATCCAGTCATCGTCGCTTGGTCCCGATGTGGATAGATACCCAGTTACCCGAAATCACCTTACGCCTCGCACAAGCTGGAACGATGTCATCCGAGCGGGCACTTCGCGAAAGACAGACCGCTGCGGCCAGTAGGCATGGAATGCGTGCGGCTTGGCGGGAAAACGCACAATGTCCGAATGCGTTTGGCGGTTGATGCTCAAATGGATAGAAATTAAAATTAAATGATAGTCGATGTCATGCGAAACTATATTCGATCCTTCCTGCCACCATTGCCGGGCGGCAGGAAGGATCGGTTAAGCGGCTATCAATGCTTCGCGTTGCTGTACGGGTAGATTACGTCTCCGTTTTTCAAGGCTGGCGGGTACAGCACAACCTCGACCTTCGGATCCTTGAACTGCTCGACATCGTTGCCTTTCACGTTCTGGAACTGAACTTCCAGGACACGGGCCTCAGTCCACTCGCCCTTCGGGCCGAACGTGATGTTGCCGGCGATTGTTTTGAAGGTGTGCGACCGCAGGTAATCAGCCATTTTCTGTTGGTCCATGCTGCCGACGCCTTCGACGGTCGCTTGCAGCACCTGCATGTCCGCATACGCGAACGGCGGCAGATAGAACCCCAGCAGATCGACGCCGGCCGCGGCCGATTTCGCCTGATAGCGCTTCAGGAAATCCAATGCCTCCGGCGTGGCGAGGGAACCGACGGGCTGCCAGAAGTCGAAATTGACGATGCCATTCAGCAACGGACCAAGCTGCGTCTTGATGGCCGTGGCCTGTAATCCGACCATGCCGCCGCCGAACAGCTTCGCTTTCAGGCCGACTTCGTTGGCGGCGCGGATTATGCCGACGCTGTCGGGCGGGTAGGACGCGACGAACACCAGATCGGGATTGGTCGCCTGAATGCCGCGCACGATCGGGCTGTAGTCGGTGGTGGTGGGCGGATAAGTCTTGTCATAGACGATCTTCAGGCCGGCTTCCGCGGCCAGTTCCCGCGCGCCGTCGATCGCATTGCGCGGGAATTCGGCATCGGCGCCGACGATCGCCAGCGTTGCCGGCTTCGGGTTTTGCGCCATCGCGACTTCGAAGAAGCCTTTGGAGAAGCTTTGCTTCGGATGCGGCCCGCCGGTGGGACCAATCGAGAAGTAGTTGGGGTAGTTGAACTCGCTGTTTACCGCGAGACCGAGCAGACCGAGGAAGGTGCGCTTGTGCTGCATGATCACCGGCAGGGCGGGCGCGATCATATTGGTGGCATAGCCGCTGACGACGAGATCGACTTTGTCCACATCCAGCAGCTTGGTGTAGATACCGGGTACCGTGGAAGGGTTCGACTGGTCATCGTAAAATACCAGCTTGACCGGGCGCCCGAGAAGACCGCCCTTCGCGTTGGTTTCTTCTTCCCAAATTTGCATGGCCAAGAGCGCTGCCTTGCCGTTTGGTGCGAGGCCACCGGTCAACGCCATGCCAAAACCGATGGTAATGGGTTCGGCAGCGCGCACGGCCGACGCAGCTCCGAACGTCAAAACAGCGGCCAGCAATGCACCGCTTAAGCGTTTCAGCATGGTGTGGGTTTCCTCCGGTTTGGTTTCTTACCTGCATTCTATGGCACGTCCGGACGGCTGGCAAAGTCCGCCGGTTTCGCCTTATGCTTACTACCACACGTTAAACGGGAGGCTATCATGCGGGACCTGGACGAATTCACCATCACTGACGAGACCCTGTCGCAGATGGCCAACACGCCTAATCCGCGGTTCAAGGAAATCGCCGATGCGGCCGTACGCCACATGCATGCCTTCGCCCGCGAAGTGAACCTGACGCCGGAGGAATGGATACAAGGCATCCAGTTCATGACCGCCGTCGGTCAGGCCTGCACGCCGTTGCGCCAGGAGTTCATCCTGCTGTCCGACGTGCTTGGTCTCAGCGCCGTGGTCAACGCGTTGCACGACAAAAAAGCCCGCGAACTCGGTTCCCAAAGCAGCCTGCTCGGTCCCTTCTTCCGGGAGGGCGTCGCCCTGACGCCGGCCGGCACGCAGATCGTTGAGAAGCCGGCCGCACCCGAGATTGTCGTTTACGGCAAGGTCACGGGTAACGACGGCGCGCCGATTGCCAACGCGCTGGTGCAGGTTTGGCAGACCAGTGAACGGGGATTGTACGACCTGCAGGAACGCATGGGCGAGTCGATGGATATGCGCGGCACGTTCCTGACCGACGCCAACGGCGACTACCATTTCCGCACGGTTCGGCCGCTGGGTTACTCGATTCCGATGGACGGTCCGGTGGGGAAGATGGTGTTTGCCCAGAAGCGCCACGGTATGCGTCCCAGCCACATCCATTGCCTGATCGGCGCCGAGGGACACCGCGAACTGGTGACCGCGCTGTATTTTGGAGACGACCCGTATATTGACTCCGATACCGTGTTCGGCGTGTCCGAATCGCTGGTGGTCGACTCCAGGGACGACCCGAACAGCCCGATCCCCGGCCTGCGCGCGGTGCATTACGATTTCCGTCTGGCCAAGGCAGCACCGGGAGAAAGCGGCCGCGTCGGCGCCGATCCGGCCAAACTGATGAAGGCGGCCGAATAATGCCGCGCCGGATCGTCGATATCTCCTCACCGCTGAAGGCCGGGATCGCCAGCGATCCGCCGCATATGCTGCCGAAGATCGACTACAAGGACCACCACGACACCGCCCCGGCCATGGCGGAGTATTTTGGAGTCCGGGTCGATCAGTTTCCTGGCGGCGAGTATGCGGCGGTCGAGGTGGCCACCATCAGCACCCATAATGGTACGCATATGGATGCGCCGTATCATTTTTTCTCCAGCATGAACCACGCCCTGAAACCGGGCGGGGAGCCATCCTGGCGGATTGACGAGGTTCCGCTGGACTGGTGTTTCCAGCCCGGCGTGAAACTGGATTTCCGCCACCTGCCTGACGGCTATGTCGCGACGGCCGGCGATGTGGAGGCGGAGTTGAAGCGGATCGGTCATGAAATCCGGCCGTTGGAGATCGTCATCGTCAACACCGCTGCCGGCGCCCGGTATGGCGAGGACGATTTCGTCGATAGGGGCTGCGGCATGGGCAAGGCGGCCACGATGTGGCTGACGGAACGCGGGGTGCGCGTGGTTGGGACGGATGCGTGGAGCTGGGATGCCCCGTTCTCTTTCACGCGGGATAAGGTGAAGGCGACCGGCGACGTCAGCCTGATATGGGAGGGCCATCGTGCCGGGCGCGAGATCGGCTATTTCCAAATGGAAAAGCTGGGGAATCTTGCCGCCTTGCCGGCGAATGGGTTCGACATCGTGTGTTTCCCGGTGAAGGTGCATCGCGCATCGGCGGGTTGGACCCGAGCGGTGGCCATTTTCAACGACCGATGAGCGGCAGATCGGTTTTGATCGTCTGATTGGCTCGACTTAGAACGTGATCGTTTGAGGGTGAGGCAACCTCGAACGATCACGCTCTGGCTGGCCGGATCGTCTTTCAGAATTTAGCAGCCATTTCCGCCGATTTTCGAAGTTCGTTACGGAACATTCAGAAAAAGTATTAAATATAGGTTCGGGACATTGGTTGGTTCTGGATGTTGGTTTGCGATGGTTTTTGAAGGCGGATGAACACGGATAAGCAGGGATAAAACGGGATGAACGGTGAGTCGTTTGGCTGGGATCGCCCTGTGGATCATATTGATCGGCAATCCGGCCGATATTCGGTTATCCCTGCTTATCTGTGTTCGAAAAATTTTGGGTATCGACTGAAGCGTGGCGATGATCGGTCGCCACGCTTCAGTCGATACTTAACATTTTCTGCATTTTCGTAACAAAAGCCCAAAAATTGACGAAAATGGTCGCTAAATTCTGGAAAGTCATTTGTAGTGCCATGATATTTATTATATTTATTGACGTTTGCTCAAATCGCCTGGACCCTCCAACGGTATCCGAAAAGGGGATCGAAAACGTGCTCAATCAGCCTATGCGACGCGAATGTAGTGCCACTCTGGATTTTTTACCCGCAAGATATTGATAAATCTGAATATTTTTGGAGGGATGTTAAATATTGGCTAAATCCAACTATGCTGACGATAATGCGTTCTATCCAACCACAGGACTTCCATCCATGTCTCAGTTCCGCGTTCCTGACATCCACTGCGACGGCTGTATTCGCGCGCTAACGGGCGCCGTGCGGGATCTGGACGCCGCCGCGATCCTGTCGGCCAACCTGGAAACCAAGTTGGTCACTGTGGAAACCACCGCCGGCGCTGCGGCCGTGGCCGACGCCATCCGTGACGCCGGCTTCACTGTCGGTACCGTCTAGGCAGCACCGTCCAGCGGCACCGCTCGGTAAGGTGCCGCTGCTATTCGTGTGCCAGCACCCAGTCGTTGACAAAGCTGGCCAGCCCGTTGGCGTGGAAATCCCGGCGTAGCGCCGCTTCGTCATAATCGTCGCGCACCCAGTCCAGAAACGGTTTGCGGCCTTCGCCTTCCTTCTGGTAGCGCAGGAAGAATGCGTCCAGGATACCGGTCTTCGCTTGCCTGATGTGACCGAACCGCCAGGACAACTGGCGCAGCGCCTGTTCTGCGTTGCCCCCGGCGAACATTATCATCAGCCCGGACGCCAGGCCGGCGCGGTCCGCGCCCGATTTGCAGTGCATAACGGCCGGTGTCTTCATCGATGTATAGATATCGTGGAGCCGCAAAATCCGGTCCCGCTGCGGTGCGCCCCGGCTCTCGAATGACATATCGTAAAAGTCCAGCCCCAGAGTCCGCGCGGCGTCCCGCGACAAGGCGTCCGAACCGCTTTGTGTTTTGCCACGCAGGTTGATCACCGTCCGCAGTCCCAGACGTCGAACCATACCGCGCAGGCGGCCCGGGGTAGGGTGGTTGCTACGATAGATATTGCCGGGAATGACCGGTGCAAGATTGCTCCAGATCACCCGCAGGATTGCGTGGTCGATGAACAGCGAGTCGATCCAGGCCACGGTGCGGCCTTTCGCGGTACTGAGATCGCCGTTGAAAATAGAGTTCATATGTTGGCCGGCCGGTCCTTTGTAATTGAGTGATATGGTCATGGGTCAGCAAACCACGCAACGGGACACTCACGCGGTCCGTACGGCTTCGGCAGGCGGGCCGCGCCTTCGCGCACCATGACGAAGCCAGGGCGGCGGCGTGTGTCACTGTCTGCGCGGATCGGTATAACAGTAACGACTTTGGACGGTTCGGAAAACCCGAACCGTCCAAAGCCGAGCCGTTACCCCCCAGCCACCCGCTTCATCCAGTTCCCAGCCGTCGTCACCGCATCTCGCGCCTTCTGCACCGCCCCGGTGGCGCGCAGGAAACCATGCACGGTGCCGGCGAACGTTTCCGTCTCTACCGCCACGCCGGAGGCCCGCAGCTTCTCCACAAGCGCCTCACCCTCCGACCGCAGCACGTCCAACTCCGCCAGCAACACCATCACCGGCGGCAACCCGGTCAAATCCGCCCGCAAAGGGGCCGCCAGCGGATGCAGCCGATCGATATCGTGCGGCACATATACGCTCCAGTAGAACGCCATCCGCTCCGTATTCAGCCCATAGCCACCCGCCCCAAACTCCCGATAGCTCGGTGTATCGAACCGCGAGTCACTTACCGGGTAATTCGCCAAAATACCCTGCAACGCCGGTCCGCCGGTATCACGCAGCAGCAGCGCCGTTGCCAGCGCCAGATTGCCCCCCGCAGAGTCCCCACCCAGAAAAATCCGAGACGGGTCCAGCCCCCACGATGCCCCATGTTCGGCGACAAATCGCACCACCGCCGCACATTCCTCCAGCGCCTGAGGGAACTTCGCTTCCGGCGACAGCGCATAATCCACGCTTACCACCGCGACATCCCCGGCCGCGGCATATTCCCGGGTCATCCGGTCATGTGTATCCACATTCGCCCAGACCCAGCCGCCGCCATGAAAATACACCAGGGTCGGCAAAACCCGGTCCGTCACCGGCCGGAACACCCGGCAGAAAATCCGCCGGCCCCGGTCATCGACCCAGCGGTCGGCCGTTTCCGCCATCTCCGGCCCGCCAACGGCCGTTAGCCGGCCCAGCAGATCGTTGACGCGGCGGTGCGGCGCCAGCGGCAGTTCCACCTTGACCGGCGGATGCAATGCCGCCGCCTTCTCCTGTTCCGCGGCGAATGCGGCCATTTCCGGATCCCAACGCGACCGATCCAACATCTTTACTTCCCCTCCTGTTACGCCTGTCTGCTATGCAACGGCACGCGACGTGGAATTGCAACTTGCCCTCAACCCCCGCCGTCGCCTTATGCTGCGCTGCACCATGACAGTACCTCGCCTCAATACATCCGGGCGCTTCGACCCGGCTTCGTTGTTCAGCCCCAAATCCATCGCCGTCATCGGCATGGAATCGGAGGCCGGTACTCAGATTTTAGCCAATCTCAGCATGGGTGGCTTCAAAGGGGAGATTCACGCGCTGCGGGACGCATCCCAGCTTCCCGACGGCATCGATCTCGTGGTTTTAGCGGTCGCGGCGGAGCAAATCGGTTCGTCGATGACCACGATGGCGCAGAAAAACTGTTTCGCGGCCATTGTTCCAGGATCGGCGGATGACCTGCGCGCCCACGCCAACCGGACGGGGGTCCGTGTTCTGGGTCCGCATTCCTTTGGTCTTTCGGTCCCAAAACTCGGTCTGAACGCCTCCCGGTCCCACATCGCGCCGCCCGCCGGCCGGCTGGCGCTGGTGTCGCAGTCATCCGCGTTAAGCCGGACGGTGATCGATTGGGCGGAGCCGAATGGCGTAGGCTTCAGCCATATCGCCGGTGTCGGCGGTAATCAGGACATCGGCTACGCGATGGTGCTGGACTGGTTATCCCGAGACCCCGGCACCGGCGCTATCCTGCTGGACATTCGCCGGATCAAGAACCATCGGCTGTTCCTGTCCGCCGCCCGCGCCGCTGCCAGGCTGCGCCCGGTGGTGGCGATCCGCCCCGGTTTGCGCCTGCTGGACGAAGACGGCGATGCCGAATTGAAATTCGAGGCCGCGTTGCGCCGCGCTGGCGTGTTGTACGTTAAGCGCATGGAGGACCTGCTGGCCGCAGCGGAGACTCTGTCGTGCGCCAGGCCCGTTCGCTGCGACACCCTGGCGATCGTCAGCACCGCCATCGATCCCGGCCGCCTTGCCGCTGACAGCGCGTTGCGTGCCGGGCTGCATCTATATGCCGGTGAAACGATGGGCAAACCGATCCCCTCGGCAGACCTTGCCTCCACGGCGTTCGCCCTGGCCGCACGCACGGATGTCGGCGGCGTCCTGGTGGTGCATGCACCTCTGGGGGCGGCAGACGGGGACACAATCTCCGGTCTGCTCAGGAAACACCCCGAACAGCGGGCGCCGATACTGGTGTGCGTGATGGGCGAAACCACAGGTGCGCTGCACCGAAGTACTCTGGCGCACGCCGGACTGCCGGTGTTCGCCACGCCCGATCAGGCCGTGCAGGGGTTCGAACACCTGGTCATGGACCGCCGTAACCGAGCGGCGGCGCGGGAGCTTCCCGAGAATACCGTCTTAAGCGTCGCCCCGGATCAAGCCCGGGTGCGCGATATTTTCGCAGCCGCCCGCGCTGCTGGCGGGCTGTGCCTGACGCAGGACAAAGCTCTGGACGTGCTCGCCGCCTATGGCATCCCAACAGTTCCTACCCGATTCGCTGCCGGTCCCGACGACGCCGCCGCCGCCGCGGATCTGCTGGGCTATCCCGTCGTGGTGAAACTGCGCGATGCAGGGGCGCCGGCGGATCGGCTGTCAGGCAGCGTGATGTTCGACCTTCAAAACGCCGTCCAGGCCGTCTCCGCCGCTCGGTTTTTATCGGATCGCGCCCAACGCCAGGGTGTTGGCACCGAATTGCTGGTGCAACGCCACGCCGGACGCGGACGAGAACTCGCGATCCGCGTGTCCGACGATACGACGTTCGGACCGGCGATCGCGTTCGGCCCCGGCGGTACCTCGCCCGATCCGTCCGATCTGGCCGTTGATCTACCGCCCTTGAACCTCAGCCTGGCGCACGGCCTGATCCGGCGTAGCCGCACGGGTGCCAGACTGGAAACAGCGCTACGGGACCGCCCATCGGCCAATGCCGATGCGGTGGCGGAGACGCTGGTGCGCATCAGCCAGTTGGCCGTCGATTTTCCGGAAATCGCGGTGCTGCATGTGCCCTCGCTGTTCGCTGGCAGCAGAGGCGTCATGGCAGCCGACGCCTGGTTGCGGCTGCGCGGAGCGGAGGAAGTGGCGCCCCGTTTGGCGATCGCGCCCTATCCGGTGGAACTGACAGAACATTGGTTGGCCGGCGAAGAGGCGATGACGATCCGTCCGATTCGGCCGGAAGACGCGACAGCCCACGCGGCATTTTTTTTCCGCTTGTCGCCGCAGGATGTCCGTTATCGTTTTTTTAGCGCCATGCGTGAATTATCGCCGGAGCAGACAGCGCGTCTGACCCAGGTGGATTACGACCGGGAAATGGCGTTCATCGCGGTGCGGGAGTCCACCGGTGAAACGGTTGGCGTCTCTAGATTGGTTTGCGATTCCGACGGCCGGTCGGGTGAATTCGCGGTGATCGTGCAGGCCGACATGAAAGGCCGAGGTCTGGCCTCGCATCTGATGCGCCGGCTGATCGACTGGGCGCGTATGCAAGGATTGACGACGGTGGTTGGGCAAGTCCTTGCGGATAACTTCCCGATGCTGTCGTTCGTGCGGCATTTGGGCTTCACGGTCCACCGCATGGCCGATGATCCGGAGGTCATGGAGGCAACACTGGTGCTGTGACGGCCCCGGCCATAATGGCCGTCACAGGCGCCTTCGCTGTCCGGATAAAGTTGAACGTGATGGATTGCCACCACCTGATGGGTGGGATTATTCGCCTTTTCGGCATGGCCGGGCCTGACCCGGTCACCCACGGCTTGCCTTGCAGAGATCAGCTAAAGTCGTGGGTGACCGGGCCAGGCCCGGTCATGACGGAGAGAATAAAACCTGCTCCAGGGAACGAGTTTTTTCTGCCAATGCATACATAATGGGCCGCTGAAGACCAACCGGCTATTTCGCCAGTGCCGCTTCCTTCACCTCCAGCGTCTTCCCCTTGAACGCCGGCATCACTTCCTTGGCGAACCGTTCAACCTGTTCCAAAATCACTGCTTCCGGCACACCCAGCGACGGACTGATGGAGATTCGATCCAACCCCGGATACGCTTTCTCCAGCGCTTTAAGATGATCGATGATCTCGTCGGGCGATCCGGTCAGGAACCCGCCCGACTTTATCGCATCCTCGATCCGCGGCAGTTTTGCCGCCGGCGCACGCAGCGGATCGCGCATGATCTCAACCTGCTCATCGGTCATCGCCTTGTTCAGCCGCAATTCGCCGAACATCTTCATATTTTCTTCGTAGTATTTCGCGGCGTCACGGATGCACTGCTCCTTGCTGTCGCCTATGTAGAAGTGGAACCCGAAGCACAGGCGTTCTCCCATGTCGATATGCTGACCGAGTTTGGCGTGTTCCGCCTGCCACTTGAGCACGACGCTGTGCATGGCGCCGCCCTCGGCCGACCCGCCGCCGACCATGCCCTGGATGCCGTGCTTGGCCATGAAGGCCAGCGCGCGCTCCGACCCGCCCTGGATTGGCTGCCAGCATTCCACCGGCAGACGGGCCGGGCGAGGCACCAGGGTTAGCTCCTTCAAATTATAGCCGCGATACGGTACTTCCGGCGGCAGTGTGTAATGCTTGCCTTTGTGGCTGAACGATTCGCTGTTGAACGCCTTGAAGATGATATCGACCTGTTCCTCGAACAACTCGCGATTGGCTTCCTGATCCATCAACGGGGAGCCGAACGTTTCAACCTCCCGCGTGTGATAGCCACGCGCGACGCCGAACGTGACACGGCCTTTCGACAGGATATCCGCCATCGCGTAATCCTCGGCCAAACGCAACGGATGCCACATCGGGGTCACGTTGAAACCGCACCCGATGTTGATGTTCTTGGTCATGTGGGTCAGGTGCAGTGCCATCAGCAGCACGTTTGGGATGCACTCGGTGCCTTCGTGCTGGAAATGGTGCTCCGCCATCCAGAACGTCGAGTATCCCAGCCCGTCCATTTTCTGCGCGATGTTCTGCGCTTTCGACAGGGCAGTGGACAGGTGGGCGTTGTCGTAGCGCCGGTCGTTGATCGGGGTGCCGCCGTAGCCGATGTTCTCGACGTCGGTATGGCCGGCGAAAAGGCTGTCGAATTTGGTGATCATGGTCGTTGTCCCTCAGTTCTTGGCACGATAGTACGCCGGCCGGCGGGATTGGCAAGTTTTGCGGGCGGTTCAGGGTCCGCGCCGCTAGTGCGCCTAAAGCAAAAATCGATCCAATCCGTTCGATAGAATATCGACCCGATTTGTCATTGTGGGTTGCACACGGGCCTTAAGGCGCGCCCAACAATAACTGCGTCGCTATAAGTAACGCGCCGGCCTGTCATCGTCATGGTAGGCCTTCGCCCACCATGACGGGCTACGGGATTCTCACATTTCCAAAATACAAATTTAATCAGTAATATAAAGAGCGTTTATTGGATGAAATCCGTTTCAGAAAGCAGCGCAAAATTATATCGAAGCGTGAGTTTTAGTTTGGCTTTTGGTTAGACGTTACGAGGTCACTTCATACAGAAGCAAAATGTGTGCATCCCGTAGCCATCCGGCGGCCGGAGGGGTAAAATTTAACTCAGATAAGTAATGATAAGAACGGATAAGAACGGATCGGGGTGGCGCCGCCGGGAGCACGAATCCGTCCTTATCCGTTCTTATCATTACTTATCTGAGTTAATTTACAAGCACGAGCGGTCACCGGCTAACTCTCTCACCAACGGCACAGCCGCCAGCAACCCCGCTCATATCCGGTAATCCCCGGCAACCCGGGACGACACATCGAACACCGTCGTCGCCCGATCCTTCGCCGTAGGCGCCGCCCACTCCGGGTTCCCCGACCGAACCGAACGCGATCTACGCGGCACTCATCCGGTCCGCCAGCGTCTGAGCCTCCGGCCCGGTTCTGACCAGTGGAATGTATCTCGGCCCTTCGCCGGTCGGTTCACCGCCATCAGGACGGCGGCGTTTTCCGACGCCATGGTCATACAGAGGCAAAATGTGTGCATCCCGTAGCCATGACGGGATCGGATAGCCTCGATCCAACCAGAGCGTAATATTTGGGTGTGGCCTAACGATAGCGGCGAACAAGGGGTACTGGCTACTTCTCAATCTGCACGTACTCGAAATCGCCCGGCATATTGTCGATACCGTAACGAGGCGGTGCGATCCAGCCGGCATACCTGCCCGGTTCCCGCACCGGCTTCATCAGGCTGATAATGAATGCATTATCGACGGCCGACGGCAGCATGGTTTCCTTGGTGGCCTCCCACACGTCATTGGTCAGGATATTGCCCTGCGTGTCGGTCTGGATGGCGTTGAACTCGCCGATACGGCGGTTGAACGCGACGTGCGGCAGCGTGATCCGGAAATTCACCCCCGACGTTTTCAGCAGGCGATTCCAGCGGGTCAGGCCGTCGTTGGCATCCACTACGTAGTCGTCGCGCAGCCGCATATTCAACGCCGACAGTTCCGGCACGTTCTCGTTGACGATCTTGCCGTCCCGCTGTCTCAGGACCGGGTAGAACGATGAGGTCAGTTGGTGATCGTCGTCGATCTTGTCCTCCCGATACCGGCCTTTCAGCCCGGAATTGAAGGCGTTGGCTGCATTCGTGCTAATTTCGTTGCCAAACAAGTCAAGCGTCAGCGAGAAATGCAGATTGGCCTTCTTCTGCAACGTCGGCAGATCGATCACTCCAAGTGCCCGAATGCGCTGGATATCGTAAGGATCGTCGATCCCGGCTTCTTTCATCGCCTCGACCGTGCGTTGGATGACGCGGGTGATGCCGCTTTCACCGACGAACATGTGGTGCGCTTCTTCGGTCAGCATGAACCGGCAGGTGCGCGATAACGGATCGAACCCGGATTGGGCAGTGCCCCCAACTGCATCTTGCCGTCGCGATCGGTGAAGAACGTGAACATGAAGAACGACAGCCAATCGGGTGTGCGTTCGTTGAACGCGCCCAGCATGCGTGGCGTGTCCTGGTGTCCGGAACGGCGCCGCAACAGATCGTCGGCTTCCTCGCGTCCGTCACGGCCAAAATATTTCTGGAGCAAATAGACCATCGCCCAGAGGTGACGGCCTTCCTCGACGTTGACCTGGAACAGGTTGCGCATGTCGTACAACGACGGCGCGGTGGTGCCGAGGTGGCGTTGCTGCTCCACCGAGGCGGGTTCGGTGTCGCCCTGGATCACCAGCAGGCGGCGCAGCATGGCGCGATACTCGCCGGGAACTTCCTGCCACACGGGTTCGCCTTTATGGGCGCCGAAGGGGATGGTGCGGCCTTCGACAGCGGGGGCCAGCAGGATGCCCCAGCGGTAGTCCGGCATCTTGACGAACCCGTATTTCGCCCAACCGTCGCTGCCGACCCCGACAGCCGTGCGCAGGAACACGGGGTAGTCCTGGAACCCTTCCGGCCCCATCGACTTCCACCAATCGATATAGCCAGGATGCCAGGTTTCCATCGCTTTGCGGACGCGAAGGTCTTCGGCAAGACCTACATTGTTCGGGATAAGACCGTCGTAGTCGATTATTGTGCTGTCTGGCATTGGGAAAAGTCCTTTCAGACGCGTTCGGTATCGAAGTCGGGCCGTATGCCGGAGCCGTAACGTTTCAGCGAGCCGGCCTCTCCCACCGCGTTCGGCCGCTGGAATATCCAGTTTTGCCAGGCGGTCAGGCGGCCGAAGATGCGGGTTTCCATCGTTTCTGGACCAACGAAGCGCAGATTAGCCTCCAGGCCGGTCAGTGCGTCGGGGGAGAACGACGCGCGTTCCTCCAGGATCAGCCGCACTTCGTCATCCCAGTCGATCCCGTCGAAGGCAAAGGTGACAAGGCCGTTGGCTTCGGCTGTTTCTGCATCCAGCGTTTCCCCGATCAGGCCGGCGGTTACCTCCAGGGTTTCCGGTTCGCCGTAAAAACGGTTGGCCAGCCGCGACATGCCGTTACCCATCGGGTAGGCCGAGAAATTCAGCGCCGACAGGGTCAAGGTGGCAGCGTTGCCGCCTCTCCCCACGAACATAATCGAACGGTCGGCGGCAAATACCAATTCCGCCAAACTGCCGGCAAAGCAGCTTCCGGGATCGATCAGGGTGATCAGGCTGCGCGCCATCATATCGACCCGCTTGAATACGCGCTTCAGCAGCAGCCGGATTTCGCGTACCAGCCAGTCGGACTGGTACTGCTCCAGCAGACTATCGGCAGCGAGCACCTGCGCCGGATCGCCGGCGGAACGGAAAACCAAAATGCCGATGGCCGGTTCATTTAATCGGAGATGCAGCAGCGCGTCATCCAGTTCCCGCGCCATCGCCAGCGGCCAGAAATTGGCGCCGCTGTCATGCACGCTGCGCAGATCGCCCGGCAGATCGGACGGCCCCTGGATCATAATGGTCGCGCATCGGCCGGCGCGGTCCAGGGCGACCTGCACGTAGGGGTAGCTGATGGCGTCTTCGGTTATCGAGCGATCCAGCGGTGTCAGCGCAACGCCCTTAACGCCGTCCCGGTCCGATCGGGCTGCCAGTTCCAGGGCGCGTTCGGTGACCTTTGCCTCCCAGGCCGAGGGCGGAACGACCTCATCGACGAGCCGCCATTCGACGGCGCGATTGCCGCGCACGCCTTCCTCGGCGGTGCAGAAGATGTCGGCGCGGTCGCGGCGCACGCGGCGCTTGTCGGTCAGGCGTGTCAGCCCGCCGGTGCCCGGCAAAACCGCCAGCAGCGGTAATTCCGGTAAAGAAACAGAAGACCGCCGGTCGTCGATCAGCATGATGTGGTGGGCCGTAACCGCAAGTTCATACCCGCCGCCTGCCGCACTGCCGGAAATGGCAGCCATGTAAGTCTGGCCGGAGTTTTCGCTGGCATCCTCGATGGAGAATCTTGTTTCGTTGGTGAACTTGCAGAAATTTACCTTGTGCCCGTGGGATGCCTTACCGAGCATACGGATATTGGCGCCCGCGCAAAACACGCCTTCTTTGCCCGATCGCAGGACGACCGTCTTGACTTCGGGATGTTCGAACCGCAGGCGTTGCACCGCGTCGGCGAGTTCGATATCCACGCCGAGGTCGTACGAATTCAGTTTCAGTTCATATCCAGCCATCAGGCCGCCGGCCGGATCGACATCCATTGTCAGGGTCGCGATGGGGCCGTCGAACGACATTTTCCAATGGCGATAGCGGGTCGGGCCGGTCTGGAAATCGATCACTTCAGGGAATCCCGCAAAAAATTGGCGATGAAGCTGGTGATGGCGGCCAGGGTTTCGTCCCTGGCCTCCAGATGGGGTGCATGCCGAGCGGCGGCAATCAGGCGGGTGCCGATGGGGGCGGTGACGTACGCTTTCAGAACGCGAAGCTGGATGTCTGTGCCGTAGGGTACCGGCATGTAAGGTATTGGCATGTAGTGTGCCGACCCGCATTAAACCTCCCGCAGCCGGAATCGTTGAATTTTTCCTGTCGCTGTCTTAGGCAGGGTCTCCACGAACTCAATCCAACGCGGATACTTCCAGACGCCAACCCGGTCCTTCACATGCGCCTGCAACTCCGTCACCAGGGCAGCAGCGTCCCAGTTCCCATCCTGCAAAATCACAAACGCTTTCGGCTTTACCAATCCGTCCTGATCCTTCCGCCCGATCACTGCCGCCTCCAGCACCGCAGGGTGGGAGATCAGGGCCTCCTCGACCTCAAACGGAGACACCCAGACGCCGCTGACCTTCAGCATCTCATCGCTGCGGCCCTGGAACCGGAAATAACCGTCCGCGTCGCGGGTATAGGTGTCGCCGGTATAGGTCCACTCGCCCTGGAACGTGCGGCGCGTCTTGGCGCGCTGGTTCCAGTATCCTTCGGCTGCACTGGCGCCGCGAACGACCAGTTCCCCCGCCTCTCCATGCGGCACCGGCCGGTCGTGCTCATCGACTATCCGAGCGTCGTAGCCGGGAACGGGTTTTCCGCTGGAGCCGTAACGGATATCGTCCGGGTTGTTACTGATGAAGATATGAAGCATCTCTGTGGAGCCAATTCCATCAAGAATATCGACTCCGACAACGGATTTCCAGCGGCTGCCGATATCGGCCGGCAGTGCCTCCCCCGCGGAAATACAACGCCGCAGCCGGGACGATCCCGCACCCGGCCCAATATAGGGATTAGCCAGCAACCCGGCATACAAGGTCGGAACCCCACCGAACAGAGTTGGATTATGCGTCCGCATCATACCCAGCACCGCATCCGGTGCCGGCCGATCCGGCAAGAACACCGTCGAGGCCCCAACCGACATCGGAAACGTCAGGCTGTTGCCCAACCCGTAAGCATGAAACGCCTTGGCCGCCGAGAACATCACATCGTCCGGCCCGATCCCCAGCACCTGAGCGCCATAAGTCTCCGCCGTGAAACGCAGGCTGGAATGAATATGCCGCACACCTTTAGGTGCGCCGGTAGATCCGGAAGAATACAGCCAGAACGCCACCTCATCCGGAGATGCCGCCGCCGTTACCGTCTCTGGATCTCCACCCGATAAAAACGAAGAAAAACCGCCCGCAACATTCAACCCATCCGGCTGAGACACCACGACCGGAACGCCCAACGCACGCACAACGTCACCCAAAGCCCCCATCAACCCCGCCGGCATCACCACCGCCGCCGCTCGGCAATCCCCCAGAATATAAGCGACAGATTCGGGCGTCAGCAGAGTGTTGATCGGCACCGGCACCGAACCGGCGCGCATGGTACCCCAGAACGCGATCGGGAAATCGATCGTATCCTGTAACAGTAAAACTACCCGCCGTTCCCGCCCGATTCCCGCCCGCGACAACGCCCCGGCAAAGCGGCGCGTTTCGGTCATCAAGTCCTGATAGGTTATTGACCGCCACGGGTCGCGGAACGCCAACCTGGCGCCGTCGCCGGCTGCCACATGCCGGTCGATAAACCAATCGACAGCGTTGCCTGATCCCATTTTATTAGCCGCCTCCCGTTATCGCCGCTGCTCACGGCGCCGGCTTGATGCATTATATTGCATGTTTTCACCGCAAACGAAAGGCCTAACCGTTCTCTGACGCTCGCGAAAGGTGCCGTCAGCCTCTTCCGGCGGTCATTCCGCCGTAACGAGCGGGGCGACGGATGCGGCATTGCGGATATGCCGCTCGAAGGCAAGAAGGCGCTTGTAGATCGATATAAGCTCTATGATCGTCGGCCAACTGGTTACCAGATACTGAAACGATCCTTCGACGCGGCCGAACGCACGGACGATCTGCTGCATCACGCCCAGGGTGATGCCGCCCGCGATCAATGTCGGCCCGAGTGCCACGTAGGGAACCAGCATGCCGAATTGCAGGTAAGACCACTTGGCGACATCGAAGTACATGTAGTGAAAAAACAGATTGAAATAATTGCGCCGTACATTGCCGAACAGCAGACGAAGCTGTTCCGGGCCGGCCCGCTGGCGATCGTCCTCGCCATAAACCAGTTCCTTCCGGTAGGCGGCCTCGACCCTCTGGTTCTTAAACTCCAGTCCGGGCAATTTGATGCCGATGGCGGCCATCAAAACCGTGCCGGCCAGGGCGAACACGATTGCGACCCATACCAGCGCCTGGTTCACCGGGCCGATCCAGGGCAGTTCCTTCACCTGGGCCGAAAGCGTCCACAATATCGGCAGGAAAGCGATCAGGGTCATGACTGAGCGCATGAAACTAACGCCCAGCACCTCCATGATGCGGGCGAAGCGCATGGTGTCCTCCTGCACGCGCTGAGAGGCACCTTCTATCCCGCGCAGGGAATGCCAATGGGCGGTGTAGAAGTCCGTCATGGCGGTGCGCCAGCGGAACACGTAGTGCTTGATCAGGAAGTCGGTGATGACTCCGATCACCACATAAAGGCCGGCGATTGTTGCGAATGTTGAGAGCTGGGCCAGATATTCGGCCATGGTGATAGAACCGGGGGTGGACAGTGCTTTCTGGATCAGGTTGTAAAAGGTGCCGAACCAGTCGTTGATCTGGACATCCAGGCCGACCTTGTACCAGGTGGCGAACAGGATGACCGCACTGCCGATGATCGACCAGCCTAACCAGCGTTTGCTCATGAAGAATGATCGGAACACCCGGATACCTCCCTGTCGGGTCTGACGGGCGACCCGGCAGGAAGGCTACACCAGGTTCGGCGGCGTTCAATCTGGCGATGCGCTCGCGCGGCGGTTGGCGTGCGTGGGGAAGAAGGGACCGGCGGCCCCTTCCTGCTGGATTTAAGCCGCGGAACGGATTGCCGCGGCTTTAACGTCGTCGCCGACGCCGGGTTCGTAAGACGAAAAATTCTCTTCGAACCGCTTGATCAGGCTCTTTGCCGTCCGGTCATAGTCGGCCTTGTCGGCCCACGACAAACGAGGGTCCAGCACCTCATCCGGAATGCCCGGCACATGCAACGGGATCGACAGTCCGAAGAACGGCTCCCGGTGGAACTCCATCTGCGTCAATGACCCATCCAATGCACTGCGCAGCAGCGCACGCGTATGCCGGATGGCCATGCGTTTGCCGACGCCGAACTGGCCGCCGCTCCAACCGGTGTTCACCAGCCAGCAGGTGGCGCCGTGTTCGGCGATCAGGTCAGAGAACATCTGCCCATACACCTCTGGCCGGCGCGGCAGGAACGGGTGCGCGAAGCAGGTGCTGAACGTCGCCTTGGGTTCATTCCCCAGGCCCTTTTCGGTCCCGGCGACCTGCGCCGTATAACCTGACAGAAAATGGTACATCGCCTGGGCCGGCGTCAGGCGGGAAATCGGCGGCAACACGCCGAACGCATCGCATGTCAGCATGAACACGTTCTTCGGCTGGCCGCCGCGACCGGATAGATTCACATTCGGGATGAACTCCACCGGGTAGCAGGACCGGGTGTTCTCGGTCAACGAGCTATCCGTCAGGTCGAGATTGCCATGTTTGTCGCCGATCACATTTTCGAGTACTGCGCCAAAGCGATTGGACGCGGCCCAGATTTCGGGTTCGGCTTCCTGTGACAGGTTGATCACTTTGGCATAGCAGCCGCCTTCGAAGTTGAACGTGCCGTTCGGCCCCCAACCATGCTCATCGTCGCCGATCAGTTTGCGGTCTGGATCGGAGGACAGGGTAGTCTTGCCGGTGCCCGACAGCCCGAAGAACAGCGCGACATCGCCGTCCTTACCGACGTTGGCGCTGCAATGCATCGGCATAACGCCCCTGGGCGGCAGCAGCCAATTCATGATGGTGAAGATCGATTTTTTCACTTCGCCGGCGTATTCGCTGCCGGCGATGACGATCAGTTTCTGCTCGAACGACAAGGCAATCGTGGTGGACGACCGCACGCCGTCCACGTCCGGATCGGTCAGGAACATCGGGGCGTGCAGGATAACGTAGTCTGGCTCAAACGTTTCAAGATCGGCTTCCGGCGGGCGAATGAACATGTTGCGTGCGAACAGCGCGTTCCACGCCTGTGTGGTGACCAAACGCACGCGTACCCGGTGTTCCGGATCGGCGCCCGCATACAGGTCCTGAGTGAACAACTCCTGCCCCTGAAGATAACCCTGCACACGGCCTTTGAATGCGTTGAAGCGTTCGATGCTCATGCGCTGGTTGATTTTGCCCCACCAGATATCGTTGGTGACCGACGGTTCATCGGCCACGAACTTGTCCTGCACGGACCGCCCGGTATGCACACCGGTTTCGACCATAAAGGCGCCATCGATCGACAGCCGGCCTTCGTTGCGACGGATCGCCTCGGTCACCAGGGTGGTGGCGGTCTGATTGGAATGCACGGGGCGGGAAGCCCAGACCCCTGTGCCAGCGAGCGCCGCCGTGGCGTGTTTCTTCCAAGCGTTTTTGTTCGCAGTGGCATGCGTCAAGGTCGTTTTCCTGCCCAAAATCGTCGTTGTCGTCATCGATGCCCCGTACCGGCGCAATGGCCGGCCTCGGTGGGGCCGGTTCGGCACTGAGCCATCAGCAAGGCGTTTCTATGACGTATATCGCAAAACGTCCACCTTTCCGCCGGACGGCACCGTTGCTGGCCATCGCGGATCGTTCCGGTTGGCCGGCGGCTCCATATGCCGCTCACGGTTCCGATCATGTTCCTCGTCATGTTGCGCGAAGGCGCGCTTGCCACTTTTTAACGGTGCGCGAAGGCGCCTGCCGCTTTTTGCCGGACAAAGGGCCAGAGGAATGCCGTCATGGAAGCTTCGCCTGCTCTCTTGCCCGTATCCGCGCAGCCTGATACCGGGTGAGCGTATGATTTGGTTTCTGCGCGGTTTCGCTTTTTTGATTCTGGTCACCCTACAGCCCAACTGGTCCCGGGCAGGGACGCCGTTGGCGTGCGCTATGCCGCCCGGCCTGATAGTGCCTTCCGCGGCGTTGACCAATGCCGCCGCCGCGCTGACGTCCAAAGGCGGTCTGAACATTCTCGCCATTGGGTCGGGATCGACGGTCGGGGATAGCGGTGGCCTTGGTGGTCCCGCCCTGGCGTTCCATGCTCCGGAAAAATCGTATCCGATGCGGATGTTGGAGGCGCTGAACACGTTGCGCCCGGCAGCCAGCTTTAACCTGACGGTGCAAGGCGGCCGTGGCCTGACCGCGGAGGAGATGCTGCCGATCCTGCGGCGGGAACTTGCGGCCCACCATTATGACCTTCTTCTTTGGCAGACCGGCACGGTGGAGGCTGTTCACGGCGTTCGCCCCGGCGCGCTGCGGGCGGTGTTGGAGGATGGGATAGCGGCGGCGGCGAAGTCCCGGACCGATGTCGTGTTGATCGATCCGCAGTTCAGCCGTTTTCTGCGGGCCAACGTCGATCTGAACCCCTATGAAACGGTGTTGCGGCAGATGACCGGTACCTCTGGCGTGACGCTGTTTCCGCGATTCGATCTCACGCAGGAATGGGTGAACAACGGGGAGGTGGATTTGGAGCGTGTGGGCAAAGATGAGCGCGACAAGACAATCGCCCTGTTGAATGATTGCCTGGGACACGCATTGGCGCGGTATGTCCTGGCGGGTGCGGGCGAGCACTGATCGCGTCTGGCTTGCCCGGGGCCGGATCGCCTGCGGCTCTGGTCCCAATCGCCCGGGGATCTGCTCTGGCCAACCTGGCAATTCCCCCGTTATCATCCGGTTAAGAGCAACGGGGGAAATAATGAGCTACGATGCTGCCTTCGCCGGCATGAAGGTGATCGATCTCAGCGGGGGCGTCGCGGGTCCGTCCTGCGCGATGATGCTGGCGCAGCACGGTGCCGATGTTATCAAGGTGGAAACACCGCATAACGGCGGCGACTGGTCGCGCATCCTGGGACGCACCTACGGCGATCACTCGGCCTTTTCGATTTACGGCACACTGGGCAAACGCAGTCTGGCGCTGGACCTGAAGACGGCGGAGGGCAAGGAAATCCTCTGGCGGCTGGTGGGCGGCGCCGATGTGTTCATGGAAGGGTTCCGTCCCGGCACAATTCAGAAATACGGTTTCGGCTACGACGCGGTAAGCGCGAAAGAGCCCGGGATCATCTACTATTCGATCTCCGGCTTCGGACAGACCGGGCCATTGGCGGCCCGTCCGGCAATGGAACCGGTGTTGCAGGCGTTCATCGGCATCGTGACCGAGAACAAAGGCGAGCAGGACCAGCACCCGCACCGTATCGCGATCTCCCTGATCGACATGTTTTCCGGTTTGCTGGGTTTCCAGGCAATCGCCACGTCGCTGTATGTGCGGCGAGAGCAGGAGGTGAAGCAAGGCCGGTTTATCGAACTCAGCCTGATGCACGGCGGGGCGATGCTGTCGGTGATCCGGATGATTGCGAACTACATGGAGCGCGGGACAACCCAGCGCACCAGCATGCCGAACGGGGTGTTCAACACCGTCGATGGGCAGATCAACATCACGATGGTTCGGCCGACCGACTGGCGGCCGTTCTGTGAGGCGATCGAACAGATGCAGTGGCTGGACGACCCGCGGTTTTCGACTCACCCGGCGCGTGCGGCCAATCTCGACGATCTGTATCTGCTGCTGCGTCCGGTGCTGGCCGCAAAGACGACCGGTTGGCTGTCGGAGCGGTTGACCGCGAAAGGCATCATGAACGGACGGGTGAACAGCTACGAGGAATTCCTGCGGGAGGAACAAGTCGTGGCGACCGGGATCATGTCGTGGCTGGCGCAGCCGGGGGTGCCGGAGTTGGTGCCGATGCCCAATATTCCCGGCCTGCCGGCGCTCGAAAATGGGACGAAGCGGGCACATGCCCCATCTTTGGGCGAGCACACACGCGACGTGCTGGCCGAACACGGGTATTCAGCGACCGAAATAGCGTCGTTGTTCGACAAGAAGGTTGTCGCCGGCGGCTGAGGTAGAAATGATCGAGGGGGATTGAGCAATGGTGGCAGTGACAGTGACAGGCACATGGCGTTTGGTGCGAGCGGTTTCGCGGGACGGAAACGGACAGGAACTGCCCGCGCCATATGGCGGCCATGGGATGGGCCGGGTCGTTCTGGGGGCGGACGGGCGGATGATGGCCGTGCTGTGCGACGGACGCAGCGACATCCCCGCGGGTGAAGCGCGAGAATATAATAGTTACTGCGGAAACTATACGTTCGACGGCAAGCAGTTGATCACCAAAGTCGATGCCACATCCGATCCTGCTCGGTTTGGATCGGATCAGGTGCGCGACGTGCGGTTCGAGGGATCGCTGATGATCTTACGTCCACCGGCGCGAGCATATCATGGGCCGGTTGAACAGCGTGAGCTGTACTGGGAGAAGATCGCCGACGTCTGATCGGAAGTGCGGTGTAGCCGCTCTACCCGCGTCTCACAGCAAGCTTGGCCCGTGGCCATCGGGATAACGGTCGTGGCGAGATGGGTTTTGCACCGGGGTCTCCACTCTCCACTTGTGATCACCGGACTTGGTCTGATGGTCCGTCCAGCTTCCGGCGGCTGTACGGACAGCCGTGGGTCAATTCCAGGAATGACGGAGGAGAAATAGCAGGGCGGGGTTCGTCTTCCGCACGCATGACAGAGACGCCCTAACTCAACGCTATCCGGGGTTCATGTTCGCGGGATAGTGTACCGGCATATTATCGGAACTGTGACCGCATCCATGCCTTCGTCCCGCCTGATCGCGGCCATTTTCCTGCTTGCTCTGCCCTCCGGCGCCGCCGTGGCGCAGGACGCGGCCTCGCGTTTTGCCCAGTACCGGTCCTCACCGCCATTGCTGCGGGCGTTTCTCTATCGAATGCCGAAAGGCGGCGACCTTCATAACCACCTGACTGGGGCGGCCTATGCGGAAGCGACAATCCGAGCGGGCGCCGCTGCCGGGGTGTGTTTTGTGCCCGAAACCGGAAAAGCTGCCCGCCCTCCCTGCAATCCACCCGCACGGCCAATGACGGATGCGCTGCACGACGCGGCATTGAACCGCGCCTTGGTGGATGCATGGTCGATGCGGAACTTCGTGCCGGTCAGCGGTCTCAGCGGTCACGATCATTTTTTCAGTACATTTGCTAAATTCAGCGGGGCCGCCCCGATGGGCGATCTGGCCGCCGACGTGATCGACCGGGCGGCACGCCAACGTATGCGATACGTGGAACTGATGGCGACTTTTCAGGGGCCCGCCGTCGGCGCATTTGCTGACAAAGTGGCTGCGGCACAGCCGTGGGCGAACGACCCCGCTGCTTTTGAGGCCGCATTGCGTTCGGCTGGCATCGAAGCGCTGGTTGCCCGCGCCAGCCTGGACATCGACGCGGCGGAGCAACGCATGCGCGATGTGCTGGGCTGCGCGACGCCGCAACCCAAACCCGGTTGCGCGGTTACCGTTCGCTGGCTGCAACAGGTTTCGCGTGTGATGTCGCCGGAGCGGGTGTTCGCGTCGTCGTTGTTCGGGGCATTGCTGTCGCAAAGCGAACCGCGCGTTGCCGGACTGGATTTCGTGGCGCCGGAGGACGATCCCATCGCTCTGGCCGATTATACGATGCACATGCGCATGCTGGACTATCTGCATGGCCAAATGCCGAAGACCAACATTTCGCTGCACGCAGGGGAACTGACCCTGGGGCTGGTTCGCCCCGAAGATTTGTTGTTTCATATCAGGCAAGCCGTGGAATTGGGCCATGCGCAACGAATCGGCCACGGTGTCGATGTGATGTACGAGGACGACGCGTTCGGCCTGTTGCGTGAAATGGCCGAAAAGCGTGTTGCGGTCGAGGTTAATCTGACCAGCAACGCCCAAATCCTGGGGGTCCAGGGAACCGCGCACCCGTTCCCGATTTATCGGTCGGCAGGTGTGCCGGTGGTGCTGTCCACGGACGACGAAGGCATCGAACGGATTGACCGGACCCATGAATTGCAGCGCGCCGTTACAACCTACAACCTCGATTGGCAGTCCCTGATCGGTTTGGAGCGGAATACCCTGGAGTATGCGTTCGTTGCCGGCGACAGCCTGTGGGTCGATTCCCGCACATGGCAGAAGGTCGCCGCTTGCGCCGCGATCTCTGTCAAACGCGATCCATCGCCGCGCTGTGCCGCTTTTTTGCTGAAAAGCGACAAAGCGCGGCTGCAATGGGCCTTCGAACGCGATCTGGCGAATTTCGACCGGGAGGCGCGGTCGTTGCGTGTGCGCTGACGATTAGTTCCCTTTGAAATCCGGCTTCCGCTTTTCCAGGAATGCGTTCACCGCTTCACGGTGATCCGCCGTCGCGTGCGTCAACGCCTGCAGGCTGGCGGACAATTCCAGCAACGTATCCAACCGGCTGTGGCGGCCTTCGATCAGCAGCCGCTTGGCCATCCGCACCGCGAAGGGCGGGTTGACCGCGATCCGTGCAGCCAACGCTTTCGCGGCGTCCATCAGTTCGGCGTCCGGCACGACGCGGGAGACGAGGCCGGCGGCCAGAGCTTCCTGCGCATTCAGCATGTCGCCGGTGAACGCCATCTCCCACGCTTTCGAGTAGCCAACGACTCGCGGCAGCAACCACGCGCCGCCATCGCCCGGCACGATGCCGACTTTGACGAAACTCTCAGCAAAGCGGGCACTTTCGGACGCAATACGCATGTCGCACATGCAGGCGAGATCGAGGCCGGCGCCGATCGCAGCGCCGTTCACCGCGGCGATGATCGGCACATCGAGTTTCTCGAACGCCAGTGGAATGCGTTGAATCCCAAATTTATAATACTGCGTGGTCAGCGCCGGCTGCTCGGCACGCTGATCGAATGCTTTCTGCATCGCCCGCAGATCGCCGCCCGAACTGAACGCACTGCCGGAACCGGTCAGAATGGCGACGCGTGCAGTGTTGTCCTGGTTCAACCGCTCCAACGCCGCAACGATCGCATCCACTGTTTCGCGTTCCGAGATCGGATTGCGCATCGCCGGGTCGTTCAGAGTGATCGTAACGATCTGGCCTTCTTGTTCGTATAGAACTTTGTCGGACATTGGTTGTTTCCTTTAGGTTGAATCGGTGGAGTAGGCGGTTCGTGACGGGACGCCGTTTTTTAACCCGCTGTACCGTGCCCTATCCGTCATGGCCGGCCCCTGTCCCACGGCTGAAGTCCGCGTCCATGCCGGTCCAGGATTCGGCTTTCTCCAGCGGTTTGCGGCCGGCCAGTTCCACCCGCAGGAAGTCGCGCGCTTCTAAGCGAAGGGCTTCGGCCTCGGGGCAGGGCGGCGGAGGCGGGAAGGTGAAGGCGTTCACCGGCTGGGTCCTTGGTTATCGGTTGCCAGCCGGTAGCGTGGGGACGGGAGGGGGTCAAGGGATGGGCGGAGAAGGTTGTCGCGGCGAACAGGATCGGGTCGATTGGCTGGTGTAAATACCGGGGTCGTTTGAATCGGTTGACCTACCGCCACACTTGGCGCGCAGGCGATATGCCGATGTGGGACAATCGCTGCCTGCTGCATCGCGCGGACCCGAATTTCGACGCGGCGTTGCATCCGCGCGTTCTGCACCGGACGTGTATTCAGGGGCTGGCGCCGGCTTAAAGCCCCGCGATCATGGATTTTTTGGTCGCCAGCGGCATTATCACGCCGCTACACGCCGAACCGGTTGGCGGGTCCGCACCAGCCGGCGGGCGATGAACACCACGGCCAGCGACGCTGCGATCACGAACACCCAATGCGCCGGCCGCAGCCCCCGGTCGATCGTCTCGTTGGCAGCCAGCACGCGCCACGGATTAACCTTGGTCGCCAGGCCGTACCAGCCGAACTCCAGCGTCGCCGTGGCCAGCCCGGATACCACCGCGAGGCCGCTGTAGAGTGCCCCGATGAAAGCGATCCCCTGCTTGCGCCGCCAAACCTCGGGTAGCGAGCGCCAGACCATCAGCCAGACGAACAGGCCGGAGACGAACACCGGCTCCGACACGTTCAGCTTGGACTGGATGTAGAAATGCAGCAGGGCAACGACACCCAGCGGGTAGGCCAGCCGGTGCAGGCGCTTCCAGTTGCGACCCAGTTTCTTCACCCATCCGTCAGTCGAGGTAACCGCCAGCGCCAACAGCACAAGTAAAGCAGCGAAGCCAATGGTGAGGTAGAACCGCAGTGCAATCTCAGAAATGACAGTCCACACCTTAAAATTCTGATCGACGACAAACAGGCATAAATGCACGGTCGCGTAGCAGGCGGCGGCCACGCCAACATTTCGCCGCACCAGTAGCAGAGCGGGCCAGTCCAGTGCCCTCGCGAACGGTGTGATCGCCAGGGAGATCAGGAGGAAACGGATCGCCCACAGGCCGGCGCCGTGGATCGTCTCCATCACGGGCCGGCCACCCAGTTCGCCGGTCGCCAACCACATCGCATACAAGGCGCCCGGTATGAGCAAGGAAACCAGCACGGCCGCCTTGAACGGCAGAAACCTGCCACGCCGATCCCGCCAGGGTGCATTCATCCGTTAGAACTCCGTTTTGCTGCTTATACTCAAGATCGGTCGGTAAGTCAGGTTAAACAGCGGCAATCCCGATGAAAGCCGCATGTTTAGGTCAGTATTGCCGCGTCGCCATGATTCTCGCAATGACAGTGGACAGCGTCCTCCGGGTTTGCCTCCAGGGCGGGATTGTCATCGCCCGCAGATTGGAAACCTTGCACGATCCGGGCAACACGATCACGATGCTTATGACTCTTTATACGCAGATGGGAGAAAATTAGATGTCAGCCGCTGTACAACTCGAACGTGGGCAACTTCAACCGGGCATGTCCGAAGCCGAATGGCACGCCCGATGCGAACTCGCTGCCCTTTATCATGTCGTCAACCACCTGGGGTGGACCGACCTTATCAACACCCACATGTCGGCCCGCGTTCCAGGCGAACCGAACCACTTCCTGATCAATAATTATGGGGAAATGTTTGACGAGGTCACAGCCTCGTCGCTGGTGAAGATGGACATGCAGGGCAACGTCCTGTCCGATGGCGGCAAGTTCAACGCCGCCGGCTTCATCATCCACAGTGGCGTCTATAAGGCTCGGTCCGACGCCAACTGCGTGTTGCACACCCACACGCGCGCGGGCGCCGGCGTGTCGCTGCTGCGCAAGGGCCTGCGCCCGATCAGCCAGGACGCGATGCAGGTTTATGATGACGTCGTTTACCACGAGTACGGCGTGCCGGCGACGGTCGAGGAATGCGATGCGCTGGGCAAGAGCTGCGTCATCGGAAGCTGCGTGATCCTGCTGAACCACGGCCTGCTGACGCTGGGTGAGACCATCCACGGCGCGCTGATGCGGCTGTACATGCTGGAACGCGCTTGCGAGTTGGAATTGATTGCCCGCCAGTTGGACGAACCCCCCATCGTCATCGACGAATTCGTCCAGCGTAAAGCTGCCGAACGGATGAAGAAGATGCGGGTCACCGAGGGTTACGGCCTGAACGAATGGAAGGGCCTTGTGCGCACCGTCGAACGCAACGGCGCCGATTTCCGCCGTTAGACCAAGATCGTTTCAGGTTGAACCTTCTTCCGTGCCGATCATGGTATAACTCTATGTCGGATCGCACGATCGTTTGAGGTGGAAGCAACCTCTACCCTTCGGTCCCTTCAGATCAAGGGACCGAAGGGATGCCGGGCAAAGAACAGGCGGTCCTCGATAGGACCGCCTGCGCTGTCACGAGGCCGGGTTCGTGCTGAACCGCTGGCCCTCAGCCCAACAAAAACCATAGGCGAAACAGCAGCGTCTCCGCGCGGGTCTGCCGGACAAACCCGGGCAGGCACAGCGCCTTAAGCCGCGCCAGCAGACCGCTGTCATGGCTATTTGCGATAATCGCGAGTTGACCGCGTGCCCGATCCGTAATCGGCACCGATCCCGCCTGAAGCGTTGCGACCTGACGCCAGAACAATGTCATGAACGGACCGGCGCCTCGCCGGGCAGCCCCTGCGGTGCGATGCCAGAAACCGCGCGGCTCTCCGATTAGATTCAGACCGTGCTGGCGATATAAAATGTCGGGCGTGTCGCCTGCGATCACCGTGCCGCCGCTTGCCGATACGACGAGGTAGGACCACCAGTCGTGCCAGGTTCCCTCAGGCACATCGCTTGCGGCGATTAGTTCCGCGGCGGCCCGGTTCAACAGCATGCAGCAGCCGGGCGCGAGGTTCTGGGTCAACGCGGCGGGAAATCCCGGTGGGCGGTTCGGAGCCAGAACCTGTCCCACCCGGACCAGATCGGCATCGGCCAATGCTCGGGCACAGAAATACAGAGCAGGCTGTCCGTCCGGCAGAACCCGCAGCGCGGTAACGCCATGGGCCAGTTTCTCCGGGAGCCAGAGGTCGTCCTGGTCGGCAAAAGCGAAATACGCCTCTGGCTGTTGCAGTGCCGTACGCAGCAGCCAAAGGAAGCTGCCGGTCGCCCCCAATCGCCTGCCTTCCGAGCAGACGACGACGCGCGCGGCGCCGGGGCCGGCGTTAAAATCGGCCATTACGTCTGTGGTTCGGTCGGTTGACCCGTCGTCGCGCCAGTACACGCGCCAATTCGCATAAGTCTGGGTGGCGAAGCTGGCGAGCTGCTCGCTGAGGTATCGCTCGCCATTATAGGTTGAGAGCAGCAGCGCCACGCGCGGCTCGCCGGCCTCGTGTCCGGAGGCCGGCGTCCTGTGTGCGGTCGCACCCATGATGGCGATGGGGTGGCTTTTACGCCGCCTTACGAGCCAACAGGTTCATAGCGATCATCGTCTCGGCGATCTGCACGGCGTTCAGTGCGGCGCCTTTACGGAGGTTGTCCGACACGCACCAGAACGACAGACCGTTTTCGAGCGTCGGGTCCTTGCGGATGCGGCTGACGAACACCGCGTCTTCCCCGGCGCATTCCAGCGGCGTGACGTAGCCGCCGTCCTCACGGATATCGACGACCTCGATGCCGGGGGCGTCACGCAGGATGGCGCGGGCTTCTCCGGCGGTGACGGGGCGTTCGAACTCGACGTTCACCGCTTCACCGTGGCCGATGAACACCGGAACGCGGACGCAGGTGGCATGCACGAGAATGTTAGGGTCGAGGATCTTCTTGGTCTCCACCACCATTTTCCACTCTTCCTTGGTGGCGCCGTCATCCATGAAGCTGTCGATGTGCGGGATGCAGTTGAACGCGATTTCCTTGGTGAACTGCTGCGGCGGAGATGTTTCATACACGAAGGACGACTTGGTGTGGTTGAACAGCTCATCCATGCCTTCCTTGCCGGCGCCGGAGACGGACTGGTAGGTCGAGACGACGACGCGCTTGATCTTGAA
>JANXLQ010000173.1 GCA_025355085.1 Rhodopila sp.
CTTCCTTGGCGATGCGGGCGGCGGTCATCGATCCCGGCCAACCGGAATAGAACGCGAGGTGTGTGATGACTTCGGCGATTTCATCCTTGGTCACGCCGTTGTCTAACGCGCGGGCAAGATGGCCGCGAAGCTGTTCCGGACGGTAGGTGGAGATGAGCGTCGCGAGAACGATCAGGCTGCGGTCACGTTTGCTAAGACCGGGCCGTTCCCAGATGTCGCCGTAGATGACGGTCTCGGTGACTTCGATCATTTTCGGAACGGTAGCCCGAACAGCGTCGCGGCCGCCGGCTGCTGGTTTGGTCATGGTTGTCTCCTGTTGTGTCATGGCCGGGCTTGGCCATCTTCGGGTGAACGGTTAGCGGGCGGATGGCCGGGACACGCCCGATAGCCATCAGGATTAAGCGTCGGACAACGAAATTTCTGTCCGGAGGTTCGTGCCATACCCTCGTCGTCATGGCCGGGCTTGGCCCGGCCACCCACGACTTTCCTTGGCCGCAACACTGCAAGCCGTGGGTGCCCGGGCCAAGCCCGGCCATGCCAGTCAGAGAAACAGCGCGCCTTTAATACCCTTTCACGCCACTCGTTTCAGTCTCGGCCGAATCGAAGTTGCACTCGACCGAAATCCCGTCCGGGTCCAGGTAAAACAACTGAGTCATATTAAAGCGCGGCAGCACGCGTTCGTCGAACTTGATCCCGCGCGATTGCAGGTCGGCCCGCATTTCCTTCAAACCGTTGCAGGTGAACGCAATGTGGTCCAGGCGGCCGGTCGGGGCCGGGTAGGACGGGCCATCGGGGATCAAAGGGTCTTCCGCGCGATAACCGATCAGATGAACCGTGGGAACGTCGCCGCAGTACAGCCAATATCCCGGGAAGTTCAACGGCGGCCGCTCACCGGCTTTCAGGCCCACGATGTCCTGGTAAAAGTCTTTCGTACGCTCCAGGTCGCGGACCTTGATTGTGTAGTGGTTCAGCGATTGTGCCGGCATCGTTCGTCTCCCTCTAAAACTGGTTTTCAGGTGGCAGACCGAGCATGATTTGCCCGACTGATTCGTAATGGAGCTGGCGCCCCTGGGATTGTTGCGAGACTGTGTGGATATCGCGTAACCGCCGCTCGAACGGTTGTTCCTCGAACACCGCGATCGATCCGGCGCAGTGGAACATCGTGTTAGCGATTTCGCGCGATTGCTGGATGGCCCAGGTCGATGTCAGACGCATCATCGCCGCGTGGTGTTCGGTCATTTCGCCATTCTTAACGACGTAGTCGTAGATTTCATCCAGCGTGTTGTGATGGAACGCGCGGGCCGAATGCCATTTCGCCTCGCATTGTGCCAGTTGCGATTGCACGACGTTGTTTTCGCGCAATGGCTTGGCGGCCCCGCGGGACACTTTGGTGGCGGGAAGCGACAGGAACGCGTCGATCATACCGCGCGCCAAGCCGAGTCCGACACCGGCAAACCCGGCGGAGTAAAGCTGGCTGCTGCCGAAACGGTACAGCGGTCCTTGTTCCCGGCGATCGACCGCCTGATCGCGCAGCATCGTGCGGCCGGCCGGGACGAACAGGTCTTTCACCACGTATTCGTTACTGGCCGTGCCGCGCAGACCCAGCGTGTGCCAGATATCCACCATCGTCACGCTGGATTTCGGAAACAGCATCGTGCGTATTTCCTTGGTCCCGGCGACCTTCATGTGGGCACCGAGCCAGGTGGCGTTCTGGCTGCCGCTGGCGAAGCGCCATGTGCCGGAGACGCAGTAGCCGCCTTCGACCCGCTCAGCCTCAAACGGTGCGCCGGGCGGTCCCCAGGCCAGGATGCCATCGATCGGCCCGAACATCTCCTTCGCCACGTTCGGCTCCAGATAGGCTGCGGACATGGAGCATCCGTTGCCCTGGCAGACCACCCACGCG
>JANXLQ010000224.1 GCA_025355085.1 Rhodopila sp.
CCAGGATCAGCGGCGTCAGGCCCATCGAGCGAGCCTTTGCCGCCATCGCATCCAACGCCATCATCGGGGTTGCGATCATGCGGAATTCACTATTCGGCAGGCTGCCGGGTTTCGGTGTCTCGTCGCTGTCCTGCGCCAACCGGGCAGCGACGGCGGGGGAAGGCGCGATGCCGTAACGGGCGATCAATGCGCGGGCATCGGCAAACGTCGTGGCGTCCGGAACGGTGGGGCCGGAGCCGATTACCGCCGGATCGTCGCCCGGCACGTCGCTGATCGCCAACGTCACCACCCGCGCCGGAGCGGCTGCAGCGGCGAGGCGTCCGCCCTTGATCGCCGACAAATGCTTGCGGACCGTATTCATCTCCGCGATGTTCGCACCGCACGCCAGCAGCGCCCGGTTGATCGCCTGCTTGTCGGCCAGGGTTAGGCCAGGGACGGGGGCAGCGAGCAACGCCGACGCACCGCCGGACATCAGCGCGATCACCAGGTCGTCCTTGGTCAGGCCCTGAACACGCTCCAGCAGGCGCAGCGCCCCGCGCTGGCTGTTGCCGTCCGGAACCGGGTGGGACGCCTCGATTACCTCGATGCGCCGTGTCGGCACGGCGTGGCCGTAGCGGGTGACGACGGTGCCCTCCAGCGCGACATCGGGCCATGCGTCTTCCAATGCCGCGGCCATCACAGCCGCCGATTTGCCGCCGCCCACGACGATGCAGCGGCCTTTGGCCGGCTTCGGCGGCAGGTGTTTGGCCAGTACGGCTCGGGGGTCAGCCGCTGCCACGGCGGTGTCGAACAGCGTGCGCAGCGCGGCGCGGGCGGTGGCATCGTTCCAGGTGGCTTCCCCGGTCATTAAACGGCTTCCTCGATTTTTACGGCAGAGGGAGTATGGCGAACCCGGACAAAGCGCGCCATGTTCCGGGTCCGTTAAACAGGAGACTGAGATGTCCGCGCCCGAATTCGACGCCGCGACCCGTACCGAGCTAGAGGCCGCTGCTTTCCGCCGGTTGGTGGGGCACCTGCAAGAGCGGACCGACGTGCAGAACATCGACATGATGAATCTGGCCGGATTTTGCAGGAACTGCCTTAGCCGCTGGTATCGCGAGGAAGCCGCCGTCAAAGGCATCACCATCGCGGACCCCGACGCTCGGGAGATCGTTTACGGCATGCCCTATAAGGAATGGCAGTCGAAGTATCAGGTCGAGGCGACCTCCGATCAGAAAGCGGCATTCGCCAAGGCGAACCCGGGACACTGATATCGTTTGGGCCGGCGACGCGCTGACCGACGCGCTGACCGACGCGCTGACCGGGGCATGCAGCGCCGCCGCTTCGTCGTGCCGGTCCACGATTGCCCACGACGCGATCGGCGGACTGCGACCCGGCGATCCCCGGCGGAGGCGCGGTGGTTGGCTGTTCATGTCCGCGGCGTGCTTCCTGCGAGGGCGGCGGCCAACCATCGCTCAGAACGGTCTCAGGACAGCGTCCAGCGCATCCTGAATCCTGCGTTTCGCTTCGTCATCCGTCGCGAAAGACGCCACAAGGTCACCTGATCGCGCGGTGCCGATCGTAGCGATATCCAAGGGGTTCAGACAATATCCGCGCCCGAGAACGGTGAACACAGGTGCGATACGCGGCTGTTCGCCATCGGTTTGGCGCATCGCATTTTGGATCACCAGCGGTGCGACGATCCTGGTTGGCATTCGTTTGAAGCCGTTGGATTGGAGGACGATGACGAACGGCCGGGCCGGACTTCTGGAGGGGCTGCGATGTACGCTGAATTGGGCGGCTGGGATCAAAGGCTTTGCGTCTCCTCGGACAGGCTTCCGTGCTCCTCATACAGGGCCGTGAAGGCGTCGATCGCCTGCTCCGTTCGGCGCTGCCCGGCCTCAAGTCTGGACTGTCGCTGTTGAAGATCGGCCGCGAGGAGTTGCTCGACATGCGCCGAAAGGTTGCCAATGCCAGAACGGCATCGATCGACCAGATCGGAATTCAGGTTTAAGTTCACCGGGCGTTTTGGTGCTAAATGATTGAATCCCATTGGTCGCCCCCTGTGCGCAGCCATGCGCACGCTAGCAAGCCATGGGTACGATGGCAAGCTTCTGGCCGGTCAATCTTGTAAGCCGCCGTACCGGTCTTTGTTGACGGCCCGCCTGTTCTTTGTTGACGGCCGGCCTGTTCTTTGTTGACGGCCCGCCTGTGCCGCCATTCGTTTCCCATTGACCGCAGCCGCCGCCGAAGCTATCCCCCCCGCCCTGTCTGAGCGGAGAGTGTTGATGGCCAAGCCGGTAAGCGAAGAAGAAATCAAGTCCGGCGGGGTCGCGGTCGATCGCCTGCGCAGCCTGGTGGAGCGGATCGAGCGCCTTGAGGAAGAGCGCAAGGCGCTCAGCAGCGACATCAAGGACATCTATGCCGAGGCCAACTCGGCCGGCTTCGATCCCAAGGTGCTGAAGCAACTGATCCGCATCCGGAAGCAGGAAGCGGCCGAGGTCGAGGAACAAGAGACCATGCTCGACATCTACCGCCGCGCGCTTGGGATGTAGTTCCAAACGGCCGAGGAGATTATCCTCGGTCCTTGGGCCATTACGGCAACTGGGCCACAGGCCCACTGGGTTGCAACGGTCCGTTCTCGCCTGATCCCGGGTTTTGGCTGCGCAACCGGTCCCCGGCCGGAAAGGCCGTTCGGCGAGGCCGGCGATACATGCACCCGCGCGCCGAGGGTTAATTCGGCTCGATTATAATACTTCCCCGCATGTTGGGATGGAAACGGCAGTAATAGTTGAAAATTCCTGCCTTATCCAAAACCTGGTTTGCCGATTGGTTTGCGCCAACCACCACGTCCCATTCACCGGCTCGGGCGGTTGCAGTGTGCGGGATGAAGTCCTGATTGATCCATTCGACTGTATCCCCAACCTTCGCATGCGTTTGCGCGGGCTGAAACACGAGCCCCTTGATTGTGACAGAGATTGTATCTGCCCGCGCGGAACAGCAGCCGGCCGCCAGCATGAACACCATTATGGCCTGCACATGGCGGCTCGACACAGGGGCGGCCTACTTAAGCGCGGTGGCCAGACGCTCCGCATGTTCTTGATGGCCCTCGAAGATTTTCAGGCCGGTTTGGAGCAGGCTCTTGAGTTCCGCATTGTTGGCCGAAGGGATCAAAGTTGTCGAAAGCGCCGCGTTGACGGTCTTGTGGTAGGCGATTTCGTTTGCAATGTAGGCTTTGTCAAACGCCGCGCCGGACAGCTTTGCAAGCTTGGCCTGCTCCTCAACAGCGTGCTTCGTCAACGCCTGGCTCGTGGCATTGTCCTCAGGCGTTACATTGAGCTTCTTCACCAGGTCCAGCGCTTGTTTGTTCACAGCACCGTGATCGCGAACCATGTCGTCCGCGAATGCACGGACATCTTTGTTGGTGGCTTTTGACAGGGCCTGCCCGGCGGCATCGATGTCGATTTTCCCGGCTGTGTAGGCGACGTGGGCAATCTGCGGATCGGTGGGCTTAGCGGCGGTTTGGGCGGTCGCGGCGCCTGACATCAGGCAAACGGCGGCAACGGCTGCTGTTAAACGGCTGAGCATTTGAATCCATCTCCCGAAAGTCGTTACAGCCACCCGTGCGGTGATGAAGGGCGACCAACACCTGGACGCAGCGGCGACAGAAAGGTTACAAAAAAATCTATAGCCAGTTGGTCCGCCCGGCCTGCTGTGGATGAAACTGCCTTGCGAGGTGCGCAACGGCGTGGCGTTCTCGCACAGCTTACGTCCAAGTTTCGTGCTACATCGAAATAACAGGCGTGGCTTTTGTAATCGTGTTTTTTGGCAGACGACGGCCAACAATTATTGAACCGCAGGCTCAGGACGTCTGAAAAAATGATCGTAGCAGAAATTTCACTCCGGGAGGGGCGCCGGATGATGTGGGTATTCAATCCTGCGTTAGCGCCAATTTTCACGTATCCCGCCAACCCGGCGAAGTTTGCATGGCCCGGCTTGGTCACGCAGTCCAGCGGGGCCGGATGTTCCAGGCATCGGGGTTAACTGGCCTGACGCCCGAGGCATCCGAACCGCCTGCGGACAATCCAGATCGTCGTTGGCATCGCTGCGGCACGTTTTTGTCGAAGACGCCCCCTGTTTCGCATCTGTCCGAGCCTTGGCCTCTGCTTGCCGGGCGCGAACCTACAGATCGGACGGAGCCGGCCGGTGTTGGGGGTCCAGTTGCTGGTAAACGCTATCGGCAAGCGCCAGCAATTGCGGCCGGTCTATCGTGCCGACGATCGCAAATCCCAGTCCCTGGTCAATCCAGGAAAAGATGGAAACGCCCCGGGACCCGACGAAACGGAATCGCGTGTCGTCGCCGGGGCTGACCCGGACATAGACCGTAAGGCGGCCGCCCGAACCATTCTCATACATGAATTGTGCGGCAGCCTGGTCGCCGGCCGGCAGCAGGCGGCCGCCCATCAGAACATAGCCTTGTTTGGCTAGATCCGGGACCGCCAGACGATGGCCGATACGACGGGACAGCCATTGCACCAGATGCGGTTCCTGCGCCGCACCGACCTCCACCGGATGGACGGTTTCAACGGAGAATACCCGGTGCGCCGCGACCGCATCGGCAACGGTTGCCATCATGAGCGCCTGTTGTCCGGACGAGAAAGGTGCAGGCAGCATTCCACGCGCGCCCCAACCAACCGCGCTGCCGATACAAAGCAGCGCAACACAGGCCGCGACGGTCCGAATTCGCCGGAAACGTGCCTCGCGCAGCCCCCGCAAGATGGCATCGACCCTCAACCGGTCGGGGATCGGTTGTTCGATGATCGGGTTCAATCGCCGGCGCAAATCGTCCCGGATCGCATTATCGACGGAAATACGCGCCCGAACTGCAGGATTCTGTTCCAGGAACGTCTCGACAGCATTGTGGCGGCCGGCCGGCAACTGGGCGTCCATGTAGGCCATCAGGTCGTCTTCACCGACCGGCCGGGTGTGGTCGTTCACTTCACCCTCCGCAATGTCACGCGTGCGCCGCCTTCGATCGCGCTTCGAAAATTCGCTCTGGCTCGGCTCAGACGCGACATAATGGTTCCGGCCGGTACTTTGAAAAGGTCCGCCGCCTCCTGGTATGAAAAATCATCGATCGCGACAAGTAGCAACAAAGACCGTTGTTCCTCTGGAAGGGTGGCAAGCGCGTGCAAGGCATCGCGCACGATCAGCGTCCGTTCGCCATCTCCGTCGGGTGACGCATACCCGTCGGCTTCCTGAAATTCGACATGCACGCCACGGCGGGCCAATTGACGCACATTGTTTAGATGGAGGTTACGCAGAATCGCGAACAGCCATGCCCGCGAACTGGCGTCGTGGCGGCGGAGGTGCCACCGGCCGAGCGCTCGCTCCAGGCAATCCTGAACCAAGTCGTCTGCGGCTTCCTGATTGCGCAGCAAAGCCCGGGCATACCGGCGCAAGGACGGTATGTGAGGCTCTATTTGCGCCGCCAGGTCGCTCACGGACTGTTTCCGATCAGGGCTGGGCTACGTGCCAGGTGTTGTTTGCGACGCCTTCGCCCGTGGTGTCACCCGGCTTGGCGTCCTTGATCCAGGTATAGAGCGGCTTGCCCTGATAAGCCCACTGTTTGGAGCTGTCGTCGCGCGCGATGACGGTCCAACCTGGGGCACCGGCATCGCCTTTAGCCATCAGGGGCGGCCAGTTGTTCGCGCAGGGGCCGTTGCAGGCGGACTTGCCGGCGGAGTCCTTGTCGAACGTGTAGAGCGTCATGCCCTTGGCATCCACCAGGGCCTTGCCCTTGTCCGTGCCTGCGACAGTGGCTGGCGCCGATGCGGTGGCGCATCCAGCGACGGAGAACGCAGTTGCGGCTGCCAGAATCATGGTTCGGTATAGCATTGATGTCTCCCGTTACGATTGTCTGAGGTTAAACCCTCATGCCGGAGACACCGGTTGACTGTATTTATTCCATGGTTTGAAAAAGATATCTTTTACCGGTGCGCCTGGCCTGGTGTTCACAAGCGAACCGTAAAGGCGATTCCCGGGCCAGAGTCCTCAGGGAACGATCGCGATTGGGGCTGATGGGTGACTTTCGGCGGGGCGGGTGTCTTTGCACGAAACACGATACGCCCGGAGAGGGCGCTCCGGGTCACCGGCCCGGAGCGCCGTATTGAACTACAGCGAGATCTTGAAGAAAGCGCCGATCTCACCAATAATGCCGCGGCGGAACGCCAGCACGCAGATCATGAAGATCACGCCCTGGGTTACCGTCACCCAGGCGCCGAACTGCGCCAGATAGTTCTCCATCGACGTGACCACCAGCGCGCCCATCGCTGGCCCGAACACGGTGCCGAGGCCACCCAGCAGTGTGACGAGCACGACTTCGCCGGAGGTCGAGTAATGCACGTCGGTCAGCGTCGCGATGCCGAATACCAGCGCCTTGGTGCCGCCGGCTGCGCCTGCGATCATGCAGGACAGCACGAACGCGATCAGCTTGTAGTCGTCGGTGCGGTATCCGAGCGAGGTGGCCCTGGGCTCGTTTTCGCGGATGCCTTTTAGGATCTGACCGAACGGGGAATGGATGATCCGATGCACCAGCAGGAAGCCGGCCACGAACACCGACGCCACGACCCAGTACATGGTCATATCGTTGGACAGGTCGATGACGCCGAACATGAAGCCGCGAGGCACCTGCTGAATGCCGTCCTCACCGCCGGTGAACGGCGCTTCCAGGCAGAAGAAGTAAACCATCTGAGCCAGCGCCAGGGTGATCATGGCGAAATAGATGCCGGAGCGGCGGATCGCCAGATAGCCGAGGAAGAAACCCAGGAACGCACCGGTCATGGCGCCGAAGAGGATCGCGATGGAGGCATCGACATGCCACACCTTCATCGTCCAGGCGGCGACATAGCTGCCCATGCCGAAGAACGCTGCGTGGCCGAAGGACAGCAGGCCGACATAGCCGATCATGAGGTTGAATGCGCAGGCGAACAACGCCGCGCACAGCACCCGCATCAGAAACACAGGATACAGCACGTAGGGGCTGACCACGATCAGCACCAGCATCACCCCGAAGGCGATGGTTTGTGCTCGCGAAAATCCAAACATCAGGCGGCCTTTCCAAAGAGGCCGCGTGGCCTGGTCAGCAGAACGATCACCATCACCACGAACACAACGGTGGCGGAGGCCTGCGGATAGAAGACTTTACAAAGTCCCTCCACCACGCCCAGGGCGAAGCCGGTGACGATCGAACCCAAAATGGAGCCCATGCCGCCGATTACCACGACAGCGAACACGGTGTTGATGAAGTTGGTCCCCATATTGGGGTTCACCGAATAGATCGGTGCCGCGAGGACACCTGCGAACGCGGCCAGGGCCACACCGCCGCCATAGGTCAGCGTGATCAGGCGGGGCACGTTGACGCCGAACGCCTGCACCAGCGGCGCGTTTTCCGTAGCTGCCCGCAATGTGGCGCCCAGGGTGGTCTTCTCGATGATTGCCCAGGTTGAAAAGCAAATCACCACCGCGGCCAACACTACCCAGCCGCGATAGATCGGCATGTACATGAAGCCCAGGTTCATCGCGCCTTGCAGGATCGCCGGAATGCGGTAGGGCAAGCCGGAACTGCCGTATGCATTGCGGAACAGACCCTCGATCACCAGCGACAGGCCGAATGTCAGCAGCAGACCGTACAGATGGTCCAGCTTATACAGTCGGCTGATGATGGTTTTTTCCAGCAGGATACCGAACGCGCCGACCAGCAGCGGCGCCAGGATCAGGGCCGGGAAGTATCCGATTCCGGCGTAATCCAGCAGCATCCACGACGCGAACGCCCCCATCATGAACAGCGCGCCATGCGCGAAGTTGATGATGTTGAGCATGCCGAAGATGACGGCCAACCCAAGTGAAAGCATCGCGTAGAACGCGCCGTTGATCAGTCCGAGCAGAAGCTGTCCAAACAACAGCGGGCCGGGAATGCCAAAAATCATTATCATGAGTGTATCCCGGCCACGCCGTTCCCCTGTTTCTTATGCCTTGATGAAGGAGCAATGACCGTCGGCCAGCGAGCGATAGACATCCTCGCCCGAGGTGGTCACTTTTAGATTGTAGTAATCCCACGGACCCTTGCTTTCCGATGGCTTCTTCACCTCGAACAGGAAAGCCGGGATCATATTGCGGCCGTCTTCGCGGATTTTCGACTTGCCGAACAGGTCGTCCTCGACCGGCATCGCCTTCATGCGGTTGATGGTCGCGACGCCGTCCTTCTTTGCCTCGGCCGCGCCCATGTCGGCAACCGTCTTCAGGTAGTGCAGCGTGGCGGAGTAGCAGCCGGCATGGATGCTGTTCGGGTAATTCTTCGGGGTCTTCGGCAAGATGCGCTTGGTGAAAGCGCGCGTGCCTTCATTCAAATCCCAATAGAAACTTTCTGTTAGGCTCAGGCCCTGCGCGACATCCAGGCCCAGCGCATGGACGTCGTTGATGAACATCAGCAGGGCGGCGATTTTCATCGATTTGTTGAGACCGAACTCGGCGGCCTGCTTGATGGAGTTGACTGTGTCGCCGCCGGCGTTGGCCAGCCCGAGAACCTTGGCCCCGCTGGCTTGCGCCTGCACCAGGAACGACGAGAAATCGGTTGTTTCAGGGAACGGATACAGCGCCGAACCCATCACTTTGCCGCCGGCTTTCCTGACCAGATCGGAGGTGTCGGATGCCAACTGCTTACCGAACGCATAGTCGGCGGTAAGGAAGTACCAGGAATCGCCACCTGCCTTCACCATCGCACCGCCGGTGGACCTGGACAGCATGTAGGTGTCGTACACCCAATGGATAAAGTTGGGTGAGCACTGCGAACCGGTCAAAGCCGACGAAGCGGCGCCGACATTTAGATAGACCTTGTTCTTCTCCCGCACGACCGACTGTAGTGCCAGTGCTACCGAGGACGTCGGCACGTCCAGCAGTACATCGACGCCATCGCGATCGAACCACTGACGCGCGATCGACACCGCGAGGTCGGGCTTATTCTGGTGATCGGCCGAGATGATCTCGACATTCATGCCCTTCGTCGAGACGCCAAAATCTTCCAGCGCCTGTTTCGCACAGATGACCGAGGTGACCCCGGTGGTGTTGGTGTACGGACCGGATTGATCGTTCATCACGCCGATCTTGATCGCCGCACCCTGCGCGCGGGCCGGGCGAATCAAGGGCAGGGTGGTGGCTGCGGCCGCGGTCGTCAGGGCGGAACGCCGTGTCAAATTCATTGAAATAACCTTTATGCTTTCACGAGTGGGCAGCCACCCAGGTCGAGCGGGCGGAACGCCTTGTCAGCCGGGGTGGACGCGACGGGTTTGTAATAGTCCCACGGCCCCTTGCTTTCCGACGGCTTCTTCACTTCCCACAGGTAGGATGGGTGAATACACCGCCCGTCCACTCGGATAGATCCAGAACCAAAACAATCGTCATCGGTGGGCATCGCCTTCATACGGGCGATGGTCGCGGCGCCGTCCAGCTTGGCCTGAACAACGCCCATAGCAGTCACCGTCTTAAGATAATGCAGCGCCGAGGAATAGACGCCCGCCTGCACCATCGTCGGACGAATACCCGGCACCCTGGCTGTAAAGCGATCCGAGAATGCGCGGGCTCGGTCATTCATATCCCAGTAGAACGCGTCGGTTAGCACGATTCCCTGCGCCACTTCCAGGCCAAGCGAATGGACGTCGGTCAAGAACAGCAGCAATCCGGCAAGCCGCATCTTGATGCCGAATTCTTTCGCCTGCTTGATCGTGTTGATCGTGTCGGCGCCGGCATTGGCGAGCCCCAGCACTTTGGCACCGCTGGATTGCGCCTGGATCAGATAGGATGAAAAATCGGCGGTTCCGGGGAACGGATAAGCGACGCTGCCCAGCACCTTGCCGCCGGCGGCGGTGACGAAATCGGTGGTGTCGCGTTGCAGTGCCTTGCCAAAGGTGTAGTCGGCGGTGATGAAGAACCAGGAATCGCCGCCGGCCTTGACCATCGCCGCACCGGTCGATTGCGCGAGCATATAGGTGTCGTACACCCAATGGATCGTATTGGCGTTGCAAGCCTTTCCCGATAGGTCGGAGGTCGCGGCGCCGGAGTTCAGATAGACCTTGTTCTTCTCTTGCGCGACGTTGGCCACGGCCAGCGCGACGCCGGAATTGGCGACCTCGACGATCAGGTCCACGCCATCGCGATCAAACCATTGACGGGCAATGGTGACCCCGACATCGGGCTTGTTGAGATGGTCGCCGACCACAACTTCGACGTTGAAGCCCTTGGCGCCGAATTCCGCTGCTGCCTGACGCGCCGCGGCGACAGCGCCCGGACCGGCGAGATCCTTGTAAGGTCCCGACATATCTGTAAGGCAGCCGATTTTGATGCTCGGTTGGGCCTGCGCACGCCCAGCGCGGAGCGGCGCGGTCGCGGCGGCAGCCGAAGCAAGCCCACCCAACGTAACGTTTCTGCGTGAAAGGTTCATGACATCGGTTCCATCCGAGGCCTTTTAAAAGGCGCCTCGGTTTTCCTTGCAGCACAACGCGCCAAGCGGGCCGGCGCCGCCCTTCGATCAGGCGCCCTTCGATCGGGCGCCGGGAGACTTAGGCGCCCGGAGAGTCAGATGCCTGGAGACTCAGACGCCCAGATACTCGTGCAGTTTGTCCATGCTGGTTTCGAGTTCGCTGTTGGGGATCATGTCCACGATCTTGCCGTGTTCCATGACGTAATGCCGGTCGGCGACCGTGGCGGCGAAACGGAAATTCTGTTCCACCAGCAGCACGGTAAAGCCACGGTTTTTAATTTCCCGAATTGTGCGTCCGATCTGTTGAACGATGACTGGGGCAAGGCCCTCGGTCGGCTCGTCCAGCAGCAGCATTTTCGCACCCGTCCGAAGGATACGGCCGATGGCCAGCATCTGCTGCTCGCCGCCCGACAGTTTGGTGCCGTGCGCGGTCTTGGCGCGTTCCTTCAGGTTGGGGAACAGCGTGTAGATTTCATCCACCGACAGTCCGCCGGGGGCGACGATCGGCGGCAGCATCAGGTTTTCGGTCACAGATAACGAACCGAAAATACCGCGCTCTTCCGGGCAGATGGCAATGCCGGCCCTGGCGATTTGGTTCGGCATCAGCTTGACCATTTCCTGGCCGCGGAACTTCACGCTGCCTTCGCGGCGCGGCACCAGGCCCATGATGGACTTCATCGTGGTGGTTTTGCCGGCACCGTTGCGGCCAAGAAGCGTGACCACTTCGCCTTCGCGCACTTCGAAATCGACGCCGTGCAGGATATGGCTTTCACCGTACCAGGCGTTCAGACCCTTAAGCTCAAGCATCGACGGTTCCCAAATAGGCAGCGATCACTTCGGGGTTCTTCGACACGGTGGCGTAGTCGCCCTCGGCCAGCACCTTGCCGCGAGTCAGCACGGTGATCTTGTCACAGAGACCCTCGACGACCGACAAATTGTGCTCCACCATCAGGATGGTGCGACCCTTACGGATGCGTTTGATCAGTTCGACGATGTGATCCACGTCGCCATGCGCCATGCCGGCGGTGGGTTCGTCGAGCAGCATCATCTCGGGATCGAGTGCCAGCGTCGTGGCGATTTCCAGCGCACGTTTCAGGCCGTAGGACAGATCGGCGACGACGGTATCGGCAAAACCGGTCAGGCCAACGTCGTGCAGCAGTTCGCGGGCACGGTCGTTGTAGATTGCCAACGTCTTGTCCGATCGCCAGAAGTCGAAACTGGCGCCACGGGCACGCTGCAACGCCAGCCGCACATTCTCCATCGCCGTAAGGTGCGGAAACACCGCGGAAATCTGGAAGCTGCGGATCAGCCCCAATCGAGCGACCATCGCCGGTTTCATTCCGGTAATGTCGCGGCCTTTGAACTTTATCTTGCCGCGTGTGGGCGGCAGGAAGGAGGTCAGCAGGTTGAAGCAAGTCGTCTTTCCCGCGCCGTTCGGACCGATCAAAGCATGGATCGTACCGGTTTCGACTCGTAGATCGACGCCATCGACGGCCAGGAAGCCACCGAAGTCGCGCGTCAAGCCTTCTGTCTCCAGGATGGTGTCTGTCACCCCCGGACATCTCCTCTTTGGTATTTGGTTCCAGTAATGCAGGGCGTTTTGCATAGTCCGTGCTGCGGTGCAAGGCCGTGTCCGGTGCTAAATGCACGAATGGCCGGTATGATGCGATAACACCCGGCGAAACAGCGGCGGTACCCCCATTAAAGACGGCGCGGGCGCCCCATGTCATGACATCAGCATGACATGCCGGCCCGATTCGCTGCGCTGGAACAGGTGGGGGCTGGGCGGGCGGACACTCCCCCGTTACAGACTGAGCCGAGACTCCCCTTCAGGCTTACTCAGCCCAGAGTGCGTTACCATGAGGATTTCGTTCGGTTGAAAACTTGCCCCCTGCGGTCATTTCTGTTCCTGATGGTGTCCGTCGCGCTTTTGGCGGGCTGCGACATTGGGCAGGACTACCGGCGTCCCGACCTGGACCTGCCCGTGGCATACCGCGCGACAGCAGCGGCCGAGGCGGCGGCGTGGCCGTCCGCCGATTGGTGGCAAGGCTTTCGTTCGGCTGAATTGAACACCTTGATCGAGCAGGCCCGGGCACAGAACTTCGACATCGCCGCCGCCATCGCGCGTGTCCGGCAGGCCGATGCCCGGGTGCGGATCGCCGGGGCGGCTTTGCTACCCGACATATCCGGCACCGGCAGTGCGAGTTGGCAGCACCAAGGCTTGCGCACCGGCAGCAGCAGCCGCGTCGGCACGACCGCACGCGGCGGCGGATCAAATGCCAGCGTCGATTTCCACAGCTACAGTGCTGGCCTAAGTGCAACATACGAACTGGATTTCTGGGGCCGTTTCCGCGCCACCCGGCAGTCGGCCGTGGCGTCCGCGATGTTCAGCCGGTTCGATCGGCAAACTGTCGCGCTGACCGTCGTCACCAACGTCGCCAATACCTGGTTCACCGCCCTTTCGCTGGCCGACCGCCTGTCCGTGGCGCGGCGCAATCTGGCGCAGGCGGAACAGGTCCTGGCCGTCATACGCGGCCGCTTCAGCGCCGGAACCGCCAATCAGTTGGATCTGGCCCAGCAGGAAGCCCTGGTCGCGGGGGAGCGCGCACTCATTCCCAATTTCACCGGTTTGTTGGAACAGCAACTGATCGCCCTGGGCATTCTGACCGGCCAGCCGCCGGAGCGTGTAACCGTCCGTCCGGGGACTCTAACCGCGTTGGCCTTACCATCGGTCGCATCCGGCCTGCCATCCGATCTGTTGACACGGCGGCCGGATGTCGCGGCGGCCGAGGCGCAACTGATAGCGCAGAATTTCAGCATCACCGTGGCGCGGGCGGCCTTTTTCCCAAGCATTCAGTTGACCGCCAGCGGCGGGTATCAGGCTGCTGCGTTGAATCAGTTGATCACGCCCGGCGGCGCGCTCGCCTCGCTGGCGGGCGGCCTCACATTGCCGATCTTCGACGGCGGTACGCTGCGCGGGCAGCTCGATCTCGCGAAAGGCCGTTACGATGAACTGCTGGCGGATTACCGCAAAGCCGTTGTCCAGGCGTTCACCGATGTGGATACCGCGCTGACCGCTTGGCGCTTCACCAGCGAACAGGAAGCCCTGCAGCGCGTAGCGGTGGAGGCGGCACGCCGGGCAGCGGAGATCGCGCGGGCGCAGATGGCGGCGGGAACGGTCGATATTACGACCGTGCTGACCGCGCAGACCACTCTGTTCAATGACGAGGACACCTTGGTTCAGGTCCGCCTCGCCCGTGTCCAGGCACTGCTAAATCTCTATAAGGCGATGGGCGGCGGCTGGCAGGAGTCCGATCGGCCGGAAAACGAAAAATTTCCGGGCCTTGCGCCCGGCATGATATCGGGCGCGGTGGCGTTGCCCGTTGGTGGAAACGTTCGATGACCGCTTGGCGAAACCCCGAACCGGCCCGATATCGACACATGGCACTGGAAGGCCTCGCCGCATGGATGCCCTGACCCGAGACCCCGTTCAGACACAGGCACGAACCCGTAGCCGTTTTCGCGTTTGGGGCATGGTTTTTCTGTGTCTGCTGGTTGTCGCGGCCATCGTTTGGGGCATCTGGTTCTTTCCGGCCGGCGATTCTGCGAGCAAGAACCGCAACCGTGATGCCGGGCAGCCGATTCCGGTGGTGACCGCCGTGGCGGCGACCAAAGACGTACCGATTTATTTGGATGGCCTGGGCACGGTCCAGGCATTCAACACGGTTACAATGAAACCGATGGTGGACGGGCCGATGCTGTCGGTGAATTTCAAGGAAGGCCAGGATGTCCATAAGGGCGACGTGCTGGCGCAGATCGATCCACGGACCTATCAGGCGGCGCTCGATAACGCAGCCGCGAAGAAGGCACAGGACGAGGCTCAGCTTGCAAATGCGAGGCTCGACCTGGCGCGTTACCAGAAGTTGGTCGCCAATAATTATACGTCCGCCCAGCAGGCGGACACCGCAAAGGCGCAGGTCGCTCAGTTCACGGCCCTGGTGCAGCAGGATCAGGCGCAAATCGATACAGCACGGACTCAGTTAAGCTACACGACGATCGTGTCGCCGATCGACGGGCGGACGGGCATCCGGCAGGTCGATCCGGGCAATATCGTTCGTGCTTCCGACGCCGCGGGCATCGTGATGCTGACCCAGCTTGAGCCGATTTCGGTATTGTTTAACCTGCCGCAGCAGTCTCTGCCGGCGGTGGTTAAGGCGATGGCGGTTAAGGCGATGCCAGCGACTGCGATGCCAGCGACTGCGATGCCAGCCAACGCCTCGGCGGGCGGCAGCGCGACTGCGTTGGCCCCCGCAATACTGGCCCCCGCAATGCTAGGCCCCACGGTGTTGGCGATGGCGCAGGACGCGATGGGGGGGGGCTTGCGGCTGCTCGATACCGGAACGCTGACCGTGCTGGACAATCAGGTCGATCCCGCCACCGGGACAATTAAACTGAAGGCGGTCTTCCCGAACAAGGACCGGCGGCTGTGGCCGGGGGGATTTGTCAGTATCCGGCTGCAAAGCGATGTCGCGAAGGATGCGGTGGTGGTGCCGCCCTCGGCGGTGCAGCGTGGCCCGCGCGGATCGTATGTCTTTGTGATCGGGGAGGATAACACGGCGAAGCGGCAGGCCATTACCATCGGTTATGAGGACGATCAGGGGTCGGTGATTTCCACTGGCCTGAAGGGTGGCGACACGGTGGTGATCGACGGTGCGTCTCGTCTGTCCGATGGCAGTAAGGTGTTGGTGGCGAAACCGGATACCGGTTCGGCCGGGCCGGAGCAGCCGGCCGCACCGGGAACCAGCCGGCGGCGTCAGGGCGCGGCAGGGTAGGAAACCCGGATGAACATCTCGGCGCCGTTTATCGCGCGTCCCATCGCTACGTGGTTGCTCGCCATCGCGATCGTGCTGGCCGGTGGCCTGGGATACCGGGCGCTGCCGGTTTCGGCGCTGCCGGAGGTCGATTTTCCGACGATCCAGGTGGTGACCCAACTTCCCGGCGCCAGCCCGGAAACCACCGAGACGTTGATCACCGCCTCTCTGGAGCGTCAGTTCGGGCAAATTCCCGGGCTGTTGCTGATGACCTCGCAAAGTGCCGAGGGCACCAGCCAGATCACGCTGGAGTTCGCGCTGAACCGGTCGATGGATTCGGCGGCGCAGGACGTGCAGGCGGCGATCAACGCGGCGGCCGGAACGCTGCCGGCGAACCTGCCGTATCCGCCCACCTATTCTAAGGTGAACCCGGCGGATGCGCCAATTTTGACGCTGGCGTTGACCTCGGACGGGCTGCCGATCGACACGATCAGCGATGCCGCCGACACGCTGTTGCAGCCGAAGCTGTCTGAAATCGACGGGGTAGGGCGCGTCACCGTTCAGGGTGGCATGCGCCCGGCCGTCCGTGTGCGGGTCGATCCGGCTCGTTTGGCCGCCTATGGGCTGGCGATGGAGGACGTGCGCATTGCCGTCGCCGCCGCCAACGTCAACGGCCCGAAGGGCGGCTTCGACGGACCGAGACTGGCCTTCTCGCTTGGTGCCAACGATCAACTGATCGATGCCGCCGCTTATCAGAACCTGGTGATCGCCTGGCGCAACGGCGCGCCCGTGCGGCTGTCCGCCGTGGGCAGCGTGGTAAGCGGGGTGGAGAACAACCGCGCCGGCGCGATATATGACGGCACGCCGGCGGTGGTGTTGGACATCCAGCGTCAGCCCGGCGCCAACATCGTGCAGACCGTGGAGGCGATCCAAAAGGCGTTGCCCAAGCTGCGTAAGGCGATCCCATCGGGGATTAAGATTTCCATCGTCACCGACCGCACGGAGACAATCCGAGCATCGGTGCGGGACGTGCAGTACACGCTGATGATGTCGGTGGTGCTGGTCGTGTTGGTCATCTTTGTCTTCCTGCGCAGCGCCCGCGCGACATTCATCCCCGCCGTTGCTCTGCCTCTCTCACTGATCGGCACCTTTGGCGTCATGCAGTTGCTGGGCTACAGCCTGGACAATCTGTCGTTGATGGCACTGACCATCGCCACCGGCTTTGTCGTGGACGATGCGATCGTGATGATCGAGAACGTTGTCCGGTTCATTGAGCGCGGCGTGCCTCCATTGGAGGCGGCGTTCCGGGGAGCGGCCCAGATCGGCTTCACCATCGTGTCGCTGACCGTCTCGCTGATCGCGGTGTTTATCCCGCTGCTGTTCATGACGGGCGTGGTTGGGCGTTTGTTTAAGGAGTTCTCGGTCACCCTCACAGTGTCGGTGGTTGTGTCGGCGGTTGTTTCCCTGACCCTGACGCCCATGATGTGCGGGCGTTTCCTTCGTCCCGTGCATGAGGAAAAGCCGGGCCTGATCGCTCGGTGGAGCGAACGGGGTTTCGACAGGCTGCTGGCCGGATACCGCCGGACGCTGGACTGGAGCCTGAGGCATCAGACCTTCGTTCTGATTGTCGGAATCTTGACCTTGGTTGGCACTATTGGTCTGTATATGATTGTTCCAAAAGGATTTCTGCCGCGTCAGGATACCGGTATGATCCTGGCCGTGACCGAGGCGGCGCAAAGTGTTTCCATCCCTAAACTGGCCGCCATGCAGACCCGCATGGCCGAGATTATTCGTAGAGATCCGGCGGTTACCGGCGTTGTTTCGTTCGTCGGCGCAGGCACCATCAACACCACGCCGAACACCGGCCGGCTGACGATTGCGCTAAAGCCTGTGGGGGCGCGTGACCGGATCGACGTGGTGATCGCGCGGATGCAGAGCGAAATCGCCGGCATTCCCGGGATCACGGCGTTCTTCCAGCCCGTGCAGGACATCCAGATCGGATCGCGAGTCAGCCGGACGCAGTTTCAGTACACGCTGATGGACACCGATGCGGACGAACTCGCCGCCTGGGCACCGCGGTTGCGCGATAAACTCGCCAGCCTGCCGGAGTTGCGCGAAGTCGCCAGCGACCAGCAGAACGAGGGGTTCCGGACCTTTATCGATGTGGACCGGGATGCGGCGATGCGTCTGGGTGTGTCGATGCAGGCTATCCAGGACACTCTGTACGATGCCTTCGGCCAGCGGCAGATATCGACCATCTTCGGTCAGGCCAATCAGTATCGCGTGGTGCTGGAGGCCGATCCGCTTTGGCAGGCCGATCCGAACAGCCTGCGTCTGCTGCGTGTTCCGGGACTGAACGGCGTGCAGGTGCCGTTATTGGCCGTGGCGCGGGTTTCACGGGTTACCGCGCCGCTGGTGATCGCGCACCAGGAACAGTTTCCGGCCGTGACGTTGAGTTTCGACCTCGCCCCTGGTTACTCGCTGGGTCATGCGGTGGATGCGGTGGCGCGGGCCGAGAAGGACATCCGTATGCCGGAGACGATCACCGGCAGCTATTCCGGTGATGCGGCGGAGTTTCAATCGTCGCTGGCCGCGGAACCCTGGCTGATCCTGGCGGCGGTGGTGGTGATCTACATCGTGCTGGGCGTGCTGTACGAGAGTTGGATTCACCCCATCACGATCCTGTCCACTCTGCCGTCGGCGGGGATCGGGGCGCTTCTGGCGCTGATAATCTGCGGCATTGACCTGTCGCTGGTCGCGCTGGTCGGCATCGTGTTGCTGATGGGGATTGTCAAAAAGAACGCCATCATGATGGTCGATTTCGCGATCGAGGCCGAACGAACGCGCGGGCTTTCCCCGCACGACGCGATGCGCGAGGCGTGCCTGCTGCGATTCCGCCCGATCATGATGACGACGATGGCCGCGTTGCTGGGGGCGTTGCCGCTGGTGTTGGAGCGAGGTGCCGGGTCCGAGCTGCGCTATCCGCTGGGGGTTACTATTGTCGGAGGGTTGCTGCTGTCGCAGTTCCTGACGCTCTATACGACGCCTGCGATTTATCTGGCGTTCGAGCGTTTGCGGTTGCGGTTCGCCGGCCGGGGATTACCCGAACCGGTAGCGGCGGAGTAGCGCGTGGCTATGCCCCATTCGCAGCGCGTCATCGCAGGCTCAGAATCGTCATCCACGGCATTTGGCCGATGGGCGTGGCAAAGTGTGGATAGCCGGAACAGGCCGTATGGGAATCGGGATCAGAGGCAAAATCCTTTCCGTCAGGACGCCCTACACTCCTCGTCATGGCCGGGCTTGGTTCGGCCACCCACGACTTGCGGTGGCGAAACAAGCAAAGTCGTGGGTGGCCGGGCCAAGCCCGACCATGACGGAGTCGATAAAGCCTCGTCCAGGGAAAAAATATCCTCTGCCGACCGCTTATGTCGATGCCTATGCGGACAAGCTGGGCCATGACGGCCGGAGATGACATAGCGGTTGCAGATGACATGACGATGGGAGACGAATCGGGGTACCCGCCCGTGCAGGATTGGGCAATCCGTACATCTGCCGGAATCCGGATAGTTCCCGGGATCAAGTCCGCGGATGACGTTGAGGGGACACTACGCTCAGCCAATCCAATCTCCCGTTGCCCCGTCGCCAGGGCCAGTGCGATACAGCACCGCCCTGGCGACGGGGATATCAGTTCAGCAACCCAATTTCGACCATCGCCGCCTTTACCCGTTCACGCGTCGGACCCATCAGCGGGGCCAGCGGCAACCGGCATCGTTCGGAGGTCTTGCCCATCAGCGAGGCGGCAAATTTCACCGGTCCCGGGCTGGTTTCGCTGAACAGCGCGTCGTGCAGCGGCACCAGACGGTTTTGGATCGCCATCGCGTCGGCCAGACGGCCCTCGGCCCAGGCGGTCTGCATTTCGCTGCACAGCCTGGGCGCCACGTTCGCCGTCACGCTGATGCAGCCGTGCCCGCCGGCCGCGTTGAACGACAATGCGGTGTGATCTTCACCCGACAACTGACAGAAATTGGCGCCGATTGCGCGAAAGGTATGCAGCGGCCGCACCAGATTGGCGGTTGCGTCCTTTACCCCGACGATATTCCGGTGCTTCGCCAACCGAGCCATCGTTTCGACGCTCATATCCACCACGGAACGCGGGGGGATATTGTAGATGATGATGGGGATATCCACCGCATCGGCGATGGCGGTGTAGTGCAGGAACATCCCCTCCTGCGTCGGCTTGTTGTAGTACGGCGTCACGATCAGGGCGGCATCCGCGCCCGCTTCCTTGGCGTGACGCGTCAAGGCAATCGCCTCTTCCGTGCTGTTCGATCCCGCGCCGGCGATCACCGGAATGCGGCCCTTGGAGACCTCGACCGCGATCTCCACCACCCGCTTGTGTTCGGCGTGCGACAACGTGGGGCTTTCGCCGGTTGTGCCGACCGGGACGACACCGTGGGTGCCCTCCTTGATCTGCCAGTCCACGAAATCCGCAAATGCTTTCTCATCCACGGACCCATCTTCCCGCATGGGGGTGATCAACGCGACGAGCGATCCCTTGAACATAACCCTCTCCCGATCCAACTTTTTATCGAAGCAGGGGAAACTAGGCGCGCGATGGATGCGCTGCAAGGCTGGGTTTGCTAGAAGAGTGCATGCGCGTACCGATTCGCTCCATTCTGGCTGGTGTTGCCCTTGTTCTGGCCGGGGGGGCGCACGCGCAGCCACCCAATCCCATGGTCGCCGTCAAGGCCGGCCGGTGGGCAGAGGCGCAGGCGGAAGCCGCCCGTGTGGCCGATCCGGTGGCGGAGAAGCTGGTGCTTTATCTGCGTTTGCGTGCGCCTAGCGCCGCCACGCCGGCAGAAATCGCGGCCTTCATGCAGCGCAACCCCGACTGGCCCGCGCAGGCCATGCTGGAACGGCGGCGGCAAGAGGCCATTGCTTCCGATCCCGACGATGCCGCCGCCCTGGCGCAATGCGATCCGGCGCCGGCGCTCGCCGCCGCCATGCTTCGCTGCGCGGAAGCCATCGCCAACACCGGCCGCACTGCCGACGCCAACGCTCTGGCCCGTCAGGCCTGGGTGAACGCGATCGACTCCGCGGCCGGAGAGTCCAGCTTCCTGCTGCGCTGGAGCGGCGTCCCAACGGCTGACGATCAATGGGCCCGGTTTCAGCGCCTTGCGTGGTTGACCGATTCGGCTGCCGCCGCGCGGCAGGCCGCTCGCCTCGATCCCGTACGGCAACCGGCTGCCGAGGCACGGCAAGCCGCCAGACGCGACGACCCACAAACCGAGGCACTCGTCGCTGCGCTGTCACCTGACCAGCGCGCCGATCCCGGCCTAACGCTGGACCGCGCCCGGTATCTACGCCGCACCGATCATGCCGCCGACGCCGCTGCGCTTTTGATCCGCACCACCGATTCCGGCAACATTCCGGCGTTTTGGCCGGAGCGGAATCTGCTGGCCCGCAAGCTGCTGCATGACGGCGATGCCAAGACTGCCTATGCGGTTGTCGTCTCCCACGGCCAGATCAGCGACGAAAACCGTGCGGAGGCTGAGTTTCTGGCTGGCTTCATCGCGCTGCGCATGCTGCACGATCCGGCGAAAGCAACTGCCCATTTTCAAAAATTAGCCGATTCGCACTCGATCATTACGCAAAGCCGCGCCCATTACTGGTTGGCGCGGGCAGCCGCCGATGCCGGGAAGGACCCGCGTCCCGAATACGAAAAATCGTCGGCGTGGCCTACCACGTTCTATGGCCAGCTTTCGACGCTCGCTATCGGAGAAACGCCGGCCACTCGGATCGGCACGTTGCGGGACCCGGTATGGACAACCGGCACCGCGCTGGCATTCACCGAACACGAGGTCGTCCGTGCCGCCGCGTGGCTTATTGCATGGGGCGACCCCCAGCGCGCCCGGGCGTTCCTGACACGGATGGACGAACTGGCGCCGATCGCCGCCGAACGCGCCCTGACCGCGACTTTTGCATTGCGGGCGGGGATCCCCGACGGGGCGGTATTCATAGCCCGGCGGATGGGTCGTGACGGGCTGGCGTTGCCTCACGATGGCTGGCCGGCGCCCTACGATCCGGCGGGGCCGCCCGATCCGGCGTTTTCCCTGGGCATCATGCGGCAGGAAAGCAGCTTCGATGTCGGTGCGGTCAGCCCATCCGGCGCGCGCGGGCTGATGCAGTTGATGCCGCCGACCGCGACCGCGGTGGCGAAACAGCTTGGTATCCCGGTGTCACTGCCCACGTTAACCGCCGATGCAAACCACAATATCCGCCTTGGCACCGCGTATCTGCAAGAGATGCTGACGCGCTTCGACAATTGCATGCCGTTGGCCGCCGCCGCCTACAATGCCGGACCGCATCGCGTGGCGCAGTGGCTGGCCGCCAACGGCGACCCACGCACCGGCCCGATCGACATGGTGGACTGGGTCGAGTTGATCCCGGTCGCCGAAACCCGCAACTACGTGCAGCGCGTCAGCGAAAACGTCGTCATGTATCGCGCCGCCCGGCACGATCCCACGCCGATCCTTATGGGCACGCCATGGACCCGATAAGGCATCGTTTCTCATCCGTCGCGGCTGGCCCGGCCATGACGGATACAACAAATCCGTCCAGCCACGCCTCGATACCACACACAATCGCAGCTTGGGACGGACTGCCGATTCACGTCCTTGTATGGAACGCCGGCGACCGGCTCCCACCGATTCTGTGTCTTCCCGGCCTGGTCCGCACCAGCGCCGATTTCGAAACCCTGGCGCCTGAGATCGGGGTGGACCGCAGAATCATCGCCATCGACTACCCTGGCCGAGGCGCCTCCGGTCGTTCGCGAGACATCGAACGGTATGCCGCCGAATCTTGCCTCCGGGACGTCATGGACATTTGTGCTGCGTTGCACATCCATGATGCGATCGCCATTGGCACCAGTTTCGGCGGCCTGCTCACAATGGGGCTTACCGTTGCCCGCCCCGGACTGATTCGCGCGGCGATCCTGAATGACATCGGCCCGGACGTTGGTTCTGGCGGGGCGGATTTCGTGCGCGACTTTGTCGGCAAGGACCCTGCGCTGGAAAGCCTGGATGCGTGCGTCACCTATTTGCGCACTCACCTGCCACCACTTTCGCTTTATACCGAGGCGGCGTGGCGGCGTATGGCGGAGCTGACCTATGCACCCAGCACGGACGGCCGTTTTCATCCGGTCTGGGACACCCGGATTGCCAAACTGCTGAATCGCCCGGCGCCCGACCTTTGGCCTCTTTTCGGGGCGCTGTCCGAACGCCCGATGCTGCTGATACGGGGCGCTGTTAGCAATATTCTGTTGCCCGATACAGTGGCCCGCATGCAGGCGATGCACCCTGCCATGCGGGTTGTGGTCTTGCCGGATATTGGCCACGCGCCAATCCTTACGGAACCGCCCGCGATGGCGGCAATCAAGACATTCCTGGATGACTGCACATGAGGCTGGCCCGGTTTGTCGCAGCCGGATTTGGTACCGGTTACGTCCCGCTCGCCGCTGGAACCGTGGCCTCGGCTGTCGCAGTGATCACTGGCGCCGGTTTGATGCTGCTGGCGCCATGGGCACTGGCGCTTGCCGCCGCCCTGGCGACGTTCGGCGGCTATCTGGCGATACGACACGCCTCGGTCGAAGGCGACCCGGGTTGGGTGACAATCGACGAGTTCGCCGGCCAATGGATCACGTTGTTGGCGCTGGCGCGACCGACGCTGTCCGGACTACTCGCCGCCTTCGTCCTGTTCAGGGTGTTTGACATCACCAAACTTGGTCCCATTGGCTGGGCCGACCGTCGGCACGGTGCTTTCGGTATCATGGCCGACGACGTAATCGCCGGCCTCATAGCCGCCGTGATCCTCTTGCTGACGGGAATGCTGTTTCCGGCGCTTCTTTGAAATTTGCCCACAGAGCAGTTTATACCGCGCATCCTGACATCCGAGCAAAGATCAGGCCTAGGGAAACAAGCCACGAAGCTGCTTGCCGGCCCGAACTTTAGAGACACCGATCGCCATCGCACTGGTGCGATTGCTGATACCTTCCGCTTGTGAGCGCCTGGTCACCTGAGCAAAAGCCTGATCCAGCAATCGCAACAGACGGTCGTTCACTTCCGATTCACTCCAGAACAGTCGCTGTAAATCCTGCACCCATTCGAAGTAGCTGACGATAACACCGCCCGAATTGCACAGGATATCGGGAATGACAAAAATATCGCCGCGCTGGTCGATTACCACATCGGCGTCCGGGGTCGTGGGGCCGTTGGCGCCCTCGGCCAGGATGCGGCAGCGCAAAGTGCCGGCGTTCTGCGCGGTGATCACCCGCTCAACCGCTGCGGGCACCAGGATATCGCATCGCTGGCTCAGCAGGCCCATCGGATCGGTTAGTGCCTCGGCTGAGAACCCGGCCAGCACGCCTTTTTCCGCCACGAAACGTTCGATCGCGTCCAACGGCAGGCCGGCCGGATCGTAATACGCCGCGGTGTGATCGGAGACGCCGATCATGCGCACGCCGTATTGCCGAGCGAGGGTATAGGCGGTGACACTGCCGACGTTGCCGAAGCCTTGGACGATACAGGTGGACTCCTGTGTCTTCATGCCGAGGGTGTCGCAGGCCCTGCCGACGAGGTGTGCCACGCCGCGACCTGTCGCCTCCCGCCGTCCCTCGGTGCCGCCGAGGGCGACCGGCTTGCCGGTGACGATCTCGTTGATCGCGTGACCATGGTACATGGAATACGTGTCCATGAACCACGCCATCACCTGCTCGTTGGTGCCCATGTCCGGCGCCATCACATCCGTCTGCGGGCCTACGAAGGGGATCATCTCCTGCATATAGCGGCGCGACACCGCCTCCAGCTCTCGCCGCGACAAGGTGCGCGGATTGCAGGCCACGCCGCCTTTCGCGCCGCCATACGGCAGGCCGGCGAGGGCGCATTTCCAACTCATCCAGATCGCCAGGGCGGCCACCTCGCCAACATCGAGGTCGGGCGAGAAGCGGGTTCCGCCCTTGGTGGGGCCGAGCGTAAGGTGGTGCTGGACACGGTAGCCGTGGAAGACCTCGGTGCGTCCATCGTCCATGTGGACCGGAATCGAGACCGAAATCGCACGCTTCGGGTAAAGCAGCCGGTCGCGATCGTCCGTCGGGATGTCGAGGTAATCGGCGATAATGTTGAACTGCTGGCGGGCCATGTCGAAAACCGGGCCACTGTAGATTGTCATCGAACGCTCCATTGGCGGGTGGGCGTATCCAGTTCCTGTATAGTATAACGTGGTTTGGCTCTTGCGGGAACAATCATCCCGAAGTCAGATCACATGCGGTTTCGCGAGGTCACCCTGGACGATGCGCTTCTACCGGCGCCGCGAATGCTCTAGCCTACCGGGACGACAAGGAGAGGCGCAGACGATGAACGACCTTATGCCAGCGACCGAAAACCTGGTGGCGGCCGACCACAGCCACATGATCCACCCACTGCATTTCGCCAAGGACCATGCGAATCCGAAAGTGTATGTCTCAGCACAGGGGTCCATGCTGCGTACCGCCGATGGCCGCGAATACATCGACGGCCTGTCTTCCCTATGGAACGTCAACATCGGGCACGGCCGCCGCGAACTCGCCACCGCCGCCGCGGCGCAGATGGAGAAACTGGCTTACGCATCCGCTTATGCCGGCTTCACCAACGAACCGGCGATCCGGCTGGCCGAGAAAATCGTCAGCCTGGCCTACGACAACATGGCGGCGGTGTATTTCACCACCAGCGGCGCGGAATCGAACGAGAGCGCCTTCAAGTTCGCCCGCTATCACTGGAAGCGGCTGGGCAAGCCCAATAAGACGAAGATCATCTCCCGCCGCTATGGCTACCATGGCGTCACCATGGCGGCCATGAGCGCCACCAGCCTGCCGAACTATCAGAAGATGTTCGGTCCGATGGTGCCGGGCTTCCTTCAGGTCGTGCCGCCTTACCAATATCGCTGGCCGGGCAATGGCGATGCCGGCATCGGTGCGGCGGACGCGGTCGAGGAAGCCATCCTGGCCGAAGGCGCCGACACCGTCGCCGCGATCATCGCGGAACCGGTGATTGGATCGGGCGGCGTGATTGTGCCTCCGCCGTCCTATTTTCCGCGTTTGCGCGAAATCTGCGACCGCCACGGCGTGTTGCTGATCGCCGATGAGGTCATCACCGGCTTCGGGCGCACCGGCCAGTGGTTCGGCCTGGGGCATTGGAACATCAAGCCGGACCTGATGTCGTTCGCCAAGGGGGTCACTTCGGGTTACCTGCCTTTGGGGGGAGTGATCATTTCCAAACACATGCATCAGGTTCTGCTGGATGCGCCGGCGGACGAGAAGTTCATGCATGCGGCAACGTATTCCGGGCATCCGGTGTGCTGCGCCGTCGGCCTTGCCAACATCGACATCATCGAGAAGGAGGGCATGGTGGAGCGTGCCCGGGTCCAGGGCGACCGCTTCCGCGCCGGGTTGGAAACTCTGCTGACGCTGCCGAATGTGGGCGAGGTGCGCGGCATCGGCATGTTGGCGGCAATCGAACTCGTAGAAGACAAAGGCAGCAAAGCCCCGGCCAAAGGCCTCGGTGCCCGTGTGGTGGCCGAAGCGGCGAATCGCGGGCTGATCCTGCGATTGCGCGCGGCTGCCGACGGACCGCCGGCCAGCGGCGATACGCTGTGCTTCGCACCGCCGTTGCCGACTCCGGAGGCCACGCTCGATCGTATCGTGCAGATCGTCGGAGACGCCATCCAGGCGGTGGTTTAGGAATTGGCTCTGGACGTTTTCGGCTGGGTCCGTTGCCATATCGCTGAGGATGGGGGGCGGTCAGAGCATAGCCCGATCCAACG
>JANXLQ010000240.1 GCA_025355085.1 Rhodopila sp.
TGACGGCCCAGGCGCCATCGACCAGCAGGCTGGCGCCGTTGACATAGGATGCGTCGTCGCTGGCGAGGTATAGCGCGGGTGCGGCGATTTCGCCGGGTTGGGCGGGGCGGCCCATCGGGATGCGTTTTTCGAACGCGGCCAGGGCGTCCGGATTGTCGAAGTGCCGCCGGGTGAGCGGTGTTTGCACCAGGCCGGGCAGGATAGCGTTTCCCCTTATGCCGAACTCGGCGCATTCCAGGGCGCCGTTGCGTGACAGCATTTCCACTCCGGCCTTAGCGGCGACGTAGGCCGATCCGGCGTGCATCGGAACATGGGCATTCAGGGATGCGATGTTGACAATGCTGCCGTGGCCTTGGCGCATCATCTGCCGAGCCTGATGCTTCATGCCGAGGAAGACGCCTTTTAGGCAGAGATCGACGGTGAAATCCCAGTCAGATTCGGCAAGATCGACGATGTAGCCGGACCGTGCGCCGCCTGCGACGTTGAACGCGGCATTCACGGCGCCGAACCGGTCAACGGCGGTGGCAACCAGTTCCTCGGCCGAGGCTTCCTTGGTGACATCGCCGGTTATGCCGGCGAATCCCTCGCCGAGGCCGTCGATAGGGTGCAGGTCGGACCCGACGACCCTTGCACCTTCGGCCAGCAGGCGCTCGACGATCGCTCGTCCTATGCCGGAGGCGGCACCTGTTACCACCGCGACCTTGCCGGCGAATCGGTTGGCTATTTGCATCTTCTTGGCCTCCGTTAACGGTTTAGCAACTTCTTCGTGGTTCCGTGTCGGCGTTTCATCGGACAACGTGCATGGAAGTATCGGTCGGAATCAAGGTCGCGGCGCGCGGGCTGGAATGGGATGTCACCGAAGTGGAGGCACTCGGCGCGCAGCAGCGCGTGCGATTGGCCTGCAATAGTGGCGATTTGGCCGGGCTGGAATGGGACGTTCTGTATCCGGCAGAATCGCTTTCTGTCCTGCGCACCGATCCGCAACCGGAAGATGCCGGGAAGCTGGCACACTGGCGGCGTTACCACATTGCTCGGTTTTTGGAACAAATCCCCGGACCGCCGGCTTCCCCTGGCCGTGTGGCGATCGAGGCGTATCAACGGGTTCCCCTGATGCGCGCGCTGGATATGGTTCGGCCAAGGTTGCTGCTTGCGGACGGCGTGGGTCTTGGGAAGACCATCCAGGCCGGGCTGATCGCCGCCGAATTGCTGGTCCGCAGACGGGCGCACCGGATTCTGATCGTGTGCCCTCCCGGTCCGCTGCTGCGGCAGTGGGAGCAAGAAATGCGCGTCCGTTTCGGTCTGCGGTTCTCCCCGATCGTCGATGGCGCCGGCCTGTCGGCAGCCAGGCGTGGGTTGGAACTGGGGGGCAATCCGTTCGACTCGACCGCGCTTTGCCTGACGTCGATCGATTTCGCGAAGTCTGACCGGGTTCTGTCGGAATTGGAACGAACCGCCTGGGATCTGGTGATCATCGACGAGGCCCACCACTGTGTTGGCGACGAAAATCAGCGCCGCCGGCTGGCGGAGGTGTTGGCGAGGCAGTCCGACGGTTTGCTGTTGCTAACGGCAACCCCGCACGACGGACACGATCCGCATTTTGCCGCTTTGATCGCGCTGTTGGACCCGAGTTTGGTCGATGGGGCAGGGCGGTTGCTGGGTTCGGCGTATCGCCGGCATGTGGTGCGGCGGCTGAAATCGCATATCCGTTCCGCATCCGGAGTGCCGCTGTTCCGGGAGAGGATCGTCATTCCCGTCCGCGTGGATGTGACCGATGCCGCACCGGTCAGGGAATTTCACAAGGCGCTATCGGCTTTGGTGGCGCCGAGGCTGCAACGGTCGCACGACCGCACCGGACTGACCGACGCACTGGCTTTCGTCAGCCTGTTGAAACGATCGATGTCAACGATCGCTGCCTGTGTCGCCACCTTGCGAGTCGTGGCGGATCGTTACGGCATAAAGCCATTAAAGGAACGTCAACGTGCATTGCTTGCCTATCGCCGCCGGATGGCTCGTTTCGGCGTGCTGGGAACAGCGGACGAAGACGACATCGCCGAACTGGAAGCCGAGGAAATGGCTGCGTCCCTGGCCGGCGATGCCACGGTGGGCGAACTGCACGCCCTGATCCAACTGGGTGAGGCCGCTTTAGTCCACGACCCTAAACTCGCGGCGCTGGTGCTGGAAATCAGGCTGATCCGGTTGCGCCACCCCAACGCCAATATCCTCGTCTATACGGAATATGCCGACAGCCAGCGCGTGGCGGTGGAAGCGTTGGCAGAGATCGGCGGCGTTTTGACAATCAGTGGCGCCGATCCGGAAAGTGCGCGAACGCGCGCGGCCGAACGGTGCGCGGAGGAAGACGGCATTATCCTGGTCAGCACCGACTCGCTGGCCGAGGGCCTGAACCTGCACCAGCGCTGCTTCCACCTGATTCATCTGGATTTGCCGTACAACCCGAACCGGCTGGAACAGCGCAACGGCCGCATCGACCGCTACGGGCAACGCAACGATCCGGAAATACGCTACTTGTTTCTCGCGGGTACGTTCGAGGAACGATTGCTGCTGCGGCTGATTGCCAAATATGAAAAGGCGAGGGCCTGCCTGTCGGTCATGCCCAATACCCTGGGCGTCAGCGCCGATCCGGTTAGTCTGCACGAACCGCTGTTCGCAGGCTTTGCCGAGGACTTGTTCAGTGGAATGCCGCGCCTGATCCACTCGCTGGATCTCGCGGCGGAGGACACCGATAGCGATGCGTACCGTGATTTGTTGCGGGAAATCGACCGGGCGTTCCAGGGGTTCGACCGCATGGCCGTCCGTCACGGCTGGCTGTCTGGCGGTCCCGTGCCAGACCCGGCCCCGGAAACCTTGGCCGGCATCGATTTGCCGGCGTTCATTACATCTGTCCTGACGCCGGACGCTGATGGTTATCGGGTGCCGGCCGGCTGGATGCAGGACCTGGAAGGATTGTCCGGGTTCGACCGCACGGCCGGGGTGGTGCGTCTGACGGACGATCCGGAACGACTGCGCGATGAAGTGGGGCGGACGCTGCTCTATCCCGGGCGGTCGCATCCGCTCATCCGGCGTGCCATCGCGTCGGTGCGAACGGGCCGCGTCAGTGCGGCAAAGGGCGATGCATTGTCGTTGCTGGTGACCTATTCCGTCGAAATCGGATCTCTGTTGCGCAAGGTGTTTGCCCTTCGCCTGTTTCCGGATGGAACCATAACGGAACAAACGGATTTTCTGTCTCTGGCGCAACAGGAGGCGACCGTAGATGGCGCGTGGCCCGCCGGATGGGCCGCCGGGTGGGACGCGATGGCAGCGTCCCGGGCGGAGGTGGTTGCGAACGAGATCGAATCGACTTTTACCCTGGCGCACCGGCAACGGATCGACCGGGCAAGAGGTTCGGCGCGGGGTTGGCTGGAACACCAAGCCCTCGACGTTTGCGGTTCGGTGGTCCTCGGCGGCAACGATCTGTTCAGTGCCGCACCATCGGCTGACGATTGGCGTTCGTGTTCAAACCCGGAACAGCGGCTGGCCGGATTTGCCGCCGATCCATCGCTGAAACCCTCGGAACGGCACCGGGCCGCGGAGGTGCTGGCCTGCTTCCGCGATATGTCCCTGTTCCCCTCTGCGTTGCCGCCACGATCGTTGCGTATGCTTGGTTTGCTGGTGTTGGTGCCGTGACGCTCAATCTTGAAGATTGCGTCCTGAGCGGGCCGGCTTTGACCGCGCCCTTTCTGCGGGATGGTCTGGTTTTGCCGAACGAAACCGCACCTGACTGGAACACGCTGCGACATTCGTTCCGGGAAGGAGGCGCGGAACGAGTCCATCGTCATGTGACAACGAAACTGGCCATCGCGTTCGGGTATGGCAGGCCAAAGCGGCAAGATCCGGTTGCAACCCGGGAAGGGGCCGAAGACGGCGGCTGGCTTCTGAAAGCAGCCAATGGCGCCAGCCTGCGAGCCTGGTCTGTTCCCGGGGATGCCGACCTGGATGCCGCCGGCCGCTCGCCGCTTGCCTATCGATCCAGTCCCACCCGGATCGCCCAGCGCGTGCTGCTGTCGCGCGGAGAACGTGCCGGCCTGCTCACCAATGGCGACGTGCTGCGCCTTTTACTATGTGACCCCGCGCGCTCCGACAGCCACCTGTCGATCCCGGTCGGCGGCTGGCGGAACAGTGCGCTGCCACCGGATTCGTTTCGGGTTATGATGATGCTTGCCGGTGCGCGCGGTCTGCCTGACCTTCCTGGCATTCTCGAAGCCGCTCGATTGCACCAGGTTCGCGTCACAACCGAATTGCGCCGTCAGGCACGGGAAGCGATCACCGGGTTCATCAATGCATTGCCCGATCGAACCGGGATCGACGCGTCCGCGCTGTGGCACGAAGGTCTGGTGCTGGTCTATCGGTTGTTGTTTATCCTGAAGTTGGAAAGTCCGGCTGAACCGGGGGGAGGGTTCAGCTTCGCCTCCTCCCGCCTATGGCGTGCCGCATTATCGCCAAACCGGGCGCTGGGTCCGCTGGTGCGGCGGCATCTGGACCATGGGCACGATACGGGGCGCATGCTGGAAACCGGACTTCGCTCCCTGTTTGGAATATTTCGTGACGGACTGTCGTGCTCCGAGTTGCGCATTGCGCCGCTGGGGGGCGCCCTGTTCGGCGCGAACACGACACCGTTGCTCGATGGGGTTGAATGGGGCGATCGGGCCGTGGCGATTCTGCTGGACCGGCTTATCTGGATTTCTACCGGTAAGGGCCAACGGGCACGGGTGCATTACGGGTCGCTGGATGTCGAAGACCTGGGCAGCGTCTATGAAGGTTTGCTGGAGCAGGAACCCGGTATCGCAACGGAACCGCTGCAACGCCTGCGTCGCGGCAAGCTGGAGATTGTCTTGCCCGCAGGGAGCAATCCCGTGGACATCGCACCAAGACAGTTCTTTCTGCGCGCCGGTATGGGCCGCAAGGCTACCGGGTCGTTCTACACACCACATGAATTCGTTCGGTTTCTGGTGCGCGAGGCACTGGACCCGAAGATCGCCTCGCTCAGCCCGCCCGACGATCCGCATCCCGCACGGCTGCTGACACTGAAGATCGTCGATCCCGCCACTGGCAGCGGCCATTTTCTGGTTGAGGCGTGTCGTTATTTGGGTGAGGCTCTGCTGACCGCCTGTCGGGTTTGCGATGAACGGGGGCTGCATGACCGCATCGCCGCTTTGCCCGATCCGGACGATACCATCGCTCCGTATTTGCCCAGCCGGGGATATTCTGAAGGCCGGGCGCGGGCGATTTGCCGGCGGTTGGTGGCGGTGCATTGCCTGTATGGTTGCGATCGCAACCCGCTGGCGGTGGAACTGGCGAAGGTGTCGCTTTGGCTGGAGTCCTATGCCGAGGGTCTGCCGCTGACGTTTTTGGACCATCGGTTGGTACACGGCGATGCGCTGACCGGCCCGTTTTTCGAATCGCTTTCCACGCTGCCGGTGACGGGAGGCCCGCTTGACCCTTTGCTTGCCCGTGGGGTTGCCGAACGATTGCAGAAAAGCCTGCATTTGGCGCGAAGTCTGACGTTTGAACTGAACGCGTCGATCGGCCGGGACATCGCCGATCTCGAAACGAAGCAAGCAACGAAACATCGGTTGGATCAGGTGCTGCATCCGTTGCGGCAGCTCGCCCGGGCGTGGAGCGGGGCGGCGATGCTGCGAGACCGGGACGGGGACGATGTGTGGCTGGCGCTGGCCGCCGGGGTTGCCGGCACCGGCTTGTGGCCAGACTCGCTTACCGTACGTCAGGCTGCGCTGCTGGCGGCAGGTGCGGATGCGGTCGCCTGGGATCTGGTCTTTCCAGAAGTCTTTCCCGCCGGCTTTTCCGTCGTGCTGGGCAACCCGCCGTGGGATGTTGTGCTGCCCAACACCAAGGATTTCGTTGCGGACTACGATCCGTCGGTCCTGGACGCCCGGACGCGCACCCAGCGGGCGGCGATCGAGCAAGCGGTGCTGGCGCGCCCCGGCGTTGCCGCCGCGTTCGATGATTATCGTGCGGGCTTTGACCGGATGAAGCGCATCGCGGCCCGGTTGTACCGTCATCAACGGGCGCGGGCGACAGCGGGGAACCTGGACCTGTTCCGTCTGTTTGCCGAACGTACCATGGACCTGACGGCGGAGGACGGTTCGATCGGTGTGCTGATGCCATCCGCGTTCCATGCCAATGAAGGGACAACGGGTATTCGGCGTCTGTATCTACAGAATGCCACCCTGAGCTGGTGTCTGTCGTTCGAGAATCGGCGGCGTATCTTCGCCATCGAAAGCCGCTTCAAGTTCGATCTGATTGTCGCGCACCGTCCCGGGCCGACCCAATCCTGGCGTTGCGGATTCTACCTGGATCGGATCGGCGATGCCTCCGATCCGGACAAAATTATGAAATTGGACATGGCGTTTTTGAACCGAACCGGTGGGGCGAGCCTTACACCGTTGGAACTACGCGGAAATGCCGACCTTAAAGTAGCGGAAACAGTCTTCTCCAACCCTGAACGGTTGCAAACATGGTGCGCGGATCGGCACATCCGCTTCGGGTGCGACCTGCACATGACCGCCGATTCCGGCATTTTCCAACCGGTCGAGGCGGGTGGCCTGATTCTGCACGAGGGCAAGACATTCCACCAGTACACCGATCGTTGGGATGCCAAACCGCGCTACAGCGTCGCTCTGGAATCGCTCAGGCCAGCCATCGCCTCGGCTTCGCAGCATGCTCGGCTGGTATTCCGCGACATCGCCCGGCCGAACGACGAGCGCACGATGATCGCCTGCCTGGCCCCGCCAGGGCTTGTGTTCGGCCACACCGCGACAGTGGAGAAAGCACCAGGGTCGCGTGACGCCAAGGACGCATTCGTCCTGTGTGCTTTGTTCAATTCATTTTCGTTCGATTGGCTGGTTCGGCTGAAAGCGACGACGCATCTCAGTCTGTATCTACTCGACGCACTGCCGGTTCCCTCCTTCAGTGACGCGGATCACGCATTTTTGGCGGTAGGGGCGTTAAAGCTTTCGGCCGGCGGGCGCGATCCCGGTCTTCGTGCCGAGATCGACGCGAGGGTGGCGCACAGCTATGGGTTGGACCGGAAACAGTATGAACATGTGCAGAGGGGATTCAGTCACCGATCCGACCCGGAGGCACCGGCGTTATGCCTTGAAGCGTTCGACCGGCTTTCATCGCGCCGAAGGTGAGTGCGGCCCTGCTTCATCGTGATTGGACTTGTTAAGGTCAACGCCGGGTTGCGTTTTTTGGGAGGTGGCTCAAGGGTAATGCGGCCCCGTTTCGATCCGGGTGCCTGCTATCCGGCCTTGATTCGAGACGGATTGCAGAAGCGCCAGCACAGTGCTCACCTGATGTTCGAGTCCGTAACGATCTGCTACCCACTCGCGATATAATCCCGGCCTTGCCGCCTGGATCAGCGCCATCGCATGATCCACGGAGGCAAAGATGCAGTCCGCCGGCCACAAGCGATCGGCGCCGGGGAAGTCATGCACCACGGGAAAAGCGCCGACCGCCATCGCCTCGCCAATGTTCATGCCGAAGCTTTCATACATCGACGTTGAAAGCAGTACGCCTTTATCGGCGTACCATGCCGGCATGTCGGTAACGTGCCCGTCGAAATGGACCACGCCCCCCAGGCACAGCGCGGCCTGCATCTGCTTCAGGTATCGTGCCGTGCGGGGGTCGGTGAAGGCGCCGGCGACATGGAAGCTGAATCTTGGATCGTGTTGCGCCACCCGGTGCGCGATCTGCATCAGCAGCATCGGGTTCTTCTTCGGCTCCAGATGCCCTACCCAGCCGACACGGAAACGATCGGGGGTACCCGGGCAAAACCGATTCATATCGATTCCGTTCGGAATTACCTGGATCGGGGCCGTGACCTGCGGGAAACGCGACAGCAGCGTCTCGGTGATATCCTCGGCCACGGTGACCAGCCGGGTGACGCGGTTCCAGTCAATTTGTGCCGGGTAATTGGTCTGCAACGCCTCGATCGAGTGTAGGCGGACGATGCACGGTTTTCCCGGCACGATGGCATGGCGTGTGGCCCAGACAGCGTGATCCCAGCACCATTCCAGCCACACGATGTCCGCCCAGCCGATGGCAGCGGCCAGTGCGTCGCCGGGGCCGGCGGAGATGAACCGGGTGTCAAAATGTTGTTCCAACGCGGGCAGCAGTGGCGCGAGGAAACTATCGGCGCGTCCCTTGACCCGGTCGGCGAGGAGTAGGCGCGTCATGAATGCGGTCCTTTCAACCGCCAGGATAACGACCGAATGTTAATAAAAGATGAATGCCGCAACAGCATGATCGGATATAAATACGATATGGGCGCTATCGAAATACTTTAACCTCGGCTGCGGGACGCTTTCTGCTTATTGTCCTCGATTGGGCGTTTTGCTTGCCGGAGCCGCCACCGGCACGGTCATCGGCCTACGCTGGATATCGGAGCGCGTCACAGGACGCCGTGTTGCGGCCGGCCGGGTTTTCACACGGCCGGAAAGAATTATGCCCCTTTGAATTTCAGTAGCCGCAGGGCGTTCATTGTCACCAGCACCGTGGCCCCGGTATCGGCGAGGATCGCCGGCCAAAGGCCGGTTAGGCCGGCAATCGTGGTGACGAGGAACACCATCTTGAGGCCAAGGGCGATCGTGATGTTCTGGCGAATGTTGCGCATGGTGCGGTTCGAGAGAGCGATCATAGCCGCCACATCGCCGACGCGCCCATGCAGCACGGCCGCATCGGCGGTTTCAAGCGCAACGTCAGTGCCGCTGCCCATTGCGATACCCACGTCGGCGGCAGCCAGTGCCGGCGCATCGTTGATCCCGTCGCCGATCTTGGCGACGATCAGCCCCTGCTTTTGCAACTCTCGTACGATGCGTTGCTTGCCGGCCGGCAGCAGTTCGGCCCGCACTTCGATCCCCAATTTCCGGCCAACCGCTTCCGCCGTGCGCCGGTTGTCGCCGGTCAGCATGATCGTGCGAATGCCGGCATCGGCCAGCGCTTTCAGACCCGCCTTGGCATCGTCGCGCGGTTCGTCGCGCATGGCGATGACGCCGGCGGCCGTGCCATCTGCGACCAGCACGGCCACGGATTTGCCGTCGGCGTTCAGCGCCTCGATGCGGTCCATCTGTTCGGGCGTAAGCGCCGCACGCTCTCCGGCAGCGGAGGCAGAGCCGAGAAACAGCGCAACGCCTTCAGCGCGGCCCGTGACGCCCTTGCCGCCCACGGCTTGGCCGTCTTCGGCGATTGGCGGCGTCACATTACCGGCCTTCGCGCGTGCCAGAATTGCGGTGGCAAGCGGATGGCTGGAGCCGGTTTCGAGTGCGGCCGCAAGGCGCAGCACATCTGCCTCAGAGCGGCCGAATCCGATTATATCCGTAACCTGCGGCTTGCCTTTGGTCAGTGTGCCGGTTTTATCGAACGCCGCCGCTGTGATCCGGCCAATGTTTTCCAGCACAGCGCCGCCCTTAAGCAGGAGGCCGCGCCGCGCGCCGGCCGAGAGCGAGGCGGCAATCGCCGCCGGTGTCGAAATCACGAGGGCGCAGGGGCAGCCGATCAGCAGAATGGCGAGGCCCTTGTAAACCCACTCACCCCACGCGGCGCCGAACAGCAGCGGCGGCAGGATGGCAACGAGCGCCGCGACGGCGACCACGCCCGGCGTGTAGTAGCGGGAGAAGCGGTCGATAAACCGCTCCGTAGGCGCTTTGCTTTCTTGCGCTTCCTCGACCAGCTTCACGACGCGGGCAATCGTGTTGTCCGAAGCGGCGGCCGTGACTTGGATGCGGAGTGCCGCATCGCCATTGATGGTGCCGGCAAACACCACGTCATCGACGCGCTTGCGCCTGGTTGTGCTTTCGCCGGTCACGGGCGCTTCGTCGATGGCACTTTCGCCCGCGACGATTATGCCATCCGCGGGAATGCGATCCCCCGGCCGCACCAGTATGATGGCACCGGCGGCAACGGATTGCGCCGGCACTTCTTCGATGCGGCCGTTGGTTTCGACAAAGGCGATTTTCGGCACCAGAGCTGTTAGTCCCTGAATACTGGCGCGGGCGCGGCCAGCCGCGACGCCTTCCAGCAGTTCACCGACGAGAAACAGAAAAACGACCGCCGCCGCTTCCTCAGCCGCCCCGATTATGACGGCACCCACGGCCGCAATCGTCATAAGCATTTCAATCGAGAACGGCGTGCCGGCACGCGCCGCCATGAAGGCGCGCCGCACAATCGGCACGAGGCCGAACAGCATCGCCGCGTTGAACGCCCAAGGGACGACAGCCGGCACCAGCTTGCCGGCGCCGTAAGCGACGATGAGGGCGAGGCCGGCGGCGGCCGTCAGCTTCGCTTTGGGAGATTTCCACCATGGGCCGGCCGTTGGGCCGTGGTCATGGCTGTGCAACGCATGCGCATCGTCCGGCGACGCGTGTCCGGGGCGATGCGTGACTGCCGGGCGGCCGGCCGGCGCTATGCCATAGCCAAGGCCGGTCACCGCGCGTTCGAGCTGATTCAGATTGCTTTGGCCGTTATGCCGCACTGTCATGGTGCCGGCCGTGGCCGAAACCGATACGTCCTCGACGCCCGGCAGCCGACGCACGGCCGTGTCGATTTTCGCGGCACATCCCGCGCAATCCATGCCCTCGACCCGATAGCGGGTCTGCGTTGCCGAGCCTGTCATCGCCCAATCCCTTGAAACCTGTCCGCGGAGGTTACATCCTCTAGTCACTGGAGGAGCAAGGACTATGTCTAAAAAAGTTTCTATCGGGGACGCCTCCCGCAGTTGCGGCGTGAAGGTGCCGACGATCCGCTATTATGAGCAGATCGGGTTGCTGTCGGCACTGCCGCGCACCGAGGGGAACCGGCGGACGTTCGATGCCGGCGATTTGCGGCGCCTGGCCTTCATCCGTCACGCGCGTGAATTAGGGTTCGAAATCGATGCAATCCGCACGCTCTTGACCTTGCAGGACGATCCGCATCAGCCTTGCAGCTCTGCCGATGCCATCGCGCGCGCCCGATTGGCGGAGGTGGAGCAGCGCATCGACAGCCTGAATGCCCTGAAAACCGAGCTGGGCGTGATGATCGAGAGTTGCAGCCGCGGCCAGGTTGCAGACTGCCGGGTAATCGAAGTTTTGGCGGATCACCGCCAATGTACGCACCCGCATCACTGACCGGCGCATAAATCCAGTAAATCATTACTGCATTGCCGATTTCCAGCGCGATAATCGCAATGCTTTCCGCTCGGTTTGCCGCCAGTTCGTGCTGCCCTGCCGTCAGTTGGGTATGTTTGGCTGGGCGTTGCCGGCCGATGGAGCGCCGCTGCCGGAACCCATGTCAGAAACGATATCCGACAGGGGGTTTACGATCAGCGGCAAGCAAGCGGTTTTTACCACAGAGGCAGAACGAGAAACACAGAGTGCCACGGAGAAGCTACAGATGCATCCGCCGTTCGGATAGGCATGAAGGGCCATAGTACGGCACGGATCGCCCGCCAGCGGCACCGCGCGCGAGGCGCCATTTTTTCTTTCTCGGTGCGCTCCGTTATTCCTCGTTCTGTAGGCGATTTGGTCCGCACCGCGTCGGGCGAGAGCATTGCCATCAAATGGATCGGTCATCGCGTGGTCGATTGCGCTTGCCACCCCCCGGCCCGCCGACGTGTGGCCGATCCGCGTCGCCCGGGTACATCCGAATTTCACCCGGTGCATCCGGGAAGCCGAGGGTTATGCCAAGCCGGTCGCTGCTGGGCCGGAGTTGGAGGCCGCGCGTATCGGCCTCGCCGCCCAATCCCATGCCTTTGGCATGGACCAACCGGCATTCGCCAAAGCCGGATAACGTGCGACGCGCCACAAACCGGCTTCGTGGAAATGTCTGAAATATCCCCACCTACGTGCTAATTGGACAACTCGCATGCTGCGGATGCCCAGATCGTCTCGGTACTCAGGTGCCGTTTGAAAAGGATGGGAGACAGTGTTGATAAATGCACATGACGCGCGCCTGTGTGGCTGCTGCGGCGATTTCTTCCGCCGCCCGCTGGGTCGCCGCGGCTTCCTGGCCGGCGCCGCGATCGCGGCGTTCGCGATGTCCGGCGCCGTGATCGCCGCCGAAGGCAATTACGAAGCTATGTTGCTTAATTGCATCGATCCAAGGTTTCCCGAACTGACCCTGAACTACATGAAAGACCGTGGCCTCGCCGGTAAATACAGCCAGTTCGCCTTTGCCGGCGCCGCGATCGGTGCCGTGGCGCCGTCGTTCACCGACTGGCAGAAGGCGTTCTGGGAAAACCTTGCCGCGTCCATGCAACTCCATCACATCAAAAAAGTCATAGCGATCGATCACCGCGATTGCGGCGCGGCCAAAATCGCTTACGGCGCCGATGCCGTCGCCGATCCCGCAAAGGAGACCACGACACATAAGACCGCGCTGGCCGCCTTCCGCGCGCAGGTAAAAATACGCCAGCCGACCCTGGAAGTTGAAACCGGCCTGATGAGCCTGGACGGAAAGGTCGAGATGTTCTCCTGACCCGGAGACTACCATCGCCCGCCCAGACCTGTGGTCTGGGCGGGCTGCGTTCTCTGCAAATCGTGTCGATCGGCCCAAAGCGCGCCAGCCGATATCCCGGCGGCAAAACCCTTCCGGCCAGTCGATCGCGTCCACCGCCCGGTAAGCCTTCTCCCGCGGCGCCGCTAACGCCGGCCTCCGTGCCTGTGTGGAACACCCGCACATCCGCCTCTGTGTTGCAATCGCTTGCTTAAAACCACGCGACCATCCGCTGTTGACATTGATGTATCGCCATCCAAGCCGTCATGCCGATACCCTGGTGAAGCCCGAGCCACAGGGTCCGGTCGGCATCCGCGTCGTTTGTTCGTCCAAACAAAGACATGGATGGTGCGCCTTCGCGCAGCATGACGATGCGATGGTGCGCCTTCGCGCAGCATGACGATGCGATGACGGCCGGCGGTAGGTCAATGTAAACGCCGATGGTATTACATGCGGATTATGTGTCTCGTCAGCCCGGTGAACCGTTAGCACTGGCGGCTGATTCATATCTGCTTTGTAAACAGAGCGTGATCGTTAGCAGTTGCTTCTACCTCAAACGTGAATCACGGGATCAAACCTAGAGCCATCATCGGCAGAATCCCCGCCCTTGCCATCATTTTGTCGCTGTGCGACCGTTTCCTATGTCGAGGGCTACGTCGCATTTTGCTCGCCTCCGGGAAATCCCCTCGGGTGTTTGGACGCTTGGTTTTGTCTCTCTGCTGATGGACATCTCGTCCGAGATGATTCATGCGCTGCTACCCGTTTATCTTGTAACCGTGCTCGCCACATCGATGGTCACCGTTGGCATAATCGAGGGCATCGCCGAAGCAACTGCGTCAATCGTCAAGATATTTTCAGGCGCATTCTCCGACTGGCTCGGTAAACGTAAGATGCTGGCGGTCATCGGATACGGTCTTGCGGCCTTCACCAAACCGATTTTTCCGCTCGCATCTTCGGTGGGCTGGCTGGTGGCAGCGCGCTTCATCGACCGAATTGGCAAGGGCATTCGCGGTGCGCCGCGTGACGCGCTGGTAGCCGACATTGCACCCGAGCATCTGCGCGGTGCGAGTTTTGGGTTACGCCAGTCGCTTGACACGGTCGGCGCATTTCTCGGTCCCGGTATCGCCATGGGCCTGATGTGGTTGACGGCCAATAATTTTCAGGTGGTGTTCTGGGTTGCTGTCGTTCCCGCATTTTTGTCGCTCTTACTGATCGTCTTCGCGGTGCGGGAACCGGCGCGGCCGGCTGGATTACGCAAGGTACGCTCGCCCCTGAGCCGTGCCGAACTGAAGCAGCTCGGGTCGTCCTATTGGTGGGTCGTCGCCGTGGCCACTGTGTTCACGCTGGCACGATTCAGTGAGGCGTTCCTTATTCTCCGGGCACAGGCCGTTGGGCTGCCGATCTTTCTCGTGCCGCTGGTGCTCGTGGCGATGAACGTCGTTTATGCACTGGCAGCCTATCCGGCCGGGGTGCTGTCGGATCGTACGAACCGGATGACGGTGCTTGCATTCGGTTTTGCGTTACTGATCGCGGCGGACCTGGTGCTTGGGTTTGCGCCGGGGCTGATCGGCGTTACCGTCGGCGTCATGCTGTGGGGCCTGCATATGGGTTTTACTCAAGGGCTGCTGGCTACGCTGATCGCCGATACCGCGCCGCCGGAGCTGCGTGGCACGGCTTATGGGATATTCAACCTGCTGGGCGGCTTGGCGCTGCTTACCGCCAGCATCCTGGCCGGAGCACTCTGGGACAGCGTAGGGCCGAAAGGCACCTTTCTCGCAGGATCTGCATTTGCTGCCCTCGCACTGGTTGGGCTTGTCGTGATACGACTGCGCATGCCGTCGATCGGCGGTATGCGAAAATCCTGAACGTGGATTGTAAGCCTCTCAATCGCAGAATTGACGATTGTTCGTTGGGTCGTTCAATGCCTCGCATGTCTATGCGGTCACCGAAGAGGGTGACAGGCCCACGGTCAAGACGATCCTCAAAGGGTTGAACATGCGAGGGCGCCTTGGCGTATCATTACGATACCAGGGCGCTTTCGCGCATCATGACGGTGCGAGGGCGGACAACGTGTGTCACTATCTGCGGGGGTTGGCATTAGACGGCGATCGTTTGAGGTTGATCCCTCTCCCGTGCCCGATCGCGGTCTAACTCTATGTTTGATCGCGTGATTCACGTTTGAGGCAGAAGCAACCTCAAACGATCACGGCTCTAAGCCGCCAAACACGGTTGCGACACATCCCCGACACTGTATGGTCCGGCCGGAATCGACCCTGAAGGACTCCCCCCACATGCGCCCATCCGGCCGCACGCCTAATGCCCTCCGCGACGTCACCATCACCACGGGGTTCGCCCGCCATGCCGAGGGTTCGGCCCTGATCCGCATGGGCAATACCGAGGTCCTCTGCGTCGCCAGCGTTGAAACCCGCGTGCCACCGTTCCTGCGTAACACCGGCCTGGGCTGGGTTACCGCCGAATACGGCATGCTTCCCCGTGCCACCCACACCCGAAGCGACCGCGAAGCCGCCCGTGGCAAGCAATCCGGGCGCACCCAGGAGATCCAGCGCCTCGTTGGCCGCAGCCTGCGCGCCGTGGTGGACCGCGCCGCGATGGGCGAGATGCAGATCACCCTCGACTGCGACGTGCTGAACGCCGATGGCGGCACCCGTTGCGCGGCGATCACCGGCGCCTGGGTCGCGCTGTCGCTGGCGTTCCGCCATTTGGTCAAGATGAACGTGCTGAAAACGATCCCGTTGAGCGGTCAGGTTGCCGCCGTATCCTGCGGCATCTTCAACGGCACGCCGGTGCTGGACCTGGATTACGACGAGGACTCCAACGCCGAGGCTGACTCCAACTTCGTCCTGACCGATGGCGGCGGCATCGTCGAGATCCAGGCGACGGCGGAAAAGACCGCGTTCAATGAGGCTCAATTCAACGAACTGCTGAAACTGGCTCGCCAGGGCACCGGCGCGCTGTTCGAACTGCAACGCAAGGCGCTGGGTGACTGATGCCGCGCAAGCTCGCTCCGGGTCAGAAACTTGTGCTGGCCAGCCATAACGCGGGCAAGCTGCGGGAAATCGAGGCCCTGCTGCGCCCGTTGGGGATCGAGGTGATCTCGGCCGGCGCGTTGGGGTTACCCGAACCTGCGGAAGACGCCCCGGACTTTGCGGGGAACGCCCGCATTAAGGCGTTAGCGGCGGCGACCGCGAGCGGGTTGCCGGCATTATCCGACGATTCCGGGTTTTGCGTCGCTGCTTTGGACGGCGCACCCGGCGTGCTATCCGCCCGCTGGGCTGGTCCCGCAAAGGATTTTGCCGCTGCGATGGCGGCGGTAAACGACCGAATCGGGGCAAACCCCGACCGGCGTGCCTGGTTTGTCGCCGCACTGTGCCTGGCGTGGCCGGACGGGCATGCCGAGACTTTCCTCGGCCGCATCGACGGCACCGTCGTCTGGCCACCCCGCGGCAACAGGGGGTTTGGCTATGACCCAATGTTTGTCCCGGAGGGCGGGCAGCAGACATTCGGGGAAATGGGCGCGGATGAAAAGCATGCCGTCAGCCACCGGGCAAGGGCGTTCGCGCAGGTGCTGACGTCCTGCTTCGGTTGATGATACAGCAACAAGACGACCAAAAGGGAGGCTGGAAAAATGTCGATTCGTCACGCGCCCCTGGCCGTCACGCGCCCTTGGCCGTCGCGTTGTTTCTACCGGCTGCCTATGCCCGTGGCCGGCGTGTATTCCTTGGTGCTGGCTTACCTGAACGCGGTAAAGGCCAGCAACCCCATTGTGGGTGAGAGGTTGTCGCGCAGATGCGCAAAGCCCCCATTCAGGACACGCTGTTCGGCACCGTTACGATCCGTCAGGATGGACGCGCGGTCCACAATATGTACACCTTCAAGGTGAAGGCGCCGGCTGAATCCAAATCCCCCCGGGACACCTATAAGGTGCCCGCTCGGATACCGGGGAATGAGGCGTTCCGGCCGCTGGATCAAGGCGGCTGTAAGCTGGTTACGAAATAGGAAGAGTTAGAATGGCAGAAAAAGAATCCTGGCCCGATGCGCTGTACGAACTGCTGCGCGCGAACGGCGTCACCCAGTTTTGCTACGTCCCGGATGCCGGCCACAAGGTGCTGATCGACCGGTCGCTGGCCGATCCGGACGTGCATTCGATCCCGCTGACCACTGAAGAAGAAGGCGTGGCGATGGTCGCCGGCGCCGACCTCGGGGGCAACCGAGCGGTGCTGCTGATGCAGTCGTCGGGTGTGGGCAACTGCATCAACATGCTGTCGCTGACCCAGGGCTGCCGGTTTCCGTTCCTGACGATCGTGTCCATGCGGGGCGAGTTCGGTGAGGGCAATCCCTGGCAGTTCGCCATGGGTCAGGCGGTGGAGCCCGTGTTCAAGGCGATGGGCGTGATCGTATTACGGGCCGAACAGTCATCCGATGTGATCCCCTGCGTGGCT
>JANXLQ010000384.1 GCA_025355085.1 Rhodopila sp.
CAGGCAAGACCGGATAAAATCCGCGAGGACCTTATCATTACGGTTGTCATCCCGCTTTACAATGGTGCCAAATTTATCCGCGAGGCTCTCGAGAGCACTTTTGCCCAAACATTGATCCCTGATGAAATCATCGTAGTGGATGACGGATCGACCGATAATGGCCCCGATATCGTTGCCGAGATGGCATTGGTTCATACAATTCGTCTCATACGGAAGCAGAATGGTGGGCAGTCTTCCGCGCGGAATGTCGGGGTCGATCATGCGCATGGCGACCTGATCGCTTTTCTCGATCAGGACGACATCTGGTATCCAAATCATCTGACCGAATTGGTCAGACCATTTTTTGATAACCGCGCAATAGAACTGGGCTGGAGCTACAGCAATCTGGACGAAGTGGGTGAAAACGGTGAGTTGATAAGCCGGGGCTTCCTTGATGTCATGAGCGTGTCTCATCCCAAGCGTGATCTGATGTCATGTTTACGATTCGATATGTTCATCCTACCATCAGCCTCACTCATTTCTCGGAAGGCGTTCCAGAGCGTCGGTGGGTTCGATGAGCGCCTTTCCGGCTATGAGGATGATGATCTGTTTCTAAGATTGTTCCGGGCTGGGTTCGACAACGTTTATATTCCGGTGCCGCTGTCGAGGTGGCGTATGCACCTGTCCAGCAGTTCTTATTCAATAAGAATGGCAATTAGTCGCGCAACCTACGCCCAAATGCTGATTGCGCGATTTCCGAACGATCCTGATTCCTCACTATACTATGTTCGGGATTTGATCGCGCCACGCTTCTTTCGCCTAATGGCCACCGAACTCCGCAAAGTCGTGATGAAGGGCAGTCAGGAGGAACGTAGGGCAGCCTGGGGCAATCTGGCTGCGATTACGTGCCATCTCCGTTTCAGCCTGCGGGTGCCGATCCAGCTATTCGTTCTGCCCTTGCTGCGCATCCAGCCAATCGCACGTTTTATCATGGAGCATAAGAGCACGCTGGCCGGTATCATAAGGCGCATAGGCTGAGTCGCGGACCGGCGGGCAAATAACTGTGTCAGACGGACTGCTCGCACCCAGATGACCGATTGACGGGTATGCCACCGCCGGAGATGTTCTTTTGCGGCGCCCGCGCGCGGCCCAAACAGCATCCGGAACCATTAAGGCTTTTCCCCGGCGCCCGGGTATTTCGATCGGTTCAACGCGGGTCATGCCTGCAAAAATCGTTTTCCCGAAGCATGATTGTTTTGCGCCGATCTGGTTTGGTTAGATCGTAGATCGCCACTCGACGTCGGCCTTTGATCCGCCTAGTGTCGCGCCGGATTACGCCGTCAACAAAAAAAACACGGACTGGGAAACGACGAGATGACCACACCGACACTGCCGGCGCTCCGTCGCCGCACACTCCTCAAGTCTGGCCTTGCAGTCACCGTGCTCAGCGCGCCGCCGATCGTCAGCGCCCGCGGTGAAACCCCGGTTCGCATCGGCATGGTCAATCCGTTGACCGGCATCCTCTCCGCACTCGCCGCCAGCGAAGTCGAAGGCGCCAGGTACGCCGTGGAGCGACTGAACAAGAAGAACGGCATCCTCGGCCGTCAGGTCGAACTGCTGGTCGAAGATTCCGCCAACGACGTCGGCACCGGCGTGCAAAAGACCCGCAAGCTGATAGAGCGCGACAAGGTCGATGTCATCGTCGGCGACGTTAACTCCGGCATCGCCTACGCCATGATGGGCGTCACCAACGAACTCAAAGTCTTCCACATCGTGCCCGGCGGTCACACCGACCCCATCACCGGCGTCGATTGCAAATGGAACACGTTCCGAATTTGTAATACAACCTCGATGGATGCCGCCGCCGTCACCGGCGAACTGGTCCGCCGCTTCGGCAAGAGGTTCTTCTTCATCAGCCCCGACTACGCCTACGGCCAAACCCTCCAGAACAATTTCATTCGGAACCTCAAGGCGCTCGGTGGCGAATTCCAGGCCGAACTGTTGCCGATCAATACATCTGACTTCTCTGCCACCCTGATCAAGGCAAAGGCCTACAAGCCGAACGTCTTGCTCAACAACATGGGCGGCCTGGCGCAGATCAACTGCATGAAGCAGTTCACCCAGTTCGGCATGCAGAAGGAAATGGCCCTCGGCGGCGCGTTGTTCGAGCTGGAATCGGTGCGCGCCGTGCCCGCCGATGCGCAGGCCGGCACCTGGGCGATGGAATGGTGGTGGGATCAGCCGAACGTGCCGGAAGTCGTCTCCTACGTCGCGGATTTCCGCAAAGCCACCGGCAAAACACCGTCCGCCCGTCATTGGTTCGCTTTGGTTGCCATCGAATCGGTGCGCCTTGCGGCCGAAAAGGCCAAGACCATGGACGGCCCGAAGATGGCCCTCGCTCTGGAAGGGCTGGAATTGCCGCCCGAGGTCGCCCTAAGCGCCGGCAAGGCCTATTACCGCGCAGGCGACCATCAACTGATGTCCGACATATTTGTCGGTGACATGCATCCGCCGAAAGGTAACCCGGATAACGTGTTCACCATCGGCAGCATCGTCACCGGTGAGAAAGCCGCCGGCCCTGTCGAGGCAACCGGCTGCAAGATGGTCCATCCAGCCTAACGCCTGCGCCCTCAACTCTGACCTCCCGAAGGGCGGCCAATGCTGCAACTTGTACTGTTCAACGTCACGAACGGACTGATCATTGGCGCTTTCTATGTGCTGATGGCGTTAGGCCTGTCGCTGATTCTCAATCTGTCCAACGTCATCAACTTCGCCCACGGCAACTTCCTCGCCCTGGGCGGCTACATCGCCTACATCCTCGTGCCGTTCCTCGGGTTCTGGGGGGCACTGATCGTGGCCCCCCTGATCACGGCGGTGTTCGGCTTCGTGATAGAGCGGCTGATGATCCGCCGCGTTTACACAAGAGACCCGGTCTATAGCCTGCTGCTGACTTTCGGCCTCGCGTTCATCATGCAGGACGCCTGTCGCTACATCTGGGGGCCAAACGGCCTGCCGATGACAATTCCCGATAGTCTGTCCACGCCATTGTCGGCGGACCTGTTCTTCATCACCTGGTACCGTATCTTCATGGTGGCGATTGTCATCACCGCGGTAACCGGCCTGTTCGCATTCCTGCGCTTTACCCGCGTGGGAATCCGCATTCGCGCCGGCACCTTGGACCTCGATACCGTCGCGGCACTCGGTGTCAACGTCGGAATGTTGCGCTCCATGAACTTCGCGGTCGGGTCCTTGCTGGCAGGCCTTGCCGGAGTGCTGGCCGCAGGTCAGGTCGGCCTGAACCCGAATATGGGTGACGATCTGCTGATGCCCAGCTTCATCGCCATCATCGTCGGCGGCGTCGGCAGCCTGACCGGCACCTTGTGCGGCGGCCTGCTGATCGGCGTAGCCGGCGCATTGACCACCGTCGTCTGGCCCGCCGCCAGCGAAGCCGTCATCTATGTTATCATGCTTGTCGTCCTGGTCCTCCGGCCACGCGGGTTAATGGGCCAGGAAGGAATGATGTCATGAACACCGCCACCACCACCACTACGGTGCCCATGTCCACTACACCGGCTCGGCCCTGGCTAACCGGAGTCATCATCTGGGCACTCCTACTGTCCGCCCCAATCTGGTTGCCAATGCTGGGCGGTTATACCGCGCTGGCTGGCCGCGTGCTGGTTCTCGGTCTGGCTGCGATGTCGTTCAATCTGCTGCTGGGCTTCACCGGAGTCATGAGCTTCGGTCACGCCGCCTATTTCGGTCTGGGTGCCTACGGCGCAGGTCTGACGTTGAAGTATCTCGCCGCAAGCACGCCGCTGGCCATCCTGGGCGGTGTCTTGCTGGGCGGCGGCCTGGGAACACTGTTCGGCCTGCTGATCTCGCAACGCAGGGGCGTCTATTTCGCCATGGTTACCGTCGCGTTCGGCCAGATCGCCTTCTACATCACCTATAGCTGGGACAGCCTGACCGGTGGTTACGATGGTCTGCGCGGGTTCGCCCGAGCACCTCTAAATCTTGGGTTCACAACGATCGATATCACCAACAACAGCACCGCTTTCTATTACTTTCTGCTGATCGTGTTCGGGGTCGTCACCGGGCTGCAGGCGCTTCTGCTCGCCTCGCCATTCGGCCGCACCCTGGTTGCCATCCGGGAAAACGAACGCCGGGCGCGCTTCCTGGGTATTCCGATCGAGCGGCATATCTGGATGTCGTTCTCAATCTCCTGCTGCTTCACCGCCCTCGCCGGCGCGATGTACGCTTTGCTGAATAACTTCGCCGATCCGATGGGCCTGCATTACTCCCTGTCGGGAGAGATCGTGATCATGACCGTCATGGGCGGCATGCGCGCATTCTGGGGTCCGTTGATCGGCGCCGCGTTGTTCGTGGTGCTACAGGACTACATCTCGTCGATGACGGTGAACTGGATGTCGTTCGTCGGCATGATATTCGTCCTGGTCGTGCTGTTCTTCCCCCGTGGCCTGCTGGGTATGCTGCAAAGGGGAGTCGGCAAATGAGCATGCTCGACGTCCGTAACGTTACCAAGCAGTTCGGCAGTCTGGTGGCGGTCGATGGCGTGTCGATGCAGGTCGCGGCAGGGGAACTGCGGGCCATCATCGGACCCAACGGCGCCGGCAAAACGACGTTCTTCAACATGATCTCCGGCTTCTTCGCGCCCACCGCCGGCGACATCGTGTTCGACGGCACCACCGTCACCAAGCTGGCGGTCACCGAACGGGTGGCCATGGGCATGGCGCGGACGTTCCAGATTACCGAGATCTTTCCGGAACTGACGGTACGCGAAAACATCCGGGTCGGTGTTGAAAGCGCCTTGGGCCTGCGGCAGAAATTCTGGCTCACCGCAGCCCACAAGGCCCAGGTGAACCGCGGCATCGACGAAGCGCTCACCCTGACCAACCTGACCGCCAGCGCAGATCGGTACGTGGGCGAATTGTCGCACGGCGACCAGCGCGCGGCGGAAATCGCCACCGCGCTGACCCTGAAACCTCGTCTTTTGCTGCTGGACGAACCGACTGCCGGCATGGGCGAACACGAAACCTTTGCCGTCGCCAACCTGATCCGCCGCCTGCACAGGAACAGCGCCTATACAATCGTCCTGATCGAGCATGATATGCGCGTCGTCTTCAATCTGGCCGATAAGATCACGGTGTTGGGCGAGGGCAAGATGCTGGCGGAAGGCACGCCCGCCGAGATCGCCGCCAATCCGGTGGTGCAAGCCGCCTATCTGGGGAGCGCCGAATGAGCGCACTGACAGCCGAGGGGCTGAACACCTTCTATGGCAAGAGCCATATTCTGGAAAGTGTCGGCCTGGAAGTCGCCGAAGGCAAGATCACAACGTTATTAGGCCGCAACGGGGCCGGCAAGACCACCACGCTCCGCAGCGTGGTCGGTCTGACACCCATCCGATCCGGCCGGGTGACGTTGTTCGGCAAGGACATCACCGGCCAACCGCCGTACCGCATCGCCGCCGCCGGCGTCGGCTACGTCCCCGAGGGGCGCCGGGTCTTCGCCAATCTGACGGTGGATGAAAATCTCCGCGTTCCCATCGAACGCCCCGGTCCTTATACCATCGACCGCGTTTACAAGCTGTTCCCACGCCTGGGTGAGCGCAAGCAGAACCTCGGCCGCCAGTTATCGGGTGGTGAGCAGGAAATGCTGTCCATCGGCCGCGCTTTGCTGCTGAATCCCCGGCTGCTTATCCTGGATGAACCCTCGCAGGGACTAGCTCCGCTGATCGTCAAGGAAGTGTTCCGGATCATTGCGCAAATGCGGGCAGAAGGCATCTCCGTCTTACTGGTGGAGCAGAATGTGCGCATGAGTCTGGAAATCTCTGACCATGCCTACGTGTTGGAGAACGGCCAGATGGTCTATTCCGGCCCCGCCGCCGAACTGCGCGCCGATGAAAGCCGCATCCAGGCCCTGGCGGGTGCGTCCGCCGAAGAATGGAAACTGGAGGATATGTTGCCGGTTTGAGAGCGAAACCGCATTGGTAGTCCCGGCGGCGCTTGCCCCCATAGGCATCAGGATAAGCGGTTGTCGAAGCGGAGTATTTCTCGTGATCGGCAAAGCTGCCTATCCACGTCTTGCGGTGTTCACGCCGCCACGGTTAACGGTGCAATGACATGACTCTTCCTCGCCTCCCCTCCATGCGCCTCGACGGCCGCCGCGCCCTGGTCACGGGTGCCGGCCGCGGGATCGGCCTCGCCGCCGCCGCCGCGCTGGCCGAGGTCGGTGCGCACGTCACACTGATCGCCCGCACAGATGCCGAGATCACAGCCGCAGCCGAGGAAATCCGGGCAGAGGGCGGCAAAGCCTCTATCCTGGTCCTGGACGTCACTGACACTGCCGCCGTCCGTGCCGCGATCGAGGAGGCCGATCCGTTCGACATCCTGGTCAACAACGCCGGCACCAACCGTCCACGAACCTTCCTGGACGTGACCGAGGACGACTATGACGCAATCACCGGCCTGAACCAACGTGCGGCCTACTTCGTCGCTCAGGCCGTGGCAAAGAAGATGGCGGCAGCCGGAAAAGGCGGGTCGATCATCCATATGTCGTCTCAGATGGGCCACGTCGGCGGGCAGAACCGCACCGTCTATTGCATGACCAAGCATGGGATAGAGGGCCTCACCAAAGCAATGGCGATCGACCTCGCCCCGCTCGGTATCCGCGTCAATTCGATCGGTCCCACCTTCATCGATACCCCACTGACGAAGCCGTTTTTCCAGAACGCAGCCTTCCGCGACGATGTTCTGCGCCGTATTAAACTCGGCCGGCTGGGATCGGTGGAGGATTTAATGGGGGCAGTGGTGTTTCTCGCCGGCGACTCCGCCGCCCTGGTGACCGGGACTGCGTTGGTGGTAGATGGAGGTTGGACTGCGGAATAAACTCTAACCGATTGGTCCCTGCGATCCTCCCGGGATGCGAACCGCTTTTTCCATGCCATGGATTCGCAACATTCCATCGCCGGATCGTGGGTTGGATTAAGGCCGCAACAAATCATTGAAATAATAATACACGCGCCACGATAATAGTAAAATTATATCAGTAACGATACTATTTCATAGCGAATTACGTCAACCGGCGTTGACGTACCGTCATCCAACCTGTCATGCCGGCGAAGGCCGGCATCCACGTCTTTTGTTCTTTCAAACAAAGACATGAATGGTGCGCCTTCGCGCGCCATGACGAGGAAGGCGATCGCGGCCGCCAACGCCAAAATGAGAACTGCTACATCGCCATTTAATAATTCCACCCATTCAGAATTGCCAACAATTCCTGCATCGGTCATTATAACTTACTGTTACATTTCCGGAAATATTGCTGACTATACTCGGCGCCCTGGCCTTTATGACGCCACCGGCCTACATCCAATCCGCTCCTATAACCGCCGCGAATTTTCCGCATCGTGCATCCATAGGCGTCGCCATAGTCAAGCCGATAACGCGCGCGAAACAGTGGCACGTCCAGGGCAAACCATTACTTTACCGGCCGGCCCGATAGGCGATGCCGTCGCCTCGTCAAACTTTGTGTTTCGCTGTGATTTCCATGTTAACATTGTCCGGAGCCCTACGTGAAAGCCCCGCCGATGCCCCCGGACACCCACGCCGAATGGGATCTCGATCCCGACTTCCTGACCGTCAACCACGGTTCGTTCGGCGCCACGCCGCGCGCGGTCATAGCTGCCCAACGGGCCTGGCAGGATCGGATGGAACGTCAACCCAGCCGCTTCATGAAAACCGTCTATACTGACGCCATACGGGCGGCAGCCGGCGCACTCGGCGCATTCCTGAATGCTGAGGGCCAAAATCTCGTATTCGTGGAAAATGCGACCTCCGGCTGTAATGCGATTTTGCGGAATTTAGTGCTACTGGCCGATGAAAACGTAATGCTTCTATCGCATGGATACAGGGCTGTGCGAAATACGGTTCGATTTGCTACCGATCACGCCGGCGCGCGGATCACCGAAGCCGCGGTAACGTTTCCCGGCCCAACTGAGGAATCGCTGGTCGCAGCCATAATGGATGCCATCACACCGAAGACACGCCTGGCTGTTATCGACCACATTACCTCTGCCAGTGCGATCGTATTGCCAATTCAACGGATTGTCGCGGCATGTCATGCGGCTGGCGTTCCGGTGTTGATCGACGGCGCGCACGCCCCCGGCCAGGTGCCGGTGGACCTGACGGCGATTGGGGCTGATTGGTATGTTGGAAACTGCCACAAGTGGCTGTGCGCGCCGAAAGGGTGTGCATTCCTGTATGCGGCGCCTGATCGGCAATCCGGGTTGCATCCGGGAACCATCTCCCACGGCTACGAACAGGGGTTTTTGGCGGAGTTCGATTGGACCGGGACGACCGACCCAAGCCGGTTTCTCGCCGTGACAGATGCGATAGCGTTTCATAAACGCTTGGGTGGCGTGGAACTGATGAAGCGGAATCGAGTGCTCGCTGCCCAAGGCGGCGCACTGATCGCCCAACGTCTGAATACGAGTGTGGGAACACGAGGCGCTGTTACCGGCGCCATGGCAACGATCCGGCTGCCGGTGGACAATCCGACTCCAGAACATGCGCTGGCGATTCGGGATCGCTTGCTGGCAGCGGGAACGGACGCCCCCGTGCATGCGTTGGATGGGGCGCTGTGGCTGCGGATTTCGGCGTTCGCGTACAACGAATTGCAAGATTATGCGCGATTGGGGGATTTGGTGGCGGAGGTATTGCGCGGGTAATACTGGTAGTTACCCACCCAACTTCCGCAGCCGAACGCCTGATATCAACCCACACAGACAGTGAAACACGCCGCCCGCTCTCACACCCGTCATGGCGCGCGAAGGCGCCCTCACACCGTCATGGCAGACGAAGGCCCGCCATCCACGTCTTTGCCCGAACCAGCACCGGGATGTCATGACTGTGGCGGGTTAGGACATAATACCAACGGCCCTATGTCCTGATCCTTCTCGTCATGGCAGGCGAAGTCCTGCCATCCACGCCTTTGCACGAACCAGCATCACGAGATGTAGATACGGCCTTTCGCTCGCAATGACGACAATGGGCCGAACGGTCATTATATAGGGCCGTTGGTATAAGGCCGGTGGCATAATCAGCGGCGGGTCGTCGTTCCAGGCCGTGACAGCATCCTGCGATGCGCGCGCTCCTTCAGGCTGGCGGATGTCATTTGTTCTTGATTTATATCGCGACATACGTTAAGGAACAAAACATAAACTTTAACTTCGGACCTCGCCGATGTCAGCCATACCCAACCCGTTCCTGATCACCATGATCGCATTTCTCGAACCCTATTTCATCTGCGCCGGGATAGATATCGCAACCGCCCGTACCGAAATCATTGAAACGCTCGGGTCTTACGGCACCCGATCTCGCTCGGAAATCCTCAATGCCGCGCAGATTATCGCGTTCAGCATGTCCACACTGGAAACTTTGAGGGAGGCTAAAGCCGACGAAATGTCTCCCTCCATGCGGGTGCGTTACCGTGGCTGCGCCAACGGCCTCAACCGCTCCTCCCAACAACATGAAAAGACACTGGCGTTGCGTCTGGCCTGCGATCTGCCGCCAGCGGTGGACCCGGTAAACGATGTCTCGGATGCAGCGGCGCAAGAGGCGGCGCAGCAGGCGCAGGCAAAGATCGACAGCTACCGCAACCGGCTGTGGGGTCGCGCCCCGCACGACACCGGGGTGCATGCCGAGCCGGTGCCGAACGGGCCAGCGCCGAGAATCCCAGTGTCGAAAATACGGGGCGCGCCGATGCCGGAGTTTCAGTGGCCAGCGGTAAAGGTTTCGCCCGAGGAAGAAGCGCGAAACAATGAGATGTGGGGAGACGCCATGATTAAAATGTTGGGCGAAATGGGAAGGCCGATGCGGCCGATCGAATCGCTATCTTTATAATCGACCGCACGTTCAATAACTACGAAACGGACTCGATGTTTAGTTCTGCGGTCCAAAATCAGCTTGAACTCGTAGGCGAGGCTCTCAACTAATTTTCCAAAGAAGCACCAGATGTCGCCACCCGGATTCCCAACCTCCGGCCCACTGTCGCGCTGCGCAATGCGCTGGCTCATGGATACCGGACAATTGAGCGAGAGATTATCTGGCAAACCGTCACGCGCCGCCGTCCCGAGTTGCGTGCCCGGGTCGCCGCATTGCTCGACGACCCGGGCACCGCATCGTAACCGCCGTTAAACGACCGGGCTGGCGCCGCCGTCCATGTTAATTGCGGTTCCCGTAGTGAACCCGGCGTGATCGCTGCACAGGAAGCACGCCATCGCGGCGAACTCCTCTGCCTTGCCCATGCGGCCCAACGGAATTCCGGCCCCGGCTTTCGCGACGTAGGCATCGAACGGTTCATTGCTGCCGTCGGTCTTGTAGCGCCGGGCGATCTGGTCCGACACGATCGAGCCAACCAGCATCCCGTTCACCAGGATGCCGTGCGGCGCGCCCTCGGCCGACATCACCTTCATCAGCGCCATGCCGGCAGCGCGGGAAACGGCGGTCGGCGCCCCATTCGCCCGTGGGGCCTTGGCGCCGGTGTTCAACACGTTGATAATCCGGCCCCATTTACGGTCCTTCATCCCTGGCCAGCACAACCGGGCGAGACGGATCGCCGCGAACAGCTTCAGATCCAGGTCTTCCTGCCAGATGTCGTCGGTGATCCGGTCGGACGGCATCGCGCGGGACATGCCGGCGTTGTTGATCAGGATGTCCACCTGGCCGAACGTCTTAATAACCGCGTCGAAGGTCGTGTTGATATCGTCGGCCTTGGACACGTCGCACTGGAACGTCGCGACCTTGCCGGATGCGCCTTCGGACGCGGTGGCCAGGGCCTCGGCCAGCGAATCCGGGCTACGGGCGAGGATCGCCACATTGGCCCCCGACGCAGCGAATTCCTTGGCCATGGCCAGTCCCAGGCCCTTGCTTGAACCGGTTATGATCGCGGTGCGACCGTCGAGGCGAACTTCCATCGGTTTACTCCCATTTAGAGAGTCCCACTTTGGGGAAGATGCTCTTTTCACGCAACGCATGCCAAAGGCGGCACCATGTCATCGTTCGATTTCGTCGCCGTCCTGTTGCTGTTGGCTGCCATTCTGGGGATCGTCAATCATCGGTATCTGCATCTGCCGCGAACGATCGCCCTGATGGCCGGATCATTGCTGCTGTCGATCGCCGTCATCCTGGTGGATCGTTCGGTTGCGAGTGTGGAACTGCGGCAACGGTGGGGGGAACTGGTCGCGACCACCGACCTGCCGCATGTGTTCCTGGATGGGTTGCTGGCGTTCATGCTGTTCGCCGGTAGCCTGCACGTCGATATGAATAGTCTGCGCGCCCGGAAATGGACGGTCCTGTCTCTGGCCACGCTGGGCGTGCTGATGGCGACCGGGCTGTACGGGTTTGGTATTTGGCTGATTTTTGGTGGGACCATTCCGCTTCCCTGGTGCTTCACGCTGGGTGCCCTGCTGGCCCCCACCGACCCGATCGCGGTTGGAGGTCTGCTGCGGGAGGCCGGCCTGCCCTCAGGTCTTTTGGCGGTCGTGAACGGCGAAAGCCTGTTCAACGACGGTGTCGCGGTCGTGGTGTTCGCCGTCGCACTGGAATGGGCCAACGGCCACGTTACCACCGCACCCATGATCGGCTTGCAGGTGTTGACCGAAGCCGGCGGCGGAATCGTACTTGGCTTTACCACCGGATATTTGGCCTATCGAGCGCTAGGTCTGGCGGATGAACCGTCGCTGGAGCTGACGATGACGTTGGCGCTCGTAACCGTCACCTACAGCATCGCCTCGGCCCTGCATGTGTCCGGTCCGCTCGCAGTCGTGGTGGCAGGATTGCTGACCGGCCACCGTTCGACCCGTTTCGCCATGACCGACGTGTCCCGAGAACAGGTGATCTTGTTCTGGGACCTCATGGACGAACTGATGAACGCGGTTTTGTTCCTGCTGATGGGTTTTGCGTTGTTGTCGGTTGAGATCAACCGGACATTGCTGATCGCGGCGGCTGGGGGCATCGGACTGGCGCTGGTGACACGCCTGGTTAGCGTCGCGGTTCCGACAGCACTGGTCCATCTGCGCGCGTTACCAAGGCTGCGCGGCATCGCCGTGCTGACCTGGGGCGGCTTGCGCGGCGGGATCTCGGTAGCACTGGCCCTGTCGCTGAAGCCGTCACCCTACCGAGGCGCCTTGCTGGCCGTCTGCTACGCCGTCGTTGTGTTCACGATTCTCATCCAGGGCCTGTCGATGCCGATGCTGGTTAAACGGCTCTACCCGCCTAAAGTGTGATCGTTTACAGTTGCTTCTAACTCAAACAATCACACGATCGAACATGGGGTTAAACCATGATCGGGCACCGGAGAGGCTGCGGCCTCAAACCCTCATGTCTAAAGCAGCCCCGCCGCGATGACCGTGATCAGACCCAGGATCAGGTTAACCCCGATCAACTTGCGAATGTTGTCCAGGCTGGAAGCCATTCGGTTGCGGTCCGTCGTCCGCCGGAACTGCCGGTACGGGCCAAAGAAAATCACCAGGAACACCGCCGCCATCAACAGGCCCAGGCCCATCATGACATTGATCTGCCATGGGACCGTTGCCATATCCCAGTGAAGACCCAACATGGCAATGCCCGAGATGATGATCGCTGGCATGGCGTGCCAGATAACCAGAAAGAACTTCTTGAAAACCCGCGTATGCAACAACATCCGCTGAGGCGCCTCGATCGCCGCCATGCTTGGCCGCAAAATCACGTAAGCGAAAAACATGCCGCCCACCCACAGCACCGCGCACAACAGATGCAGCGCCTTCAAACCCGCGTAAAGTGTCATCCGATCATCTCCAGCAACTCATTCAGCAAGGCACGTAACTCATTCGCGGCGATTGAGCGAGGGGCGGTCTCGGTCACCGCCAACCCTTCGGCGAAGGCGGACGCGAACCCGGTGCGGTTGCCTAGCGTCGCGGTCATCAGCGGCTTATCGTCCGCCCGAAGTTGCGCCGTCATCGTCTCCCGCAGCTTGCCGGAGGACGGCACACGGTTCAGCACGATGACCGCTTTACGTTTCTCGGCTGCCGCCAGCTTTAAGGTGCCCTCGGCCGCCCAGATATCCGGCGCGCTGGGTTGCACCGGGATCAGTACCAGATTCGCCCCACGGATGGCGAGGCGGGCATCGGTGTCGATCTGCGGCGGACTATCGATCACCACAATGTCGTGCGAGGCTTTCAGCCGATCCACCTCACCCGTCACCCGCCAGCCGGAAATATCGGAAAAGGTCAGCTTCGCCGCGGTTTTTGGCCGCAACTCGTACCATCGGGTCAGGCTGTGCTGCGGGTCGATGTCCAGCAGCGCGACCCGCCGGGATGGCGCCAGCGTGGCCGCGATATTCGCCGCCAGGGTGGTCTTGCCGGTGCCGCCCTTCTGCTGTGCGACTGTGATGACGATCGCCATGCGAACCCGCTCCATTCCGATGGCTTACAGTTACAGAAGCAGTGATTCGGCGCCAGGACCCCCGGGATGACGGCTCGCTTTTCACAGAAGGCAGCCGTATCGTGCCCACATGGGGACAAGCGGATCAGGCGAAGTGCCAACCGAGCGGCCATCGGGCGAGCAACCGTCGGGCGGGGCCAATTACCGCCTCGACCGGCCGCGGTGCGACGAGGACTGGCAAGCGTACCACGGGATACGCCGCAAGGTGTTTCACCTGCCTCGACCCGTGGAAGAGATCAGCCCGGATTGTCACCCGTTGCTGCTGTTCCTCGAAGGCCGGCCGATCGGCGCGATTCAGGTGGACGATTTGCGGAATACCGCCGCCGCGTTGCGATTGGTTGCGATCGACCCGGCCCATCAGGGTGGCGGGCATGGCAGAGCGATGCTGGAGCGAGCGGAGAAATTCGCGCGCGAACTGGGGTGCGGCAAGGCCGTCGTCTATGCCACCCCGGAATCCGCCGGGTTCTATCAATCCATTGGCTACGACGAGGACGACTGGGACGAAATCTGCATGGGCGGTATTGTCCAAATGCTGAAAATATTGGATCGTTAGGGAGTCGTGCTGACCGACCATGTGGCGCTGCGCACGGGCTGCGCTTTTTCCAACTGCACGACGACCGCGTCCAGCAAAGCGGCATCGGCGGAACTCGGAACCAGGACCGCCGCCAATTCGACCTGCGTTTCGGTTTCCGACAGCGTTTCGATCTCCAGAATCGGATAGCCGGCTTTCCCAAGAACTTCATCGAGAATGTCGCGCGCGGCCGAAACATCGCGGTGTTCGGTGACAACATGCACCCGGTAGCGGGCCTCTGTCGTAAGGGTATCGATCGGCAGGTGGCTTATGTAACTGACCAAGGGCCGCAGCAAAGTGTTCCCGGCCACCACGAAGACCGACAAGGCAACCGCCTCGGCCCAAAACGCCGCACCCGCGAAGGTTCCGACAGCGGCCGAACACCACAAAGTCGCAGCTGTATTCAGGCCGCGAATTTGGGTGCCCTCTTTCAGGATTACGCCCGCGCCGAGAAAGCCGATGCCGGAGACCACGTACGAAATGATTCGGGTCGCCCCGTCGGCACCCAGCAAACGCGCCCCAAGGTCAGTGAACGCCGCTGCCCCTATCGCCACCAGCACATTCGTCCGCAGCCCCGCGCTTCGCTGGCGCCATTGCCGCTCGGCACCAATCAGGGTGCCGAGGACAAAGGCCGTCCCCAAACTGGCAAGGGTCCGCGCAAAGGCGCTGTTAATGAACCAGTTCAACAAGGTCTCGGCCATCGCCCACATCCTAGAACACGCGAGGGCGTTAGCGGAACACTCTCAAGCCCGCAATGGCTCCGGCGGAATATCCGGCGGAACCGGTATCGGAGTAGGCGGATCATCGATCGGAGAAGGTTGATCGGGATCTGGAACTACCGGCGGATCGCCGGGGGGATACGGCGGGTCGGACTGCATCAGCGGTCGGCTCCTTAGTGATGATGAATTTGCAACGGACGCCCGGCTTCCTGTGCTGTGCGGCTGGTCAATTCCAGCAGCCAGCTGGTCGATGCAAAAGCATGGTTGATGGCCTCCATGTACAGATCGCACTGCACCTCGGCCAATTCGATGATGTTTTTGCAGCGCCACAGGCCCTGCGGTTTCCGGGAGCCGTTTCCCATGGTGTGGTCCATCATTTCCAACCACGCATGCTGCATGTGCTGCAAACCGCGTCCCATCGTCACGGCAGCGAAGAACAGCGCCTGAACCTGCTCGGCCGACCGCTCCGGCGCGTCACGATAAATATCCATCGCGTGGGCAGCAGAAGGCATCATGCGATGAATACGGCCGAAATTACTATCCGCGACTTTACTGCCAGCGCCGGTGGCTGTCCGCATGCCCATCATCATCACTTCTCGGCTCTGTTCAGCGGCCTTGGACGACATGTTGGTTGCTGCATTCGCGGCTTCCGCCACCGTTTCGGTTATGCTCTCGCCAACCGCCCTGGCCCGGTCCGTGGCTTCCTTCGCCGCCCGGCTGGTTTCGTTGATCGATTCCTTAACGCTCCGGGATGCTGTGTCCATCTTGGCCTGGCTGGACCGGGCCGTTTGGTCCGTAGCGCGCTTCGAGTTTTCAGTATATTTTACTGTTTTTGGCATGATACGTCTTTTTGAATATTGGATACCAAGCGGCGAACCGATCCCCAAACCCGACGAAATTGTCGGGTTTCAGCCTAGGTTAATTCCACCGCTAGCGAACAGTATAGGCACGAGGCGCCGGAATCACGGTTCACGGACGCGTTATTCCGAGTGCGTTCTACGGCGTCCGTTCAGTTTCGGGTCCGGACTCAGGTGATGCCATCGGGATCGGACGCTCCGCCATCTGGCGAAAACCTTCTATCGCACGCCGCAAAGCGACCGATCTACGGCTTTCCGGCTCCAGAACGAACAGCACGAGCGACCGCCCGGTTATCTCATAAGTTTCACCTGTTGGAAATGATTCACGATTTGTGTCGTCGGGAATATTAGTGTCGAGCAGGCACTGCCAAACGGTCCCGCCGACCACTTCCGGGAGCATGAAATTCACCACGTCATGGTGCGCGTTCAGCACCAGCAATGCCGTTGCATCCATCGCCGGGCGCTTGATGCCGCTCGCCTGCGCACGCCCGTCCATCAGCATGCCGAAGCAACGGGCGTTGGCGTCGCCCCAATGAGATCCCTGAATGTCCTGACCGGATGGAGCCAACCACCGCACATCACGCACATCGAGATCGGCGTTATACTCGCCGCTGAGAAAACGGGCACGGCGCAGAATTGGAAAAGATTGCCGCAGCACAATGACCTTGCGGGTGAATTCAGCGAGTTCGACCTCTCGCTCGCCAAAATTCCAGTTCACCCAGCTTATTTCATTATCCTGACAATAAGCGTTGTTGTTGCCTTGCTGCGTGCGGCCAAATTCGTCGCCCGCCAGAATCATCGGCGTGCCTTGCGACAGCAAGAGAGTGGCCAGCAGATTGCGCTTTTGCCGCTCACGCAGCTCGATAATCGCCAGGTCGCCGGTCGGACCTTCGACGCCGCAGTTCCAGGATTGGTTGTCGGAATGTCCGTCACGGCCATCCTCGCCGTTCGCATCGTTATGTTTCTCATTGTAAGATACGAGATCGTTCAATGTGAAACCATCATGCGCGGTAAGAAAATTGACGCTGGCCCAGGCCTTACGGCCCCGCCGGGCGAATTCGTCAGCCGATGCGGACAGGCGGGTTGCCATCTCGGCTTGTTTGCCGGAATCGCCTTTCCAGTAGGCGCGGACAGTATCGCGGAATTTGTCGTTCCACTCTGCCCAACCGGGGGGAAATCCGCCGACCTGATAGCCGCCGGGGCCGATGTCCCATGGTTCGGCAATTAATTTGGTAGCGGATAGTACGGGATCTTGCAGGCAGCTTTGCAGAAAACCATGAGCCTCATTGAACCCATGATCCTCGCGGGCCAAAATCGTGCCGAGGTCGAACCGGAAACCGTCGATATGCATCTCCGACGCCCAATAGCGCAGGCTGTCGGTTACCATCTGCACAACACGAGCATGGCTCATGTTCAGGGTGTTTCCGGTGCCTGTGTCGTTGATGTAGTAGCGCGGATTGTCTGGCATCAATCGATAGTATGACAAATTGTCTATACCACGGAATGACAAGGTCGGGCCGTTTTCATTGCCCTCGGCGGTGTGGTTGTAAACGACATCGAGAATGACTTCTAACCCCGCGTCGTGCAGGCGGGCGACCATTTCCTTAAATTCCGAGAAAACGAAGTCCGGCACGGCGGAATAGCGGGGATCGGGGGCAAAAAATCCGATGGTGTTATAGCCCCAGTAATTGGTCAGGCCCTTGTCCAGCAAATGACTGTCGTTGACGAAGGCGTGGATCGGCAACAACTCTACGGACGTGACGCCAAGGGTCTTGATATAATCGACGACTTCCTTGCGACCAAGCCCGGCAAATGTGCCGCGAAGATGTTCGGGAACCGCCGGGTGCAGCATCGTGTAGCCGCGGACATGGGTTTCATACACGATGGTTCTGTCCCGGGGCACTGACGGAGCGCGCTCCCGGCCCCAGGTAAAGGCCGGATCGATAACACGGGATTTTGGCATGAAGCGGGCGCTATCCCGCTCATCGAACGTCAGGTCGTCTTTGCCCATCGTGTAGCCGAAGACCGCCGGGTCCCATTTCAGGCTGCCGATATGCGCTTTGGCGTATGGGTCCAGGCAAAGTTTATTTGGGTTGAAACGATGCCCGGCTTCCGGCTCGTATGGCCCGTACACGCGATATCCATAGGTTGTACCAGGTCGGGCGTCGGGCAGGTAGCCGTGCCAAATCTCGCTGGTGTATTCCGGAAGTTCGATGCGCTCAAGTTCCGTTTTTCCCGAGTCATCGAACAGGCACAGCTCGACCTTAGTTGCATTGGCTGAAAACAACGAAAAATTCACACCCAGGCCATCCCAGGTCGCGCCGAGTTGATAGGGAGAGCCTTCGCTCAGGCGTGATTTCAAAATCGCTGGGGGCATCTGGACCTCATATAGGGGGGCAGCTAAACAAAAAAAGGGGCGTCTGCCCCCTTTTTGTTCTGCGTAGCCTCAGGATGTGAGGCGACCGAGCATGTAGCCGAGTGCCAGTGCTACCAGCGTTGCGACGACCGGTTGTGCTTTGACGACGTCGCTGAATTGGGCGGCGGCCTGCTGCGCCTGACCCGTGGCCTGATTGTACATGCCCTGAGCCTGGGTCTTGGCGTCACCGGTCAGGTTGCCGGCTACCTCTTGCACGCGGCCACCAAATTCCCGGGCGGCGCCTTCTACGCGATCGGTCATTATTACCTCCTATAAAATATGGTGGATTTGTAACGCCGCGATTGGCTTTGGGTTCCCTAACCGGGCCAAAGCACGAAACGGGATGCCGGCATGCGGAAATGCTGTATGATGGGGGAATGCAAATGCCTGATCCTACCCTTGAATTGGCCCCTGACCGCCTGGCGGCAGACATTGCTGCCGACGGCTATGCAACTCGACGACTGCTCTCGGCCGAAATGTGCCGGGATCTGGCTGCATTATACGGCGAGGAAAGCCTATTCCGGAAACGCATCGTGATGGAGCATCACGCCTACGGGCAGGGAGAGTATCAGTATTTCGACTATCCGTTGCCAAATCGAGTCTCAGCGTTGCGAGCCGCGCTGTATCCGCCGCTGGCAACGGTGGCGAATGGATGGCGCGGCCTGATGGGCGAGGCGGAGAATTTTCCCGCCACTTTGGAGGCATACCTGGCCAAGTGCCACGCAGCCGGACAGACAAAGCCGACACCGCTGATGCTGCGCTATGAAACAGGCGGATTTAATCGCCTGCATCAGGATCTGTATGGCGATCTGGTTTTTCCACTCCAGGTCGTGGTGTTGCTGAGTGCCCCCGGGGAAGACTTTACCGGGGGCGAATTTATCATGGTGGAGCAGCGGCCACGGGCGCAGTCGCGTGGCATGGTTGTGCCTTTGCGGCAGGGAGAAGCGGCAATTTTCCCCGTGCATCACCGTCCCGGCATCGGTGCTCGGGGGGCGTATCGACTGACGATGCGTCATGGGGTGAGCCGTGTTCATTCCGGAATCCGACAGACTTTGGGCATCATTTTCCACGACGCGGCTTA
>JANXLQ010000298.1 GCA_025355085.1 Rhodopila sp.
TATTGGCCGGTCGGAACGGCTGAACCCTCCATCACCCGATCCGTGATCCCCGGCCGGTTAACGGCAAGCGACAGAGCCTGCCGCACGCGCCGGTCCTTTAACGGATTAGCTGTCAACGCCTCTCCGTTCGGGCCGGTGACAAATGGCGTCGATTCCGCCCGGGATTCATCCAGCCAAAGATAGATCGCACGGTTGCTGACCACCTCGGCTAATTTCACCCGCGGGTCTTCCCGCAACTTCGGTAGATCGGCAGGCGGAACAAATTCGATCATATCGACATCGCCCGCCAGCACGGAAGCGGTGCGGCCGGCATCGTTGCTGATGATACGATAGTTAACGTGCTGCCACTGCGGTTTCGCGCCCCAGTAACCGTCGTAACGATCCATCTCAATCCGGTCGCCTGGACGATACGCGACAAAACGATACGGCCCCGTCCCGATAGCGTTTTTGCCGCTGTTAAAATCCTCGGTGGCGGGATTGGGTCCGAGAGTATGCGGGATGATAAATATTTGGGACATGTCGGACGGAAGCAAGGGATACGGCGCATCAGTCCGCAGCAGAATCGTATGGTCATCCACGATCTCTGTGCTCGTCACCGCTCGGCTGTAAACCGAGTATGATGCCGGGCTGTTCTTTACCCCGGGCACCCGCGCAAGAGTGTATGCGACATCGGCGGCGGTGAACGGCGTGCCGTCGTGAAAGGTCGCGGTGCGCAATTTGAATTCCCAGGTGCGGTCGTCGCGCAGACGCCAGGATTCCGCCAACCCGCCGATCATGTGGCCACCTGCGTCGTGGTCCACGAGACGTTCATAGATGTGGCTATCCAACGATTGATTAGGAGTCAGTGTGTGATAATGCGGGTCGATACTGGTGACCGGCGCTGCGGAGGCAATGTTCAGCGTCTGCGCCGAAGCGGCGGTGGACAGCATGCTTCCAACGAAAAAACCCAGTATCGCCCGCGCCATCCGATGAACCCCACGTTTCGCTGATGCGACTATAGCGGCACGGCGGCAAGGTCTGCTAGGTTCCAACTAATGGAATTCGATCCTTACATCGTCTGCGGCCTGATTGGAACTGCCTGCTTCGTTGTCGCCTATTTCGCCACACTCCAGGGGTGGATGTCGGCCAGCGATTGGCGCTTTCCGGCGGTCAATCTGATGGGGGCGCTGTTGGTCATGGTGTCGTTGATTGACGCGTGGAATCTGCCGTCGGTCGTGCTGGAGTGCTTTTGGGGTGCGATTAGCATTTACGGCTTGGTACGATGCGTGCGGAAAAGTCGATCATAAACCATTTGTTTACGCTTTACCGTTGGCGGATTCAAGTTCCGGGACGAACACCACCCCAGGTGGCGACTTCTGCCCGCCGGCCAATCCATCTGGCGTTTCGGCACGTTCACATGCTGTGAACGAAACGCCAGATCACTGCGGCCAGATACACAAAGCCCTTGGCCAGCGGGATATACGTGATGTCCGCGCACCACACCTGGTTCGGGCGGACGATCGCTAAACCGCGCAAAAGAGACGGATAAACTTGGTGTTCGGCTTCTGGTAGATCGCCTCGATCTCCATCAGGCGCATTAACCGCCGCACGCGCTTGCGGTTCACCGTCCAACCATCCCGGCGCAGGGCCGTCACCATCCGCCGCGAGCCGTAGATCGGCATCGCCAGATACAACTCGTCGATCCGGTGCATCAGTCGCAGATCGTCGACCGCGCGACCTGGTTCATGGACCAGACCTTTTGCGAAAAAAATCCCGCTCTATGGTCAGTTCACCGATCTTCTCGTACAGCTTGGCCCGCCGCGCATCGTCGGCCATGGCACCATTGTTCGCGCCTGCCTTGCCTCTGGCGAACAGCGAATCAATGCCGTCGATGACGGTTTTCTTCCACGCATCGATCTGGCTGGCATGCACGCCGAACCGGCTCGACAGTTCAGCCACCGTTCCGTCCTCGCGAACCGCCGCCAAGGCTACCTTCGTCTTGAAATCAACGCCGTGCTTTTTGCGAACATTCGTCATCTGTAACCCCTGGCCTTCAGGC
>JANXLQ010000303.1 GCA_025355085.1 Rhodopila sp.
CTGGCGACCGCCAGTTCCAACAGCGCATCGGCGGCCGGTTCATCGCCCGCGAGCAGCAGCCCAAACAATTCGTTGCCTGCACCCTGACTTATGGGAGCATTCCATGAATCTTTGTCCGAGGGGTCGATAATGGTGAATCGGCTAAGCAAATGCGGCACCGACTCAGCGAGGATGGTTTTCATCGCGGTGGCTACGTCTTCGTCACCGGCCAAAACTCTGACGGTCCAGCCGGCGTATGCCTGCAGCCGCAATGCGTCGAGGGTCGTGCGGACGCGATCGATATCGATCTGCCTGTCCTGGCGCAGGATGTACTGAAACGACGGTTGAATGCCCATGCCGGCCAGAAATCCGGCCATCATATCCGCCTCGACCCGGGGTACCCGCCTGCGAATGCCGGTGCCGTCCTGCTGGTCCTCAGTCTTCTTGACTGAAATACGGAAAGAACGGACCAGGTCCTGGCCACTGTTGGATCGGATACGCAATTCGATCGTGTGATCGCCATCATGCAGGCTGCGCGGCGGGCAGTGAAATGCGTAGCCGCTGCGCAGTGCGTTCGGCCATTCCGGGAAAGCCGCGCCGACGTCCTGGCGCGCCAGGCCATAATGGGCGTCACCGAGTCGCAGGTCGTCGAGAAAGACCTCGAAGCTGGCGATGCCGGTGCGGCTTAATAACCAGCCGTCGATGCTGAGCCGGCCAGTCACCAACGCCACCGCCGCGCCGTTGGCCACGCCCGGGGCATCCATCTCAAACCGGAATTCGGCCGTCTCATGCGAGGTAACACCGGGGTCGATGTCAGGTCCGGATTGTGCCGAGGACTCGGTCAAAACCGGGGCCGGGATGGCTGACTCGGTGGCAACTACTGAAATCTGCGCTTCGTTCTCGTCGTCATGCATGTTCCGCACGATCACACGGACCTGATGCGGCCCCTCAAACCGGTCGTCGAGACGTTGCTCGAACTGGAATCCTGACAGGTTCGCGGTTGGAATCGCAGGAAAGATAAGGCCGACATCCAGACGCTTGTGGCCGAACGAGGCCAGCCCGACATCCCGGTCGTCCAACAAAACGCGCACCTGGACGATGCCTGCGGCACATACCGCCCACCCGCTTACGGTCAGGACACCATCGCCGGCCAATGCGGCGATGTCGCAATGCATGCGGATTTCCGCCGGGTGTTCCTGGATCGAAGGACGTGACGGTTCCGGTGGAGCGTCTTCAATCCGGTAACCGGCGCCTGTCGTTATGGACGCTTTCGGGGGGAACGCTTGCGGAGGGTTGGTGCCCGGTAGTAGCAATTCGAACCGCCGATCATCCTCTATGCGGAATTCTGCCCGCATTTGGTAGGTAGGCTGCTGGTTCATTAAGGAGAAGCCGGTCGAGGGTCCGGGTTCCTCTCGGGAGAAGCCGGGCTTAACGTCTTGCGGCGGACGCGGTGCGCTTCGGTGTGTCAGGCGCTCCACGGGGATGGATTCCTCGTGACCGAAGCCGTTCGGACAGATCACCTGAACCCTGATCCGATCAGTATGGCGATCCAGTTCGTCCAGTTGCAATGTCAGGTTGAATCCGGACAGACGGGCGTTGGGATAAGCCGGATAGGCCGACGCGACGTCGTCCCGCTCACCACCGGTCCTGGCCCTGGAAATACGTTCCTCGCTGGCAAATATCTGCACCGCGATCATCGGTGACAGGGCAACCGCCCAGCCTTGCACAGTCAACGTGCCGTCGGTGTCGATTGTTCCTCGCTCAATATACAACACGGCATGCGGGCGTGCGATTCCGGCGCCGAAGCGTGTGGGGCCGGCGACGACCGACACCTGATCGCTGGCGGTGGGGTCGATTTCGATCGTAAAGTCCTCGGCGTATTCGATGCCATCGACGGTCCGTGCGATGATCTGAAAGTTACAGGTTTCCGCGCGGCCATCGCCGGGGCGGGGCAAGTTGAACTGGAATGCCCGCTGACGGGCCGGACTGCCGTCGGGCATGGCGGCGGCGGCGGCGCGATCCGGTTGCCCGAACGATGCCGCGCCGCTGACCCAGCCGCCCACCTGCAACCTGATGTCCTCGATCGGCGACGCGCTAACCGCTCGGCCGCGAATCATTACGTCCAACCGCCCATGCACGAAACCGCCGGATACCGCCGCATCGATTTCTATCAGGATGACATGATCGACTGCCGGCACCGCTGCTTCGGCCGAGGTGACCGGCGGGAACGATACGGCCGCCGCTTCAACCGGCGCTTGCTCCGGCGGTTGCTGAACCACGGGCGAGTCGGCAACCGACTTCTTTTCGCGGAGCGTTCGAACCTTGGCCTGCACTGGCTCCGGCCTATTGACTGTCAGCCTCTCTGATTCCGGAGGCTCGGGGTTTTCAACGGCGGGATTGTTCACTTCAGTGTGCTGAACGTCTGGGATTCTCGCCTCCAGCTTGTGGCGGCGTGCGGTTTTCATTGGGGCTGCCGGTCGTTTAAGCGTCATTCGGACGTATGTTCCGTTGGTGGCTTGCGCTCTGGTTTACCCAATTGGGTTTATTCTCGGGGCTTGTCCTGATGCCGCTTCGCGCTGCGCAGAGAGTCGGCCAGGACAACGTCATAAACCGAACGGAAGCCGTCCTTCGCGGTAGCCATCCTTGTTAAAATGGTCCTGAGCCGAATCGACGACACCTTTGCGGATACTCTCGGCAACGTCGGGGTGTTCAGCCAAATACCACCTCTCATCTACCAAGATGGGAAACGGCAGGCGCCCTTCGAAATAACCGTCATCGACGAAATGCTGCTGGGCGGACCGAATCACGCCGCCCTTAACGGCGCTGCCGATATCTTCGTAGGCACTGCTGTACCATGCCTCATCCACCTCGATACCCTTAATCATCATGCGCAGAATCTTGACGAAACTATCGTACGACAGATTGACCCGGAGTTCGCCCCGAACGGTAGAAATTTCAATAGAACGGCGGATCAATTCGAATGGCGGGAGATATTTCACGGTCTCTCCTAGAGGATCGTATTTAGTTGGTTTGGGTGGCGCGGACGCAACCTTCGACTGTCTTAATAGCGTTTCTGTCCGGCGTATGGAACACTGTTTAGCAACTTTTTACAGGTGCGGCGGGGGAACTGGCCTGCTAAGGAACCGCTCGCTTCCAATATCAACTGACAGGGATCGCCCTATGAAACCGCCCCTGGCCATTAACAGGCGGGCATCGCCGCCCACGGACATTGAGCTTGCCGCGATCGTCCGGAGTTTTCACACCGCCCGCATTCTGGTCATCGGCGATGTGATTCTGGATCGTTACGTCACCGGCAGCGTGCATCGCCTGTCCCCCGAAGCGCCGATTCCCGTGCTGCGGCCGGCCAATAACCGCTGCACACTCGGCGGTGCCGCGAACGTCGCGCTGAATATCGCCACGCTGGGTGGTCAGGCGATTTTGGTTGGCGTTGTCGGCGACGACCTGTCGGGCGACGATGTGGAGCGCCTTGTTCATGCGACCGCCGGGATTTCGTCTGCCCTGGTACGAATCGCCAAACGGCCGACAACCTGCAAGACTCGATTCATGACCGGGTCGCATCAGCTTCTGCGACTGGACGAAGAAACCACGGCGCCGCTCGACGCCGACGGGTTGAAAGCGGTCATAGCGGCGGTGGAGCGCAGCCTGGACGGGGCGGACATCATCGTTCTGTCGGATTATGCCAAGGGCGTGCTGTGCGACGGTGTGCTGGACGCGGTGCTGGCGTGTGCGGTGCGCGCCGGAAAGCTGGTGATCGCCGACCCGAAGAGGCCGGATTTCGCGGCGTATCGCGGGGCCACCATCTTGACGCCCAACGAACACGAAGTGCGGGTCGCCACACGGATCGAAGCGGACCACGATGCCGAGGCCGATCGCGCCGGACGCGTGGCGTTAGAGGCTACCGGCGGCGAAGCGGTGCTGGTCACCCGGTCCGCGAAGGGTTTGACATTGGTGTGCCGCGACCTGGACGCGCTGCACATTCCAACCCGGGCACGAGAAGTCGCGGACGTTTCCGGTGCCGGCGACACGCTTGTCGCGGCCCTGGCGGTCGCGCTGGGGGCCGGTGCGGCGCTGGCGGAAGCGGCGATGCTGGCGAACGCCGCGGCTGGGATCTCGGTCAGCAAGCAGGGCACGGCTACGGTATCGCGGCAGGAATTGCTGGACGCGCTGCATCTCGACGACCTGGTGCAGACCGACCGGAAGGTTGCCAGCCTGGAGGAAGCCGTCGAGCAGATCGCCGACTGGCACCGGCGCGGCTTGAAGGTTGGGTTCGCCAACGGCTGTTTCGACCTGATCCATCCCGGCCATGTCCGCCTGCTGAGTGAGGCACGCGCTGCCTGCGACCGGTTGATCGTCGCGCTGAATACCGATGCCTCGGTCAAGCGGCTTAAGGGACCAAGCCGTCCGCTGCAGAACGAAATGGCGCGGGCGACGGTGATGGCGTCGATGGCGCCGGTCGATCTCGTCACCCTGTTCGACGAGGACACGCCGCTGGAGATGATCCAGGCGCTGCGGCCGGACATTCTGGTCAAAGGCTCTGACTACACCGTCGATCAGGTGGTGGGTGCCGATTTGGTGCAGGGTTGGGGTGGCAAGGTTGTCCTGGTCACGCTGCGGGAGGGTCACAGCACCACCGGCACGATCCGGCGGATGACTGCGCCGGTTGGAGATTAGGGGTGACTGTCCGGGGGTGAGTTTGGCCCCCGGGGCGGCCGGATGGCGATTGAAGCCCGCCGTGGCGGGCCTGGCCTACCGGTTCGCCGCCGCGCCGGTCCAAACCTCCCGGTACAATCCAACGATCTCCTGTGCTGTCGGAACGCGCGGGTTGTTCGCCGGGCTGCCGGATGCCAGCGCCTGTTCGGCCATCAGTGCCATCTTGCCATTCCAGGCCGCTTCATCGATGCCGTAGTCCGATGGGGCCGGGACGGACAGGTCTTTGTTCAGCGTCTCCAATCCGGTGACCAGCTTTGCCGCCGCGGTGCCATCGTTGTCGGTCAACGCGGCAAAACCGATCCGGCGCGCGGCCTCGGCATAGCGCGCTTCCGCACCGGAGACGGAGAATCGGGTGATGGCGGGCAACAGCATGGCGTTCGACAGACCGTGCGGCACATGGAAATGGGCGCCGATCGGCCGCGACATGCCATGCACCAACGCCACAGAACTGTTGGAGAACGCGAGGCCGGCCTCGGTCGCGGCCAGCATCATCGCCTCTCTGGCGGCGGCATTGCGCGGTTCGGCGTAGGCGGTACGGATGTTGGCGCCGATCAGTGCCATCGCCGACAGCGCCAGCGCATCCGAAATCGGGTTGGCGCGCTTGGACACGTATGCCTCCAGCGCATGCGTCAGGCTATCGACGCCGGTGTCGGCGGTGGTTCTGGGGGGGACGGAATAGGTCAGCTCATAGTCCACCAGGGCTGCAAGGGGCAGCGCGCCGAGGCCGGCGATCAGCATCTTCTCATCATGTTCGGTGTCGGTGATGACGGTGAAGCGGGTGCATTCGCTGCCGGTGCCGGCGGTCGTTGGGATCGCTATGATCGGCAGCGCCCCCTTGTCGGCGGCGAACGGCGCCTTGTAGTCGCGCATTTTGCCGCCGCCCGCCGCCAGGATCGACATCGCCTTGGCGGTATCGATGGGGGAGCCGCCGCCGAAACCGATCAGGCAGTCGAAGTCGCCCTTTTTCAACTCCAACACACCCGCTTCGATCACCGTGTCGGTCGGATCGGGAACGGTGTCGCTGAACACCGACACCGCGAGGCCGGCCTCCATCAGTGGATCGAGGCAGTTCCGGACGTGGCCGGAGCTGACCATGAACGGATCGGTGACGACCAAAGGCCGGGACAGGCCGAATTTGGCCATCACGACGGCGATCTGACGCACGGCTCCGGCGCTGACCAGCAGCAAACGGGGCGAGGCAAAATTCATGTTGATTTCGGTCATGGTCTGATCCTCCGATCTTGTGCCAACGGTTTAGCGCGGGTGGCGGATGGCTTGCCAGAGGCATTGAAAGCGGTATTGGATGACGCCACATAATTTGTGCGGTTTAGGCGGCATCTGCGCCGATCCGGGTCGAAACCGCTGACGATTTCGGCGTGACGGACAGCGACCCAGGAGGTCTATGTGGATAGCTTCAGGCGTACGGTCGACTCCATTCTTGCGCTGCTCCTGCAGATCGGTGACCTGATCGTCGCGGGGATTGTCGCCATCGAGTTGTGGCTTCGAGGGCAGCTTGGACAGTTTGGCTTGCCGCCCGGTGTTCAGACCGCCATCCTGGTGGCGCTGGCAGCGTTGCTGATCCTGGCATCGCTGCGGCTGTTCGGCGGCTTGATCCGCGTCGCATTGATCCTGGTGCTGCTGCTGATTGTCATCCAATTCGTGATGCCGGCAATGCAACAATAGACGTCTCAGGACCAGGTCAGCTTGGTGCCGGTGGCGCCGTCGCTGCCGGTATGGAACGCGCCAGCCGCCGGGACGGTCGCGAATCCCAGCCCCAGCGTCGCCGAGCGCACACCGTCGGTGACGGACACGTTACCATTGGAGAACGTCACCGTGGCACTGGCTGGGTTCATGTCGGTAAAATCGAGCCAGTCGGACGCGACAAAACCTTGAATGGTATCGCCGTTCAGATTGGCAGTCAGATCCTTAAAGGCAACCGAGGTAAATCCGCCGCCGCCCAGCGTATCGCCCCCCCCCAATCCGGTCAGCGTCTGGCCGGGCGCGGTGGCTGTCAGCAGGTCGCTGGCCATGGTGCCCTGGATGAAGGTTGGCTGAACCGGGAGATTTCCGAGTGTTTGGAGGGTGATCGTGGCGGTCGCGCCGTTGGGGGCGGAGTCGATATGGAACTGGGTCAGACTGCCGTAGTTGCCCGCGAACCTCAAAGCTCCCACCATTGCCGTACCATTGGTCAGGGCCAATGACCCGGTGTTGGGGGTGACCTGGGTGTAGGCGATGCCGGTTACCGTTTGGTTGATCTGTATTGTTTCGCCGGCCACGAAGCCTCTGATCGGACCGGCCGGAAGCGCCGCGAGTACCAGGGTGGCGTTGGGGCCGGCGAACTGGATGGTCGTGCTGGCGATCGCTCCCAGTCCGAGGGTACTGCCCTCGGATACAGACAGCGTCCCGGTGCCGCCGATTGTTGAGGCGATCTGGTATGGATTGCTTGCCGCCGTTCCGGTCATGTCGATGAACAGGGATCCGCCACCGGCGACGGCCAAGGTGCCGTTAACCAAGACGTTGCCATAGATTGAACCGGTCAGAGCCGTGATTGCACCGGCGGCCTGGGTCAGTGTTCCGGCTGCGGCACCGGTCACCGATCCGATCTTGATGACGGAGCTGGCATCGATCGCGATGACTCCGCTGCCGCCGCCGATCAGCCCACCGAGTTGCACGGTGCCGCCGTTGAGGGCCAGCAGCGTGCCGCCCGCGAGGTATGCGGTGCCGGCAATCGTTGCCGAACCGCCGCCGCCGACCTGCAGCGTGCCGGCGATGGCGGCGATGGCGGCGGTAATTTTCGCCCCGGAGGTTAACGCCAATGCCGCCGGCACGCCTGCGGTTGGAGTGATCGCAAGCTGCCCGGCCGTGGTGATCTGCCCGGTCAGCAGCACGTTGCCGCCTATTGTTAAACTCGCGTCCGCACCGTTGCCGCCAATCGTGGTGTATTGCCCGCTGCCGCCGTTGATGGTGACCGCATTGAGGCCGTCGGGCATCGTCGTGGCGATCGCGTTGGTGGTGGTGCCGATCCAGTTGGCCGCCGTGTTCCAGCTTCCACCATTGGCGCCGGTCCAACTAAAGGCATCGCGGCCGGTGTTGGCCGCGGCCGAACCGGCGGTGGTGGTGGCGGTTTGCAACGATAGGGTGGCAACGCCGGTGGCCGGCGACACATCGACCTGGAACAGGCTGGCGGCATAGTTGCCCGCGAAGGTCAAAGTTCCGACGGTGGCGGCGCCATTGGTCAGGGTGAGAGTGCCTTTTGTGCTTGTCGTCTGAACGAAACCGGCACCCGTGACGGTCTGATCGAGCTGAATCGTATCGCCAGCCGCAAATCCGCCGATCGTGCCGGTGGGGAGCGGTCCGCGCACCTCCAGCGTGCCGTACACGGACGGATTGAAGGACACCGCCGCGCTGCCGGTTGCGTTCAGCGTCAGCCGCCCTGCCCCGATTTCGATCGTGCCGCTGCCGCCAATGGAGCCAATCGTCCCGCCGAACCCTTGCAGGGTTCCATTGCTGACGGCCAGCGTGCCATTCACCATCAGCTTTGCCGCGATGGCGCCATTTTGTCCCAGGGTCATCGTCTGACCGCTGTCGATGGTCAGTGTGCCGGCCGCCACACCGCCCGCCGATCCGTATTCCAGCATTGACGTGGCATCCACGGCAACGATGCCGCCGCCTATGTCGAAATCTCCCACAGCTTTGACAGTGCTGCCGCCGACGACACTCAGGCTGCCGACAATTGCCGAACCGCCGGACAGTCCGGTCACATTTAAAGCACTGCCGCCGGAGACCACCAGCGCCGAGTAGTCGGCCAGATTGCCAACGCTGAACTGGGCGCCGCCGGTGAGCGCGACACCAACCGAGGCAAACGATCCTAAATAGAATTGCCGTGCCACTGCGATATTGCCGGTGAAAACGGTGCTGGCCGCCCCAGAGATCGACAGTGAGGTTGCCGAACCGGAGCCGGATATGATTTGGGACGTCGAAGGTCCGGGATTGTCCCGGATGACGACCGCGTTGCCCGGCCCCGGCGCGGTGACGGCGATGCCGCCGGTCGTCGTATCGATCCAGTTGGCGGCGTTGGTCCAGTTTCCTCCGGCCGTGTTTATCCAGCCATAGCCATTCGTGTTACCACTCACCTGGGCACCTGACCCGCTGGCCGGTGCGGCAGCGTAGGTGATGGTGCTGGAGGAGCCGATAGCGGAGAACTGGACGCGAAACTGTTGGGCCACGTAACTGCCGGCCAAATTGAGTGTGCCGACGGTCGCGGTGCCGTTCAAAAGCGTGAGGGTGCCGGTGTTGGCCCCGGTCTGCGTGTAGTCAAGTCCGGTTACGAGCCGCGCCAGAGCGATCACATCCCCCTTCGCAAAACCGCCGATCGTTCCGACAGGCAGTGTGCCTGCCAACGCCAGCTTACCGTCCCCGGCCGGGGTGAACTGGATCGCCACGGTGTCCGATCCCGCCAAGGTCAACGTGCCGCCGCTGCCGATCTGCAACGTCCCCGATCCGCTGACAACCGGTGCGGCCGATCCAAACGACGCCACGGAAAGCGTTGCGTTGGCGACGGCCAGTGTGCCGTTGACCACGATGTTGCCATCGATGGTGCCGCCGAAGTTCGCTGTCACGCCTGTATCGATCGTGAGTGCGCCGGCCGTAGCGTTGCCGGCGGTGCCGAACTCGATCGACGATTTCGAATCGACCCCGATGACGGCGGGGGAATACAGGATCGGGGCAAACGTCATCCCGGTTGTCGTGTTCACGCCAGCGAACCGCATGGTGCCGCCGTTGATCGCCAGCAACGTCGCGGTGGGCGCGATGAACGTGGCCAAACCGGCGACGGTCAGTTTACTGCCGCCGCCGACCTCCACCAGACCGCCGATCGCGGCCGAACCGGCGAGGACCAGGCTGGCACCGCTATCGAGCGCCAGGGTGCCGGTCTGGGTCAGCGCCCCGCTGAACCCCTGGATAACGGTTCCAACACTCAGGCTTCCTGTCAGGAACACAGCGCCGCTGGTGGTGAGGCTGGCCACCGACGCGGCCCCCGTAATATTCATGTATGTCGCGCCGCCAGCCAAGGTGAGGCTGTTACCATAGCTCGGTTGCTGGGTCGCGGCGGCGGAAATGGTAGTGTCGCGCCAGTTTGCCAGCGTCGAAAGACTGCCGCCGAGCAGTGGGACGTAGGTGTAGGCGCCGGTGCCGATAACGGTGTATTTCAGGTTGGTGCCGGTGGCGCCGTCGGTGCTGGTGGACCAATACCCGTACGGCAACGGGGTGGACGGCGAGAACAGGATCGTGGCGCTGTGGATGCCGTCTTTCACCACAAGGTTGGCGGGAACGGCCGGAATTCCGGCCGTGAATACCGCCGGTGTGTAGGTGCTGGTGACCGAGATGAGTTTCATATCGGTGAGGTCGATGATGTCGTAGGCTGAGAATGACGTGATCGTGCAGCCGTTGAGGTTGGCGCTGGTATCCTTGAAATTCACGGCGGTGAATCTGCTGCCGCTCAGACTGTCGTTGCCGCCCAGGGCGGTGATTGTTTGATTGTTGGCGGTCGCGATCATCGTGTCGTAGCCGGCGGACCCCGTGATCAGGGTTGGTTGCACCGGTGCGGTACCGACGGTTTGCAGCGTGATGAACTCGTTGCCGTGGCCGTCGATCCGCTTGTGGAACAGGCTGTTGGCGTAGTTGCCGGCGAGGGTTAGCGTTCCAACCAGGGTCTTGCCTTTGGTCAGCGTGAGCGTGGCGAGGTTGGCCGAGGTCTGGGCGAAGCTCATGCCTGTCGCCAGACCTATCAGGACGATGGTGTCGCCGGCCACGAACCCCTGGATCGTGCTCGTGGGCAAGGCATACAGGACCAGCTTGCCGCCTGGAGCGGCGAACGATATCGCCGCACTGTCGGCGACACCAAGCGTTAGCCGGCTGTTCTGCCCTATGACCAGTGTGCCGGTGCCGGCGATGCTCTGTCCGCCGCCGAACGGGTTGTTCACGTCGATATAGAGCGCGGCGCCTGCCTGCACGCCCAACGTGCCGTTCAGCACCACATTGCCGTAAAGCAGACCGCTGACGGTGGCTGACATGCCCTGGTCGATCGTGATGGCCCCGGCCGCCGCGCCACCGGTTGTTCCGATCTCCAGCACCGCACTGCCGTCAACGGCGATGGTGCCGTAGTTCATTAGTCCGTTAGCGTCGATGAACGGGTTGGCGATCAGGCCACCGGCTTTGATGGTGCCGGTATTGGTGGCCAACAGGAACGCGTCCGTTAGAATGGCTGTGCCGCTGACGTTGAGTTGGCTGCCGTTCGCGATATGCAGGACCGAGGTATTGCCGAGGCTCACACCGGCGGCCGTGAGATTTGCTCCGCCGTCCAGGTCCAGTTCCGAGGACATGCTTGTTGCGCCGGAGCCAACCAGCGTTAGCGTGCCGGCGACCGCGATGGTGCCCCAAACAAGGACGGCGTTGGCGATGGTCAGTTGCGCTGTGGCACCGTAGCCCAGGATGTTGGTGAAATTGTCGCCTATGCCGCCGGTGATATAGACCGTACTGAAGGCACCGGGGGCGGTGGTGACGGGGGAGGCCAGAGTGGTATCGTACCAGTTCGACCCTATCGTCCAACTGCCGCCGTATTGATTGGACCATATATAACTGTCGGTCGTGGCGACGACCGACAGTGCGGTGGTCTTGAACGGGGTTGTGATCATCTCAGGCCTCCGGCTGCGCTACGAAGGACCCCCTGGCGTATCGTGAGGTCCGCTTTTGCCGGTTTCCCAACTATACAGAAAATTTGTATGCAACTACAGGTTGTTGGTAATATTATGTTGCAGGAATATTACGATATAATACCAACGACGCAATTTTTGACCGATCGGTTCGACTTCGCCACCGCAGGCTTGGTATGACAACTTTACGCCCGGTCGAACTCTGCCCCCATTCCCGAGCAGAAACGTCAAATTACGCCCGTTTCGTGCAGCCGCTGCAATTCGGCTGGCTCGACACCCAGCAGCGACGCGAGCACTTCGTCGGTGTGTTCCCCCAGCAGCGGCGGACGGGTGATTTCGGCTGGTGAGTCGGACAGCTTGATCGGGCAACCGACAGTCTGATATGTGCCGCGCGTTGGGAAATCGACATCGACGATCATGTCGCGCGCGCGCAGATGCGGGTCCGCCAGCACCTCGCCGGTATCCTGGCAGGCGCCGCTGGGCACTCCGGCTTCGCCCAGTATGTCCATCACCTGATGTTTCGTGCGCTGACGGGTCCAGGCTTCGACAATCGCGTTCAGGCTGTCGCGGTTTTCCCAGCGGGATTCAGGTGTCTTGAACCGAGGATCGTCCGCCAGTTCCGGTTGACCGATTGCCCCAAGGAACGGTTTCCACATCTGCGGCTGGGCGAAAATATAGACGTAGTCGTTGGGGCCGCCCGGCGCGCAGGGATATGTCGTTCCGGGAACCGTATGACCGAGCTGATTGCCGACGCGCGGCGGGGGATGGCCGTAACGCTGATGGTCGCGCAGGCTGACTCGGATCAGATTGACAACGGCGTCCTGCATCGACACCTCCACATGCTGGCCTTTTCCGCTCGCGTGACGCTGTTGCAAGGCGGCCAGGATGCCGATCGCCATATGCATGCCGGTGCCGGAGTCACCGATGGCGGGGAAGACATAGGTGGGCGGATTTTCGGGGAAGCCGGTGACTGCCATGGCGCCGCCCATCGCCTGGGCAATCGGTTCAAAGCTTTTGTAGCCGCTGTAGGGGCCGTATGTGCCGAAGCCTTTGATCGTTGCGTAGATCAATTTCGGGTTTAGTTTCGATAAGGAGTCGTAACCGAGACCCAACCGATCGAGGGCGCCGGGTCCGTAGTTTTCGAGCAGAACATCGGATTCAGCGATCAGGCGGCGGAACAGCGCCTTGCCGTCCTCGGTCTTCAGGTTTAGCGTGACGCTGCGTTTGTTGGCGTTCAGGATCAGGAAGAAGAGGCTGTCGCTGTTGGGTATGTCACGCATGTTGGTGCGTGCGACATCGCCGCCTGTGGGTTCCTCCAACTTGATCACGTCGGCGCCCAGGAACCCCAGTATTTGCGCACAGGCGGGGCCGGCCTGAGTGTGTGTCATGTCGATGATGCGAATGCCTTTTAGAGCCTGACTCATGCTGTTTCCCCTTATGCCGCTTCGTTGAATGCCGAACCGGTATCGAGCGTTGCCATCCGGCGCGGATCGCGCGGCTTGTGTTCATCGTGCGGACGGCTGCGATGCATGCCGGCGAACTCCGCCTCGCCGTTACCGAACGGACTGGGCGGCGGCAGTGTCACCGCGTGCGGCATCCCCGGCACGGCCGGCATAGGCATGTGCGATGCGCCGGTTTGCCGCAGCCGGTTTCCCGGGCCGTCCAGCCGCCTACGGTCATCCAGCGCTCGGACTTTGTTGTTTTCATCGGGGTTGGAGATATCGCCGATCTGCGGGATTGCAAGGCGCCGGCGGCCCCGTGGCGCGGCGGAACGGCCGATCTCCAGCGGCCCGAAGCGGGCGGCGAAATCGCGTGGCTGGGCATCGGTCAGATTCTGGCCATGAAAAATCAGGGCGGGGTATGCGTCTATGGCCGCCTGGATCGCACCGGTCGCGTCCGCGCCCAGCGGTTGCGACAGGGCCAGGAAACTGGCCTCGGCAGCCAGGCCGGGATGCAGTTCGTGGGTCTGAATGGACATCGTTTTGGCCTCCCGCGCTTATCCTGCGGAGGTTGCGCGGACGGCGCAAGTTTGCGACGATCCAGCGTTGAGTAACCGGATGAACGTGGGACTTATAACAATAGCTGACGGTGAGTTCGACTTTCGCCCAACATCGTCATGGTTCGGCTTGTCCGGGCCAAGACGAAAATTCAATGGCGGTACGTCAATGTCGATGCCGGCTGGTATAACTCTGCCATTGCGGACGCGCTGACAGCGATGTTTTCTATGTTACTGCCGAAAATCGTCTATCCGGCCCGAACTCTGGTCCTCTAACGGCCAGGGCAATCGAGTGAAGGTGGTTTCGTACGTTCTTCGTCATGGTGCGCGCAGGCGTGCCATCCATGCCGTTTTCCGGGATATTGGCTGAAAGACATGGATTGTGCGCCTTCGCGCACCATGACGAAGAGGGGCCGGTGCTTCGCACGGCACGATTGCCCTGCTCTGGCGGTATAAGCACGTTGATGCGCTCATCGATCGAAATGTAATCTTTACTGTGACTGAGCAGTTTCCGCCCTGTGCGCGTCCACCAGCGCCGCCAAACTGGTGAACCGGAAATCGTAACGCACACCCGCAGCAACAGGAGCCGTCGCACCCCAACCGCCGGAGTCGTGCCGCCGGTCGATCCAGGCCGACGCCAACTCGACTGCATTGGCCGGTACATGATCGTGAAACAGGCTCTGCGCGACATGCAGTATTTTAGTTCGCACGATGCCCTGGTCCGCCTCACGCGCCAGCAGATAGACAAAATTGGCCGGATCGGGCTTGTACGACCCGATATCCTGCGCGGTGTAGATCGCGTCGAACGTTACCCCCAGGCGCTTACCCGTCGCCTGAAAGGACGCCCGATCGACATTGGACAGGATCGCCAAACGAAAATGCTGTTTCAGATAGCGCAGGGCCTCTACTGTATCGGGAAACGGTGGCCAGTCGCCGACGGATTGGCCAAACCGCGCGTCCTCGGCCGGGTCTGGCGTCGCGCCCCATTGGGCGGCGAGTTGCCCATGCACAAGCGTCAGCAATTCGGCATACGGCATGGCGGGGGTCAGCGCCTGCTGGCCGGATTCCCGCAATGCGAACGCCTCCAGCACGGCATCGCGCGGAAGATGACCACAAGTGCGGGACAGCAACGGCGTAAAGGCAGCATACAGACCGCTTTCCCAATCGATCAGCGTCCCATAGCAATCGAAGGTCAGGGCATCGAAATCATCCAGCTTCATGGCAGCGTTGCCCAGTTCCCCAATTCGGCGGAGCGCCGCAACCAGGCCCGAACGCCATCGGGATCGCGGAAGACCGCATCGACCCGGTAGCCCGCGCCACCCAGTTTCCTGGCCTCACGCATGCCGTCCTCATCGGTCACATCGTCGCCGATGAAGATCGGCACGCGGCCCGCGAACGGCGGACGCTGCATCAGTGCGACAACCGCACCGCCTTTGTCGGCGCCGGCGGGACGGACCTCCCACAACATATGCGCGGGATGCAGTTCGAACCCGGATGCGGTGCCTAACAGAGATGTCAGCGCGGCGTGGAAGGATTCTTTTGCCTCGGGCGCTTGCCGGTAGTGCAGGCCGAACCCCCTGGCCTTTCGCTCCAACAATGCGCCGGGGAACGACTGCACCAGCGCTTCGGCCGCAGCCAGCCATGCGTCAGGCGGTGAGGGCAAATTGGGCCGTTCTACCGTCGCATCGGGGGAATGACGGATGGCGCCACCGTGCTCACCCGCGACCGCACCGGGTGCGTCTCCCAGCAAACGATCGATCGTTTCGATCGGCCGGCCGGTCACGATCGCCAATGCCCCGCCCAAGGCGTCGCGCAGCGTGCGAAGCAACTCGGGCAAACCCGGGGGGACGATCACCGAGTCAGGGGCCGGCGCCAAATCGATCAGAGTGCCATCCATGTCCAACAGCAAAGCGGCCCGATGGAAGGGTGGCAGCGCGTCCATGTCCTAGGTGCAGCCGGTCACGCGAAGGTCGTACATCGGATGCTGCATCATCGATGCCGCAGGCTCCTGCTGCAACATCCAACCGGCAAACCCGGGGGAGTCGGGATGGCTATCGGTGACATTCAGATAGGCCGCGGCATCGGCGGGTTGGTCAGGCGGACGGATCACACAGGCTTTCACCTGGATCGTCAGTGACCCGAACACCGCGGATTGCCCGACTTTGACGATCAATGCCGTCGCCTGGGCGTTGACCTTGTCCAGCGCCTGAATCTTCGCCGTCCCGGCTGGCAGCCATGTGTCGGCTTGGCCGGCTGTTGCCGCCTGCATGCTAATTTTCGGGGAGACGGAGGGTGGCGGCCCGGGCACCTTCGCTTCAGGCACCTTTGCTTCGGGCGCCATCGCTTCGGGTCCCATCGTACGCGGCGAGAACGATTTTTGCTCCTGCAACGGTGGCAAGGATGTCCCTTGAATGGACGGCGATTGGACCGGCGGCGAGCGGAGCGACGGTGCCTGAGGCTGGGGCTGGGTCTGGGCCTGGGTCTGGGCGGAAATCGGGCCGCCGAGACAAATAAGGGCGAGCCAAAACGGCCTCATGCACCGGGCCGCTTCGGTGAATCCAGGCCGGCCACGATATCCGCGAAGATCTTTCTCATCGCCCCTTCATCCACACCCATCAGGATCGCATCCTCGAATGCGTCCTGGAGACTCTGCGAGACCTCCGCATAGTTCTCCGCCAGCATCTTCAGCTTTTCCCGGCAACCGACCGCGTTGCCGTCCAGGCCCGGCCACGCGGTGGGGGCCGGCGGGATCATTTCGACAACGGCGGCAGTGCGGAACTGCCACCGGCGCCCGCTTTGCCATCTTGCGCCGGATCGCCGCTGTCCGTCTTTCCGTCGGATTTAGCATCCTTCGGACCATTCAGGCTGGTGACGCTGAAAATGAACTTTCCAAGCAATTCTTCCAGGCTGACCGACGACTGCGTGACCGTGATCATCTGGCCCGGTTTCAGGTCCGTTTCATCCCCGCCCGGCGACAGGGAGATATATTTGCCGCCCAGCAGGCTTTCGCTGGTGATCGACGCACCCGTATCCTTCGGCAGACGAATGTCCTCGCGCACCGACATAGTGACAATCGCGTCGAAGGTTTTCGGATCGATCCGTTCGTCCGTCACGGTCCCGATCTTGACGCCGGCAATGCGCACGTCGCCGCCGACCGCCAATCCGTCGATGTGATCGAACCGGGCCTGTAGCGCGTAGCCCGCACCGGCGGTACGCCCGGAATGCGCCACGGCATAGGCAAGGAATACAAGCGCCACGACCAGCACAAGCGCGCCGGTCAGGGTCTCCGCAACGCCATGACGTCCCATGTCGATACTAGCTCGGAGTCCAGGCTTCGTAGTCGCCCGTGGCCCGGGCGCGGTTTCCGCCCTCATAGTCATGGCCGGGCGGACGGTAGCTGTCGGGCGTACCGGTGGCGTTCGCCAAATGCGGCTTCTGCCATACCTTGCGACCGGTTTCCGGCAGCGGGGCGTCGGTGGTGTAATGCAGCCACGCGTGCCACTCCGGCGGAACAGCGCTGGCTTCCGGGGCGCCGGCATAGGCGACCCAGCGCCGATTGCGCAGGCTGCCAGGAACCTGACGCTTTTCCTCGTAGTATATATTGCCAGCGGCATCGCTGCCGATCTGGCGGCCTTTGAGTCTGGTGAACAGCCATGTACCGATATTCATGGCGCGACATATACGCAGGCCTCGCGGTTTGGTCCACCCATCGAAACGCGTTGCGGGCCAACAGGTTCGGTTCGTTTGCCCTTTTTCCGCCATGGCAAGTTATCCACAACATTTTGCGTCCCGTAGCAATTTTTAACACAAAATACGCTACCCGGGCGGACCGGTGTCTCTTACCATCATGGGTATGAAGACTTCCCGGATATCGCCCCATCGGACCTGGCATGGCGTGCGGATGCGTCGCACAGAGGCTTCGTCCGAACCTGACACTTCACCACGTCCGGTGACCCTGCCGGCTTCCTGGGACGACTCGGCCGCCGCCGCGCTGGCCGCGCTTGCCCCGGGCAAGGGGCCGGTGACACTTGCAGACGCCGCCCAGGCCTGGATCGGGCCGATTGCCACAGTGGCGACACAGGCCGGATTCGATCTTCCGCTGACCGATCGCCTGCACCGGATGTTGTTGCTGCGGCGCGGCGCTCCGGCCGAGGCGATTTGGCGCCGCGAACCCGAGGGCGAGCCGGGCTTCGTGCTCAATCTGCCGGCGTTTCTGGACAGCGACGGTCACTTCGATTTCGCCGGCTTCGCGGAAGCGGTTGAGACCGCCGTTATCGCGCTCAGTTTTGCCGCCCCTCAGGTGCGGGCCATCGATGTCGGCATGGCGGACCTCGCTGGTCTGCTGGCGGCTTTGGGAATCGATTACGCGTCGGATGCAGCGCGGGATATCGGCCGGTGCCTGGCCGCCATCGTGCGCGGCCGAGCGGATGCGGCTTCGGGGCGAATGGGCCGGCTGGGCGGACCGATGTGGCCCGCTGTGTTCAATTGGCCAACCCCACCGATGCATGCGGCTGTGCGCGGACTGCCGGAAGCGGCCCGTGCAGCACGGCAGGCGGCGGCGGGGGCTGAAGGTTTGCGTCACCGAGCGACTACTGCGATTGCCCGTCCTGGTCTGCCCGAGGCGCTGCTTGGCTGCGAAACCGGGGGCATCGCGCCAGCGTTTTCTACTGTCGGGCATGCTGGTGGCCTGACCCGTTCGGCGCGCGCCTGGCTGGCGGTCAGCGGGATTACCGCCGAGGAAGCCCTTGCCATAGCGTTGGCGGGGGGCAGCCCGATACCGACTTATGGTTCGGTCGCGCATGCGGCGATGCACGATGCGGTCGCGCCGTTCATGCATGCGATGCCGCCTCGTCCGGTGCCGCTGGTTGTCCAGTCTGCTCCCGCGCATCGCCGGGAACTGCCGGGGCGTCGCAGCGGCTATACGCAGAAGGCGTCGGTCGGCGGGCACAAGCTGTTCGTGCGGACGGGAGAGTATGAAGACGGCACGTTGGGTGAAATTTTTGTCGCCCTGCACAAGGAAGGTGCGGCGTTCCGGGGCCTGATGGACAATTTTGCCCATGCGGTCAGCCTGGGCCTGCAGCACGGGGTGCCGCTGGAGCGTTTCGTGGAGGCATTCACCTTCACCCGCTTTGGTCCCGCCGGCTTGGTTGAGGGCGATCCAGCCGTGCATGCCGCGACCTCGTTGCTCGATTACACATTCCGGAATTTGGCCGCCAGCTATCTCGGCCGCCACGATATCCCGGAGGCGGAGATCGAAGACGCCGATACGGTCGGACACGGTGCCCGGGATCAATCTCCGCTGTTGCCGCTGGAATTGCCGGATGAAGCGTCGCCAAGGGCGCGGCGGCGTGGGTTGCGGGTGGTGTCGCGTTGATCCTCGGGTTACGCTGCCTTCGTTGAACTAAGGAGCAGCACGATGGCGGGACAGATCGAGGCAAAACTGGCGGAACTCGGCATTACGCTGCCGCGTCCAATGGCGCCAATCGCGAATTACGTCCCGTACGTCGTGACCGGCAATTTGGTGGTCGTGTCGGGTCAGGTGCCGGCGATCGACGGCAAGATCGCGATTACCGGCAAAGTGAGCTGGGGTGTTTCGCTCGATCAGGCGAAAGAGGCCGCTCGGTTGTGTTTCATCAATGTCCTGGTGCATCTGAAAGCGGCCTGCGGCGGCGACCTGGACCGCGTCAGGCGCGTCGTGCGGTTGGGCGGGTTCGTCGCCGCCCCGTCCGAATTTACCGAACACGCACTGGTGATGAACGGCGCATCGGACCTTGCCGTTGCCGTGTTCGGTGAGGCCGGACGCCACGCCCGCAGCACGATCGGCGTCCCGTCCCTGCCCGCCGATGCCGCCGTCGAGGTAGAGGGATTATTCGAAATCGATTAGGCTGTGCAATATGCCAGATGGATCGGCCACACTGACCCTCACGCTTCATACCCGGATCGCGGAAATCGCTGCCGCCGACTGGGACGCCTGTGCCGGCGCCGGCAACCCGTTCGTCAGCCACGCCTTCCTGAGTGCCATGGAAGACAGCGGATCGGCCGGCTCGGAGACCGGGTGGTTGCCGCAGCACGCCGTCCTGCGGAACGAGGACAGCCGCATCGTCGGCATCGTCCCGATGTATGCGAAATCCCACAGCTACGGCGAATATGTCTTCGACCACGGCTGGGCCAATGCGTTGGAGCGGGCCGGCGGTAACTACTACCCAAAACTCCAGGCCGCCGTGCCGTTCAGTCCGGTGCCAGGCCCAAGACTGTTGCGTCGCCCCGACAGCGCCGTGCCGATCGCCACCATGGCCAACGCGCTAGAACAAGCCTGCAAGTCTTTCGGCGTCTCGTCGGTCCATGTGACGTTTTGCACCGAAGATGAGTGGAACGGCCTGGGCGATGCCGGATGGCTGCAACGCGTCGGCATGCAGTTCCATTGGGAGAACGACGGTTACGCCGATTTCGAAGGCTTCCTGGGTGCCTTGTCGTCGCGCAAGCGTAAGGTGTTGCGCCGCGAACGCCGTGACGCGAACGCCGCTGGGCTTAACTTCCAGGCACTGTCGGGCGCCGACATTACTGAAGGGCATTGGGACGCATTCTATGCTTTCTATCAGTCCACAGTGGATCGAAAATGGGGGTCTGCGTACCTCACCCGCTCCTTCTTTTCTATGCTCGGGGAGCGGCTCGGTGACAAAGTCGTGTTGATGTATGCCGAGAACAACGGCAAACCGGTTGCCGGCGCGCTGAATTTGGTGGACGATGAGGCGCTGTACGGCCGCAACTGGGGCTGTTCCGGCGACTGGCCGTTCCTGCATTTCGAGCTTTGTTACTATCGAGCCATCGACTGGGCTATCGAACACGGACTGAAACGCGTCGAGGCTGGTGCTCAGGGGCGGCACAAGATTCAGCGCGGATATATGCCGCGACGCACATACTCGGCACACTGGATCAGCCACACCGGATTGCGCCGGGCGGTGGCGAGTTTTCTGGCGGAGGAACGCGCTGGAATTGAGGCTGAAATGACGGCGCTGGCGGAGGAATCGCCGTTCCGCAAAGGCGAGGACTAACTCCGCTAAGCGGCGCTTATCGTCGTCGCCGTAAATCTATTGGTGTAACTGCCCGGGTAGGTCGCCTGAATCCGGCCTGTGGGCCAGTTTGTACCGAAAAACGTCTTCAAAGCCGCGCAAACTCGACCACAGACCTGATTCCCGGAGACTACCTGGGCACGCCAGAGGGGTACCTGGGCAGTTATCTATTGGTAACCATTTGCTGCGACCATACGGGGCGGTGTCGGCATGAGCCAAGATCGGGGCTTACAATCTTATAAGTCAATGGCATCTAACAATGGCAGGTTGACGACGGGACCAGCGTTGGTTTGAACTAGACAGCGAAACGACATATCATCCGATCGTAACCCTGACCATTGAAACCCCGGTTGGGAAACTCTCGGTTATAGCGGAGCCAATTTGGTTTGGGCGCTCGCTGTTGCTTCGCGGTCTTCATGTCCAAAGCGAAACTGTCAGCCGCAACGCGATCGGCCCCGCAAACCTGAGTTTCATGATTCGCGCTTTTATGGAGGTTATGGACCTTGACGAACTCGTGGTTGCCGGAGAGCTTCGAACAACTGGCGCGAACCCCGGGCGAACCCCGCGTGAGCGACGGTTTACCCGCTGCCGTACTGATCGAATGGGCTGGTGATATCCGGGATATCAAAACTATCTCGGCAATACGGGCGATTGCGCATCGCTGGACGCCGTTGCTGCGCGCCAAGCGGGCGGTCGAAGCGATGCTCGAACACAAGCGCGCCTTTGTGTTGATCCCTAAGCTCGAATCCTTCGAGTCGCTGGCCACCGAGCTGGCCGCCGCCGGGGTGAAGGCGAGCAGCATCGGTCGTGATGCGGTCGATGTGAAAGCGATCCGGGAACGTTTGGAACTCACCCAGGAGCAGTTCGCGCTGCATTACGGCCTGGAACTCGATGCTGTGCGGAACTGGGAACACGGCCGCCGCAAGCCGGATACCGCGGCGCAAAGCTATCTGCGGGCCATCGACAACGATCCGGCGGCGGTGGAGGCCGCACTTTGGGGCTATTCCGATTTGTCCCCGGCCTGACGGCGCGGACTATCGATCTCCCGGCCGGGCGATATCGAAAAGTCCGCTCTTGACCCCAACGGCACTCCCGAACCATATACCGCCTCTCCGCTCGGGGGTCCGATGGCAGAGTGGTGATGCAACGGATTGCAAATCCGTGAATCCCGGTTCGATTCCGGGTCGGACCTCCAATTTCTTCGGTTTAATTACGTTGTCCAGTAGTGGATGATAGATTGAGGTCAGTGATCGGCGATCACGTTGACTTTCAGGTTAACCAAGCCTCGTCCCGGTGCAGTGGCAGTAGCTCAAATTAATCCATGACCAAGATGCTGGAAACGCGTTGCCGCCCGTTCGAGGGTTGGCGTCACGGTTTCTGGAGGAACGATTATGCGGGGCAACGCAACGTCACCCGACCAGCGGATTTACAGTATTTGGGGAATGATCCCGGTTCGAAGCGGCCGTTCCTGACCGGTGGACAACCGGGAACCGGCGGAGCAGGCCGGAGTCCCGGGTTGTCCACAGGATTCTGCTACAGGAGCCGATTCAATCGTTGCCACCGCCTTCAACGCCCCATACTGTATTTAGTAGGCAACGCCTTTCGGGAGACCAGAATATGGTATGGGATGAGGAAACGATCCGCAGTTTGCGGGATCTCTGGACCCAGGGACTCTCGACCGCTGAAATCGGTCGCCGTCTTGGCGTATCCAAGAATGCCATCGTCGGAAAGGCCCATCGGCTCGACCTCGAAGCCCGTCCCTCACCGATCCGGCGTGATGCTGCCAAACCGGTGAACGAGCGTCCTGCTGCTTGTCCGCGCATGGCCGGACCGACATTGCCGCCGTTGGCCAGCGCTGTCGTTCAGTCCTTCGACTCGCACACCTTGACTGTGCCGGCATTTGTCGCGCCTGTATTTGCGACGACGGCATTTGCGACAACGGCGGTGGCCGAACCGGTCACTGACCAACCGGTCGCTGTCCAACCGGTCGCTGTCCAACCGGTCACTGACCAACCGGTCGCTGTCCAACCGGTCGCTGTCCAACCGGTCACTGTCCAACCGGTCGCTGTCCAACCGGTCACTGTCCAACCGGTCACTGTCCAACC
>JANXLQ010000349.1 GCA_025355085.1 Rhodopila sp.
GATGCCACCGCGTCGGGACGCTGAACGCTCGCCAGCAGGGCGTTGGCAACCTCAACCTCATCCGGCCCCCCCACGAGAAGAATGTTCACGTCGTTGCGTTCGATCAACAGGTCGATCAGGGCGGAGAAATGCTCCTGCGGCCATTGTTTGGTGATGTTGCCGGCACCCGGATGAACGGCCACGACCGGTTTGACGAACAGCGCCTGAACCCGATCCGGCAGATCGCCCATCGGCATCGAGGCAGGCCCCGGCTGCATGATGGTTCGATCGGCTTCCGACGCGTGCCCGATCGCGTTCACCAAGGCCATCAGATCATCGACGATGTGGCTGCGTTTGCGCTGCAAACTGCGGTCGCCGTCCCAATCCAGCGCGATATCGAGGAATGGAAACTGCCCTTGATAATCGAACCCTGCCAAGAATGTGGCCCCTGTGTATTTCAGGACATCGCGGGTTGAGATATGCTTGCGCAGATCGACCGCCAGATCGAATCGAAGGGGGCGAAGCTGCGCCGAGAGTTCGGTATAATTTTTGTCGCTGACCTCACGCTCCCCCAACTGCGACCGGGCATGGAAGAACGCGAACGGTATAAATGCGTCGATGCAGGGTTCGAGCGCGATAAACGCCTGCGACGCCGGTCCCGCGAGGACGGTAATCCGAGCATGCGGGAACAGGGTTTTTAGGCGGCGGATCGGGCGTAGGGCGGTCACGAAGTCGCCTATATGATCCAGCTTGACCACGAGGATGTTCTGTATCTCCGCCGGGTGGAACAGGGGCGCACCGGCGACAACCCACTGTACCGGCTCTTCATCCGGACGATAGTCGTCGGCATGCCGTGACAGACGCGGATTGAAATAGGGATCGCCCGCCGCGAACGTCGTCTTCCACGCCGCATTAAAATGCGACAGATCGAACACGTCCTTTAAGTTCGCGCGGCTGGCCAATTCATAATGCGTTAACGTGGCATAGGGCGTGAACACCGTCAGCAAGCCGGCGCGATGCACTCGCAGGCAAAAATCCAGATCGTTATTGACGATTTCATGTGCTTCGTCGAAACGCCCGAGACGGTCGAAAGTCTCTCGCCGAACCAGCATGCAGGCGCCGGTGACGGCCATCACGTTGCGTTGCGTCAATGCGAGGCCAAAATAACAGGGGTCGTCACTGGCGGCGAAACGGAACGCGTGGCGTCCAATGCCGTTATTCGCCAGGAACATGCCGGCATGCTGGACCTTGCCATCCCGATACAGCAGTTGCGGCCCGACAAGACCAACGTCCGGCCGGCGCGCATGCTCCATCATCGCATCCAGCCAATCGTCCTGGATGATTTCGATATCGTCGTTCAGGAACAGCAGGAATTCACCGTCCGCGACTTCGGCCGCCCGGTTATTGAACGCTGACCAGTTGAAGGCGTCCGCAATCTCAACAACCTTGTCGGCATTCTGCTGCAACCAGACTTTCCAGGCGACACCGGACGGCGGTATGTTGTCGATACAGATTATTTCGTAATCGCTGTACGTGGTCCGGGCGCGAAGGGTGGTTATACAGGTCTCAATATACCCGTGGGCGGCGCAGGTCGGGATGATGATGGAAACCTTGCCCCGCGACGGCACCGTCCGCTTGACCCGCCAGGTACCCGGGGTCGGCGTGGCAAGGATTTCCCCCGGAATGTCGCGGCGAACCAGCATGCGTTCCAGTGCCGCTCGCTCCTGCTCCGGGGTATCCAACGCCATCGGGCCACGTTGCAACAGCAGTTTGGGAAGGTGCTGCACCGCGGTCGCCATTTCGGCGCATCGCAGTACAAGATCGTATTCGCCATCCGCGATCAGGCTGGCGGGTGTGACACCGGTTTTCGCCAGCAACGCCGCCGTCGCGACCCAGGGGCGACCGATATAGTTGGTGGACAGGAGTAAATCCGGCGAGAAATCGGGCTTGAAAAAGGGTTCTTTCTCGTTACTGACCGGACTGATCCGGACCTCGTCTCCGTATAACAGGTCCCATTCGGGATGCCGAGCACTGGCGACCGCCAG
>JANXLQ010000362.1 GCA_025355085.1 Rhodopila sp.
GACGCAGCCGCTCTCCGGGGTGGGTCGCCTACCAATATTACGGAAGGCATTGGCGCGTGATCCCGCCCCGCGCAAGATTGCCGTTGCACTGCCTCCGGACCATTCTGATTAAGAACAGGGAAGAATAAAATCGATGACCGACCCAAATAATCGTTACGGCTTAACCGCGGCACGCATCCACGGCCGGCCCGGGCGAGAGATCAGACCGAGCAGCCTGACCGTCGATATCCACTCCCATGTGCAGGTGCCGGCCGCCGCTGACTATGCCAAACCGTATCTGACGCCCGACCCCGGGTCCAGCGTCTATACCGAGGAAACCCGCATCCTGACCCGCAAGCAGGCCGAAGACCGCACGCCCAACCTCATCGACCTCGCGATGCGCATGCGGGATTTCGATGCCATGGGCGTCGATGCGCAAGTCATCAGCCCCGCTCCGGCGCAGTGCTACTACAATATATCGGCCGAGGCGGGCATCGAAGCCGCCCGCATGGTCAACGACGGCATCGCCGAAATCGCAGCGAAAGCACCAAGGCGCATCCCGGCGGCAATGGGGTCCGTTCCGCTGCAGGCCGGCGGCGAAGCGGCAGCCGAAGAACTCGAATACGCAATAAAAACCCTCGGATTCAAAGGCGTCGAAGTACTCGCTCATGTCGGCGACCTGGAACTCTCCGACCCGTCGTTCGAACCATTCTGGGCCAAAGCCGAGGCTTTGGAGGCCGTCGTCTTCATCCACCCCGCCGGTTTCACGGAACCGAGGCGGTTTTCTCGTTTTTACTTCAACAACGTTATCGGCAATCCGCTGGATACCACGATGGCGCTGCACCACCTGATCTTCGACGGCGTGCTGGAGCGATATCCCGATCTAAAGATCATTGCCTCCCACGGTGGCGGCTACCTGCCCGCTTACTCGGGACGCATCGACCACGCGTGGGGCGCCCGCAGCGATGCGCATGGATCGTTGCGGAAACCGCCAAGTTTCTACTTGAAGAAAATATACCTCGATACAATCGTTTTCACGCCCGATCAATTAGAGGCATTGGTAAAGCTGTTCGGGGTAGAAAAAATCCTGCTCGGCACCGACTATCCCTACGACATGGGCGAATACGACCCGATCGGACACATCGCGTCGGTCGCATCGTTCAGCGATGCCGACCGGGCAGCCATCGCCGGAGGCAATGCGAAGGCATTGTTTGGGTTGTAATGCCAAAGTGCCTGGCGATCGTCGCGCCCCGATCGTTATGGCAGGGCGTGCTCGGCGCATTTGGTAAACCGGTGCCGGAACCGGTGGCCCGGACACGCCGAACCATCAAGTGTTCAAAACGGCATGTCCATACCGGCCGGTATGAAGGCCGGCAATTACGAAGCCTGCGGAGAGGCAGTCAGCAACAACTCGATCGGGTTCCAGATGAACGCCGTCTGCGCAACGGATTGGCCCGCGATCTGAATAGTCTGCTCCGCCGCCGGCTTGCCGCCCAGGCGCTGGTAGAACCACCGGCTGGGGTTGTCGCGCAACACCCAGACGAACGCGGACTTGCACCCGATCTCCATCAGGTGCCCGGCCGCGGCACGCATCAGCTTGCGCCCGACCCCGCGTTCCCGCCAGTCATCCAGGACATACAGCGTCTCAACCTCACCCTCCGCCAGCCGCTCGCCGGCAACTGCGAAGGGCCTGGCTCGGCCGGCCGTGGTGAAGCCAATGATGCGAGGCTGGCTGCCGGCAGGCACATCCACCCCCGATGCGGTGGCGACCGTCACGCCAGTGCCGCCGCGAATGGCTGCCTCATAGAACGCTGCCTGCCGCGACACCGACAGCTTCGCCAGGAACGTGTCGGGCAGAATACCAGGGTAAGTGCTGCGCCACGCAGCGACGTGGACCGCGCCAATCGCGATCGCATCGGCGACACGCGCTTTGCGCAGAGAGATCACCCCGCGCGCTCCAACACAGCGGTAAAGAATCCGTCCGTCCCATGCCGCGCCGGTGTCAACGAAAGGAAATCGCCGGAGTTCGGCACCGGAATGTCCAGCGGCCATGCCTTGGCCAGGGGGATCACAACGAATTCGGGATGGCGATACAGGAAAGCAGTCACCTGACCCTCGTTTTCCTCTGCCAGCAACGAACACGTAGCGTAGATCAGGCGCCCGCCTTTGCGCACTAAACTCTGTGCCGTATCGAGAATGCCGGCCTGCTTGGGCAGCAACTCAGCCAGGTCGATTGCCCTTAACCGCAGACGGGCGTCCGGGTTGCGTCGCCATGTGCCGGTGCCGGTGCAGGGTGCATCGACCAGCACGCGGTCGAATGTGCCGGCACGGCGTTTCAGCCATTTGTCGCCGGCTTCCACCAGATGCCGCTCCACATTGTGGACCCCGGCACGGCGCAGGCGGCGCACAGCGCCCTCTAACCGAGGCGCTGAAACATCGCACGCAACGATCTGGCCGCGGTTTTCCATCGCCCCGGCCAGCGCCAGCGTCTTGCCACCGGCTCCGGCGCACCAGTCAACCACGCGCATGCCCGGCGTTGCACCGACCATGACGGCGACAAGCTGGCTACCCTCGTCCTGGATTTCGATCAGGCCGGTCTGGAACGCCGGCCCACTCGTGATCGGCCGCCGGCCATCCAGCCGCAGGCCCCATGGAGACAGTTTTGTCGTCTCTGCTTCCCACCCCTCGGCAGCCAGCGCCGCTCGGCCCTGTTCGCGATCGCCCTTCAACAGATTGACCCGCATATCCAGCGACGCGGGCTGCGACAGCGCGGTCATCTCGGCATGCAGGCTGGTGCCGAAGCGGGCCGAAAGATGCGGCAGCAGCCAGTCCGGGATCTCCAGCCGGATCGCCTCCGGCATCGTCGGATGATCGAGCGTGTGGCCCTCCATCCGCGTCAGAACGCTCGACTCGCCGCCTTTCAGCGGAGGCGCCGCGAACTGACCACCGGAAAAGCTTTGCTGCACGCCGGCCTTGGTCCAGCCTTCCAGCATCAGCGACGCCGCCACCAGCAAACGCGCGGTCTGCGGCGCATCGCCCAGCCACCAGCCCAGCCGGCGACGGGCGCGCATGACGCCCCACACGCGATCCGACACGGCGCGGCGATCACCGGAGCCAATGTAGCGGTGCGACCGGAAGAAATCGTTGGCGACGGCATCGGCGGGACGCTTCGGGGCGCCCTCGATGATCTCCAGCAAATCAATCGCGGCGGCGATCCGGGCGGAGGGGGTCAACCCGATACCGCCAGCAAGTTACGCAATTCAGTTACCTTTGGATGGGTCATAATACGGACCCGATACACTGCCCTGCCCCGTTTGACCACGAATAAGCGGCAATGGCTGCTCACCCAGCATATCGCGGAGGATGACATCCCGAACTTCGTCGAGATCGAGGTGGTTGGTTTCGATCATCGGTGCGGCATCCAGCAGGATCGCATCGACGTCCTGCATGATCTTCAGCCGCTTAAACAGGTCGGGACGGTGCAGGCCCATGCTTTCGCCGACAAGTTCCAGGAAGTTGACGACCTGGAATGGCCAGTCGCGCTCGTGCGCGCACAGGTCCCGGTGGCAGGCGTGGTAAATGCCGGCCAGCGTGGTGACTCCGGCATCGGCCGCAGCTTGCAGTTGGTTGCGGTGAACGTCCTGCTTGAACGCCGGCAAGGGCGCCAGTTTGTTGCACATATAGCCGACCCGGGGTTGTTCGAGATCGACGAACTCCAGGCCGGGGATGGCGCGCAGGATGGCTTGCGCGGCCTCTGGAACGCCGGGATTGCCGGGATGTTCGTGCAGGCCGACGCGCTGTTCAACGCGATTTTTCAGAAGCGGCTTCAGCGTGTCCAGGCGTTCGGCCAGGAAGCGAACAAACGGCGCCATGTCCAAATTCGCCCCGGTTGCCGGAGCGGCTACCTCCGTCAACTGTATCTGACATGTGGGGCACCAGGACAGCGCACGCGGGGCAGCCGCGGCAAGCCGGTCAATGGTGCGGCCGGCGATACGGCCGGAGGTGGCCAGATCTCCGGCCCCGAATTGCAGTACGCCGCAGCAGGCGGACGGCCCGCCCATAACGCGGTAGGTAATGCCCATCGCGTCCATGATATCCAGCGCCAACAAAACGATGTGGGGCGTTTTCAACACGTTACAGCCGGTGTAGAACACGACCTCCGGCGCCGGGCCGTCGTCTTTGCTGCTGAAGCGGGACAACGTCTCGGGTGACAGTTGCAGGCGGGACAGGACGCGGACGCCCTTCGTCATGGCGCCGAATTTGGTAAATCCGGCCTGCCGATTCTCGGTTACGGCCGACCGGCCCAGCGTAGCGACACGGGCCAGGGCCAGCATCAACCGTGGGTTCACCCCGTGCTGGCACGCCGGGATGCAGTGGCCGCTGCCGGAGCAGACCTCCGCCCAACGTTGCGCCTCGGCATGGGTTCCGCCCTTCAGCAACGTTAGGATGCCGGCGGTCAGCGCGGTGGGTTCGGACGTGTCCAGCCCGGCGGGGGCGGGCATCGGACAGACTTCGGCGCATGCGCCGCAGTTGGTGCAGCGGGACAGGATGCCGGCCGTCTGCCGGTCGAGGGCGTGTTCGAAGTGGAGCGCGTCCATGGGCGATACTTCCAGGGTTTCTACCGTGATATTGGCGCGGAAAGTGGCGGAGAGGAAAGCCCTTTGGATTAACATGTGGCTGAGATATATTAGGAATATCTCGGTTCAAATAAGGATCGCATCTGTGATTCATGTCATCGTCGGACGTTGAGGCAAGAATTTGGCTCTTCGCTTTCCCAATGAAATCGCCAACTCGTTCCAACTTCACGAAGGCGACCGGGTCGAAGTCGAATCAGCGGCGAATCAAATCCTCATTCGGCGCGCCAAACCCCGCTACACCGCGGATGACCTGTTCGCTGAAAAATCCCCGGAGGACTGGCGTGCCTTGTACGCCAATGCCTACGACTGGGGCCCCGATGCCGGCCAAGAGGTCATTGAGGAATGAACCAGGATGCCTGGTCACCGGACGCCGGGGGTTTAATTTGGACCGGCTTCAACCCAACGAAAGGCCCGGAGCAGGCAGGACGCCGCCCAGCTTTGGTTGTGTCCTCGAAAGCCTTCACCACCAATACCGGGCTCGCGGTGGTCTGCCCCATTACCTCGCGGGTGCGCCCGTTTCCCTCCAGCGCCGTCTTGCCCGCAGGACCTCCCGTCGATGGCGAAATCCTGACCAGTCATATCCGCAGCATCGACACCCTGACTCCGCCGATCCTCTACGTCGGCGCCGCCGTTCCGGCTTCGGTTGCCGAAGAGGTGAGGGCGAAACTGGCGGCGTTCGTCACGATTTAGCACTCGACCGCCCCATGAGCCGGTCCAGGCCTCCCGGCCTTGGGCGCGGTCCGGCCTCCCTATCATCGGGCTGCTCCCATCCCGCTCATGCACGGACGATCCGATAGTAATCCTCGGCGCGAGACACACCATTCCCTCCGCATCTCCGCGTAAGTCAGTTGTGTGACATAACCTAAACAACCTGCCCAAACGTCTATATCCAGAGCTCTACACATCAGGATACACGGATCTCATGAAACCCTACGGCAGCCTTCTCGCCTGGATCAAGCCAAACAGCCCGGACGAATTCGTCGCCGCCTTTGTCGGCGAAGGCGCACTACCGGGCGTTTACGAAAATTTCGCGGGCCGCAAGCCCGCAACGCAACTCTGCTCCTCCCACAATGAGGCCCGGCAATGGGTCCACGACCAGGCCGAGGCGCTCGATCTTCCCATCAAATGGGTGAACGAGGGACCGCTCGTATAAAAACGGCTTTCCGAAACCGTCCCTGCCCGCGAAGGCGTCACCCGAACCCGCCCCAGATCAACCAGCCGAGCGTGTCTCTGCGCCAGCCATCAGGTCATGCACCAGCGGCATGCGGAACGTAAACCGAGTCTCCTCGGCCGACGGCGCCACGTCCAGAGTCCCGCCGTGCGCTCTCGCAACCTCCGGCGCAATTAACAACCCCAGCCCCAAACCCTGCTGGCTCGGCCGAACCGGCCCGCGTGAGAACGGTAGAAACAGCCTTTCCATCGCCTGCCGCGATATCGGCTTCGAACTCGTGGTCCGTATTTCCCTCGACGAACGCAATCGCGACGGTATTCCGGGAAAGCGTCCGCTCGGAAAAGGCTTATTCCGCCGCTGCCACACCGTCCGCCCATTGCTCCAAAGATCGAACCTTGGCGTGCAGGGCCGACACGCTGGTTCCGAGCGAGCGCAGGTTCGACCGGTAGCGTTGCAGGTTTTCGTCCAGGCCGCTCGTGGTCGCCTTCAACTCCCCCAGCACATCTCGCCAAGCGGAAACCGCCGTCCGCTGATCCGCCAACGCCGCGTTCAGCGATGCCAGCGCACGGGCCAACCGGTCCTCGGGGGTGGCAACAGCGGGCTGAACCCGGACCGGCTTCGGCCGAATGGGAAACGGGATGATGGCGGCTGACCGGCTCTCGCCGGCGGATTCGGAGGAAACAGACAGGGTCACGGCGACAGCTCCGGTTAATAATTAGGCAGTGGTTAATAAATCATGAACGCCGCTTCGAGACCAGAAATCATTAGAATACAATGGTCTGTCCCACTCCTCGTAGGATCAAAACCATCGCCATTGCCCCCACCGCGACCACTGAGACCACCCAGCGCAGCCACACATAACCTGACGGCACCAGCGGCCGCCGCGCCGCCCGGTGTTCGATCGAAATGGCCGCCAGATACGCCGCGATCAGCACGGCCAGCGCGACAGCCGGCGCGACAAATTGCGCCAGTATTAGTGCCACCCACGCGACCACCAAGGGCAGCACACCGGCGCCGAACCGCAGCGATGGCCGTGCAACCCCGGCACCAGTGCCAGACTCCAGCGCCAGACCCCAGTGGACACCGCCGGCGAAAGCCAGCATCAGCGCGGCATAGTCGATCAAGAACACCAGCATGCGCTCCGCCGTCACGGGGATGTGGCTCAAGGCCCCGATCGCGAAGAAGATCATCGGGACCAAACCCAACAAGGTTAGAAGTATCGCAATGGCTGGCATCGGCATTCCTCGGTTCAACATGCTATCAACCCCTGATGAAGCGCCGGAGATATGATACACCGCTACAAATCGCGTTGAACGCACGCCTTATCCTCCGGAACCACGCATGACCATCGGCCTCGAAATCGTCATCATCCTGCTGCTGATCCTGCTGAACGGGCTGTTCTCGCTCAGCGAGTTGGCGTTGGTGTCAGTCCGCCGAGCCAGGCTGTCGGTGTTGGAGCGCAAGGGCGTCAAAGGGGCGACAGCCGCGCGGTTGCTGTCCGACGATCCGCACCGTTTTCTACCGACGGTGCAGGTCGGCATCACCCTGGTCAGCGTGCTGACCGGCGTATTCGGCGGCGCCCGTATCTCGGCCCA
>JANXLQ010000378.1 GCA_025355085.1 Rhodopila sp.
ACCGTTCCGATCGGCACGGCCGAATTCCGCATGATCCAGCTACGGATATTGTGGATGTTGCGGCCGGTGGACAGGTCCATCACGGTATCGCCGCCCCAACGGGTCGCCCACACAAGTTTTTCGACCTCTTCGGCGACACCCGACGTCACAGCCGAGTTGCCGATGTTGGCGTTGATCTTCACCAGGAAGTTACGGCCGATAATCACCGGCTCCAATTCCGGATGGTTGATATTCGCCGGAATAATCGCTCGGCCGCGCGCGATTTCGCTGCGAACGAACTCCGGAGTGATGAATGCGGGAATTTCCGCGCCGAAGCTTTCGCCGTCGGCAACGCGTGCCTCGGCACCGGGGATCATGGAGGTGCGGCCCATGTTTTCACGATGGGCGACGTAGATCATTTCCTCGGTAATGATGCCGGCGCGGGCGAATTCGTATTGCGTGACCATCTGGCCGGGCTTGGCGCCGTAGATCGGCAATTCGGCCGGGCACAGCGGCACCAGCTTGTCGGCGCCGATGTTGCCGTTGTCTTCGGGACGAATCGCGCGCGGCACGATACGGTCGAAACCGCGCTTCGCCAGCCATTCGCGCCTGATCGGCGGCAGGCCGGCTTCCAGGTCGATCGTTACCGACGGATCGGTGTAAACGCCGGAACAATCGTAGGCCCAGTACGGCTCTTCCTTCGCGCTGGGGTCGAGCGCGATTTCGCGGAACGGCACATGGATGTCCGGCCGGCCCTCGGGGCTGCTGTAGATCTTGCGAGACCCTATGATCGGGCCGGTGGTCACCGAACTCGGGCGGGTAGTGGACTTCGACTGGACCGTCATGGACCTCTCCTTCGTCATGCCGTCTGGGCATGGTTTTTCATCGGTGTGTGGGTTTAGGCCGACGGTGGAATCAGGGTCTTACGATACCGACCCGTCCCTCCGCCGGCATGACCCGGATCAGGTTCAAGGGTCATCGCACCGCCGGTTGCACCGGTTTGCCGCGATATCTCAGCCCCGCTGGTAGGGCACCCCTGGGTAAACCCCGAGAATGCGGCGGGATCATGCAGGTGTCAAATGGGGGGATTGGAGCGGGTGGAGGGAATCGAACCCTCGTAGCCAGCTTGGAAGGCTGGGACTCTACCATTGAGCTACACCCGCAACGCGCCGGACCCTACCGGCACCGGCGAGGATGTGCAATCGCTCAGACCAAAAAACAACCAACGAAATCTATTGAAGGTACCCCCACCGCTCCACCGCCGGCTCTGCCGCTGCCCATTTCCACTGTTGGGCCTGCTTGCAGATGCTGGTGGTGAACCACGCGCGTTGCAATTTGGCGCCTTCACCGTCATCGACTGAAAATGCAATTTCCTTACAGGCCGCCAGCGGCGAATCGATCGCCCGGACGACGTGAAGCAGTCCATGCTCGTTGCCGATCGGGATGCTGTGTTCGATCTTCCAAGCCGCTTTGGCCCCAACGGCAAGCGCCCCGGCGGTCTGCGCGATCGCATCCTGTTCCGCCTGATGCCAGGTGCGGGAGGCATAGCGAAATGCGTAATTTGCCCCGGCATCCGTCGCCACGCCAACCGCGAATCCAACCGCCGGATTGGCGGTGGCTACCCCGGCCGCCCCACCCGCCACCACGGCGGCGATTTGGGGCGCGGCCTTACATCCCGCCAGCAGCACCACCGCAGCCAACGGAAAAATCCTCACTGAAGCGAACCCCAGCGCTCGGTTGCCGGTTCGGCTGAGGCCCACTTCCAGGCCGAACCATCCTTGCACACGGTGGCCGTGTAGAAGGCCCGATTCGGCACCTTCTTTTCCACGGTATCGACGGAGAACACGATCTCCTTGCAGGTGAAATCCGCCGAACCGATCAGCCGGGAGACCACCAGATCGCCGTGCTCGTCGTCCTCGATCGGAATGCGGTGGGAGACACTCCAGTGGCCGACAGCGCCAACCGCCAGGGCGCCCGCCGCCCGTGCTATTTGATCTTGTTCGGCGCGGTGGACATCACGTTCCAGAACCTGCAATCCCGCGTTGGCAGCCGCCGCGATACCAAGCCCGATACCCGCCGCGGCGGCCGGACTTTTGGTCACCGCCCCGGCGACTCCGGCCCCGGCGATACCGGCCACGTCGGCGGTCGTGGCCGTAAGGACAGACCCGCAACCCGGCAGGGCGCCGACGAATGCCAATAACAGAAGATGACGAGGTAACATCGCGGCGAACCCTATCGGCGGCCGCCGCGACCGGTCCAATCACAGGATCGTCGTTACTACTTCATACCGGTGATCGAGGTCACCATCGCCCGCGGATCGCGGTTCGGCCAGCGTCCCGAATCGACCTGAACAATGAACTCGCCGACCAGCCGGTTGAACTGATCGGGGTCCTCCAAATTGATCGTGTGTCCGCAATTCGGCATCACGGACAGCGCGGCCCCGGGGATCGTCTGTTTCATCAGCAGGGCCGGTTGCAGGCACGGCCAATCCTCATCGCCGGTCAAAATCAGTGTCGGCACGGTTAGCGCGGTCATCTGGTCCACCAGATCGTACAGCGACGGACGCTCCCCCTGCACACCCAACTGGGTATTCCGGGCACCGATGGCGGAGTGTTCGGCGAGTTGCCGTTTGAATTCGTCGAAGCCGCGCGGGTCTTTGTTTTCAAACTGCACCCGCGTTGGGCCATAGGCGTATTTGGCAGCGAATGCCTCTATCCCCTGTTCGTCGAGGAATGCGGCGACAGCGGCGACTTCCGAGCGGAATTTGTCCCGCTGGCCTTTTTCGGCACCGTAGCCACAGCCCGCCACAACCAGCGACAGCGCTCGGTTCGGGTGGCGAAATCCAAAGTGCAACGTGGCGAATCCGCCCATCGACAGGCCAACCACATGCGCCTTGTCGATTCCCAAATGATCGAGCACCGCCGCGATATCGTCCGCCGCCCGCGCCTGGGAGTATTTTGCCACGTCATCCGGCACATCGGACGGCGGATAGCCCCTGGCGGCATAGGTGATCGCACGGTAGCGCTGGCCGAAATGGCGCATCTGCGTTTCCCAGGCCCGGTGATCCCCGGCGAATTCATGCACGAAAATCACCGGCGTGCCGGTGCCGGTTTCCTCATAGTGCAGGCGAACGCCGTCAACGGTGGTGGCGAAGGGCATTGTGTGTCTCCCGGTTGGTTTCCCTGATTCTACCGCATTGGCGGCATGTGACCAGAGGCGGCGGGAAATCATCCGGCGATATGCGCCGGGATATTGGCCGCTTGTTGCTTCCTGCCGGTCCAATAGCCCTATGGTGTTGGCGGATTTCGACGGATAGCGAGGGCATAATGGCAAACGAAGCCGAACCGCGTGGCTCGGTTACGGAATGGGCGATCCGGCGCGGCCAGGATTCCGACGGCACCGCTTTGATCGCTCTGATCTGGGCCTGCTGGTCAGCCTATCCCGGCATCAAGATGGATGTGGACGGAGAAATGCCGGAGCTTCGCCGTCTCAGCACGTTCTATGGGAGCCTGGGCGGCACGCTTTGGGTCGCGGAGTCCGGTGGCCGGGTGACCGGCATGATCGCCGTGCATCCGCTTGATCCGCCGACATGGGAAATAAGCCATGTCTATGTCGAGCCATCGTTGCATGGTTCGGGACTCGGGCATGCCTTGCTCGATGCGGCCGAACGCCATGCCATCTTGGCCGGCGCCAAGCGGTTGGCGTTATGGAGCGATACCCGCTTCGACCGGGCGCATCGCTTTTACGAGAAGCGATCCTATGTCCGGCATGGCCCGATCCGGGTGTTGAACGACATCTCCAATTCGCTGGAATACGGTTACGCGAAACCGGTCGATGGCGTCGAAAGCCTTGATATCGCAGCGGCAGGTTCGGCATTGCCACGGCTGGCGGAGATCATGATCGCCTGCGTCGATGACGGGGCGTCAGTGGGCTTCCTGGCGCCGCTCGCACCGGATAAGGCCAGGATGTTCTGGCGTCAGGCGGCGACGGAGGTCGGGGGCGGCAAGCGGGCGATCGTGGCGGCGTGGTGCGATGGCGTGCTGATAGGCACCGGCACGCTGGATCTGGCGATGGCGGAAAACCAACGTCACAGGGCGGAGGTTCGGAAAATCCTGGTGCATCCGGCGGGCCGCCGTCGCGGGCTGGGCCGTCAGATCATGCACGCCCTGGAAGACATTGCCATGGAACAAGGGCGATCGTTACTGACTGTGGATGCGCGTGCGGGCGACCCGGGGGAGGCGCTGTATCGCGCCGAACACTGGCAGGAATCCGGGCGCATTCCAGACTTCGCCCGCGCGGCCGACGGAACTCCGCACGAGGCCATCGTGTTCTGGAAACGGCTGGCCTGACCACTTGGCTTTTATAGTGTTGGTTGCCAATACCGCGCGGCCGGTAAAGGCTGTTTGCTTGGGACGGCGCTGCCCGGTGGTCCGCATCATTGACAAGGAAAGGCCGCCGGCACTCTCCATGCACGGTTGCACCGGCCGCCGCCGGACGGCCGGTTGCAGGCCGAACAGGGGCGGGTATGCGTGGTATGGACCGACCCAAGGGTGGCACCAACACTAAAAGCCTGGCGTGCCGTCCGGGCGTTCACGTTCCCTGGTGGGCCTCCAACAGCCCAAGCATGTCACTGGCATGCTCCTCCTCGACTGTCAGAATACCCTGTAACATCACGCGGGTCGAAGGATCGTCATCGCCGAAATACCGAATCAGCTCCCGGTAATGATCCACCGCGATCCGTTCTGCGATCAGGTTTTCTTTGATCATATCAACCAGATTGTTACCCTCGACGTATTGCGAGGCGGATCGTGTGGCCAGGCCCTCGGGATTGAAATTGGGGGTGCCGCCGAGTTGGTCGATACGCTCAGCAACAACCATCATATGCTCCTGCTCTTCTTTGGCGTGCTCGGCAAATTCGGCCTTGATCGCTTCACTGGCAATACCCGTCGCCGAAATGGAATGCATTGTGTAGCGCAACACGCAAACAATCTCGGTCGCCAACACCGATTGTAGTATTTCAATCGTCCGTTTTGCATCGCCGCCATAGGTTCCGGTTACAACGCCTTCGGACAGATTCTTCCGCGCACGTTCACGCAGTATTTTTACGTCGGACAAAAATGGCTTGGTTGATGCGCTTTGGTTCGCGGTCGTGTTACTCACTGTAAATTCCTCTCTGCCGATAGGTACAGTTCTTAGGTAGTGCGAGGATCGAAGTCTTGCCATACGCCGAAATGACATCAATGGGTGTGGCTGTTCAACATAGCGCCAGCCCGGCATCGGATATTTCCGGTTTCCATACTGTTCATCATCAATCGACGGACTGTGCCATGACCGCGTTGGAAATCGTTTTTGAATCGATTCCGGGGGAAACACTGATGCGTCCGATATCCGGCAATGTCATCGGGGTGAATTTCGCCAGGGCCGGTGCCTTCGTTTGTCACCTCGTCGGATTTTTCCCTGCAAAGCGCGGTTCCGGCAAAGCCCGGTTATAGTGTGCTTGGACGTCTCGACGACTATCCACCGCCATACGAATTTTTTTCTGTCGAAGCGGCTTGACGCATAATGGATAAAGCCGATGGATAGCACCATGATCTTTATCTACTTTTGGCGGGCCGATTGACCCAACGCCACCAAGCGATCCAGCGCCGTCCCGTCGGACAAAACGGCTTGTTGCTCCGCCGGGTTCAGGCTTGGCCAAACCGCTGCGGCGCTGTTGGATTCCGCCAGTTTCGCTGACCCGATCAAAAGCGGGACGTTCAGCGGATCGATCCCCGGCCGCCGTGCCGGGGGAAGCATCTGCCGATGCGCTGCCAGGAATGCCGGATCATGCAACAACGCCAGAACGCCTTCGGTTGCCGGTGCCGCGTCCGCTTGCCGGTAGAGCGCGGCGGTGCGGCGTAAGACTTCCGGCGGGTGAACTTCCTCCGGAATACGCAGCAACCCGATCCGGCGCAGTCCGGCACCGGGGCGGCGCAGGCCGGTCCAGTACGCCAGCGGCACGGCCAAAGTCAGGCCCAGCACGACCGGCAGCATCCACAGCGCGAGATAGAGCGAAACCGCGAAGGCCCCGGCACCCAACAGCACGCCCAGAATGGTATGACGGCGATACAGCCGGACGATGTCGCGCAGCGGAACGCGCCCATCGTCGCGGCGCTGCGCATTCCAGCCGGAATCCCGGCCCAGCAGGATGGCCGCGACGTCAGTGGATTGCGTCAGCATAACCACCGGCGCCAACAGGCCGGCGATGAGTGTTTCCAGCAGCAGACTGCCGATCAGGCCAAAGAAACCGCCGCAGCCGCGCCGCAGGTCGCGACGGACCATGACGGTGATCACACCCAGCGCCTTAGGCACCATCAGCAAGCCCATCGTGCCAATAAACACCCACATCGCTCGGATTGGGTCGATCACCGGCCATTGCGGGAACAACGCCTTGCCGGCGTCGGGAAAGTAGGCGGGCGGGATGAAACGGGCCTGGAGTGCGATCAGCACGCCGCTCAACAGGAACAGCAGCCAGAGCGGCGCGGTTATGTACGATCCGATGCCGGTCAGCAGGTGCAGCCGGCTGACCCAGCTCAATCCCCGCGCGGGCAAGACCCCGATGTGCTGTAGGTTGCCCTGGCACCAGCGCCGGTCGCGGATCGCGAGGTCCATCAACGACGGTGGGCTTTCCTCGTAACTGCCCTCCAGGGCCGGCATCATGTGGATCGCCCAGCCGCCCCGGCGCATCAGGGCGGCCTCGATAAAATCGTGGCTCATGATGTGGCCGCCGAACGGTTTGCGTCCCGGCAATTCCGGCAAGCCGGCCTGTTCGGCAAAGGCGCGGGTGCGGATCAGCGCATTATGGCCCCAGTAGTTGCCCTCGGCGCCGTGCCACCACGCGATCCCATGGGCGATGACCGGGCCGTACACGCGGCCGGCGAATTGCTGCATCCGAGCGAACAGGGTGGAACCGCCGGTGATGATGGGAAGGGTTTGGATCAGGCCGACGTCGGGATGCGCCTCCATTGCGCGCACCAACGCGATCAGCGTGTCGCCGCGCATCACGCTGTCGGCGTCCAGGATCAGGAACTGTGGGTAGGCACCGCCGAACCGGCCGACCCATTCGGCGATGTTGCCAGCCTTGCGGGCGGTATTTTTGGCGCGATGGCGATAGAAAATGCGGTTCGCGCCGCCGGTTCGTTCGCGCAGGCCGAGGAACGCCTTTTCCTCTGCAAGCCAGGTTTCCGGGTGTGTGGTGTCGCTCAGAATGAAGATGTCGAACGCGGCGCCGGCGTTCAGAAGTCGTATTTCTTCATCGATAGCCTCCAGACCGGCCATGATGCGCAACGGGGATTCATTGTAGGTTGGCATCAACAGCGCGGTGCGGCTGGCGGGCAGGCCGCCGGGAGCCAGAAGGCGCTTGCCTCCCCCGCCGATCATCGAAACAAATCCAGCGATCGCGCTGGTGAACGACAACGCGATCCAGGCGAACAAGGCCACGAACAAGGCGAGCATGAATATGGCCAGCGGCGTGGCGCCGTTGACCGCCAGAACGCGGTACATCTCCCGCGCCCCGAAGCCGGTCAGGACGATCGCGCTGCCGATGACCAACAGGCGCCGCAATCCCATGGCGGGGGGCGAGGAGGCGAAGCGGCGGGTCCGCCCATCATGGGGCTGCGGCGCCTGACGCAACGATTGCGTCGGCATGGCCAGCGGCGCTTCCGCCGGCAGCGGCCGAAAGCTCACCCTTTCGTCCATCGGTAGATCCAGGTTTCCGACAGCGGTTTACCGCCCTGCATCATGCGGGCATGCAACTCCACCAGCTTGTTGTCCTCGGGGTCGAGTTCGATACTGACCCGCCAACCGTTGATGTCGGGGTTGGGTTGCGCGACGGCGCTGATAATCTTGCCTTTGTCAGCGGTGACATCCAGAATCGGCGGAGCATCCGGCTTCAGCGTCTTGAGCGAGTCGCCGGCAAAGTCGATCACGAACTGCCGGTGTTTCTGATCGAACGACAGGCCGCATCGCGTCTGCATCGTTTGCGCCAGCCTGACGTCGCCGGGCGAATCCCAGCCCCAGTGCAACCGATAGTTTAACAGATACTCGCCCTTGGCGCGCAGCGGGTCGTGCGGCCGCCAGAACGCAACCATGTTGTCGTTGATCTCTCGGTCGCTGGGGATTTCCACCAGCTCGACCACACCCTGACCCCAGTCGCCGATCGGCTCCACCCAAAGCGAAGGGCGTTTTTCGAAGCGGCTTTCCAGGTCGTGATAATCGACGAAGTTACGCCGGCGCTGCATCAGGCCGAACCCGCGCGGGCTGGCATCCTGGAACGAACTGATCTGTAAATCCCGAGGATTGTTGAGCGGTCGCCAGAGCGTTTCGTCATGGCCAGTGCGCATCTGCAGGCCGTTCGAGTCATGCACCGCAGCGCGCCAGTCGTCGAAGCGCATATGATCGTTGGCATCGAACAAAAACATGCTGGTCAGCGGTGCAAGCCCGGCCTGGGCGATGTCCACGCGCGGATAAGTCGCGGTTTCGGTATCGAATACCGTGTCCTGACCAGGCCGGATAGTGAATCGGAACGCAGCCGTAGTGCTCGGACTGTCCAGCAGGGCGTGAATAACGATGAGGTCGGCGCCCGGCGCGGGACGTTCCAGCCAGAAGGATCGGAAGACCGGAAATTCCTCGCCGCTGCCGTCGGCGGTCTTGATCGCCAGTCCCCGCGCGGACAGGCCGTACCCCTGGCCCTTCGCCACCGCCCGGAAATAGCTGGCGCCGAGAAATGCGCATACCTCGTCAATCGGATCCTGGTGGGTCAGGGGATATTGAATGCGAAACCCCGCGAATCCCAGATCGCCTGTACTGGGCGGGATTTTTTCGAAAGTGAACATGTCCCGGCTGTACCTGATCGGCTCGGACTTGCCATCTGCGACCTCGAAGATCGCGACCCGGTCGTGATAGATATAGCCGCGATGAAAGAACTGTGCAGTAAAACGCCGGCCGGTACCGCGCCAGAGGGTTTTGGCCGGGTCGAACCGGATGCCTTGATAGGCATCGAAGTCCAGGGTCTTGAACGGTGCCGGCAGGGTGTCGTCCGGGGCCTTGTAAGGCTGGAGGGCAAGCTGGCGCGCCATGTTGCGCACCGTGGAGCCATCGAACGGTGTGGCTGAAGAAGCCGGTTCGGCGGCCATTGCATCGCCGGCGGCAGCCAGCAGCGGTAACGATGCGCTGGCACTCAGGAAAACGCGACGAAGCAAAGCTCACCTATGGATTGGAACCCATTGGAGATGGCACGGCATCGTAGCGAAACTGAGGCAGCGATTCGCACGTTCGCGTGAGGGCGGATTTTTACGCCGGATCGATTTCCTTCTCGACGATCGCGCCCAGGTCCCGTGCAGCCACGGCGAGGTCGTAACCAGCCTGTAGATCGACCCAGAATTTCGCTCCGGTGCCAAAATACCGGCCCAGGCGCAACGCGGTTTCGGCCGTCAGCGCACGCCGTCCGCGTACGATGTCGCTGATGCGGTTCGCCGGAACCCGCAGCTTCAGCGCCAGCGCGTTCGCGGTAAGGCCGCGCGCGGACAATTCGTCGGCCAGCGTGTCGCCGGGGTGGGACGGCGGCAGGCTGATCCCGTCGGCGTAGCGAAAGACTTCGTCGTCATCGTCGGGACGGGAAGCCGGAGAAACGGCGCGTGCCATAACCATCCGATCCATGTCAGTGCGGGTCCAGGATATGAAGGTCATCGGCGTTTCCCTCTTTGAAGCGAAAATGGATACGCCAGGGGCCGTTCACGTCCACCGACCAGAAATCTCGCTTGTCACCCTTCAGCTTGTGCAAACCCACGCTGTTCAACCCGGCCAGAGCCTGGAGGTTGGACGCCGTGTTAATCTGACTAAGCCGACGGCGTGCAAGCATGACATCCATGCCGGAAAACCTGGACTTGCCTTGTTCGACGAACTGCCGTGTCGCGGAGCCCTTGATCGAGCGGATCATGCGTATCTCCTTCCACCCCCGACCATACGCGCCGAAAATTAAGGAAAGGTTTACGCCCGCAAAGAAATATTAGTATGGTTTGCGTAGTATGTCAAGCGTATTATTCTAGCTGTATTAAAAATCGCGCGTCGCCCGGGGCACCATGTGGGGCGAACGCCGTGGCATCAACCGTCAGAGCAGCTTCAGCGCCAGGAAGCCGCCGACAACGCCGGCCGCGACCGCGCTGGTGACCAGGGTTAGCCGCTTCTCGATGAAGCCGCGCACTGCGTCGCCGTGGAAGTGCAACAGCGTGGCGACCAGAAAGAATCTGGCTCCTCTCGTCACAACGCTGGCCAGCATGAACAGCGCGAAGTCGAACCGCGCGGCACCGGCCGAAATGGTGACAATCTTGTACGGGATCGGCGTCAGGCCTTTGATCAGGACAATCCACAACCCGTACTCCTGAAATTTCGCCTGGAACGCGGCGAAAGCGGGGCCGTAGCCGTAGATGTTCAGGATTGGCCGGGCGACCTGGTCGAAGACGGCGAATCCGATCAGGTAGCCGAGCGCACCGCCGGCGATACTGCCGGCGGTGCAGATGGCGGCGAATCGCCACGCGGACCGGGGCTTGCTCAGTGCCATTGGCACCAGCAGCGCATCGGGCGGGATGGGGAAAAAGCTGGCTTCGGCGAACGCGATAAGCGCCAGCCACCATGTGGCGTTGCGGGAAGCGGCCAACGCCATGACGCGCGCGTAGAGTCGATGAATCATGCAACGGTCCTTAGCATCCAGCGCCGCTCTGGTCACGCACGCAACGTCATCCTATCGTCGGCACAACCCAATAAGGAGACGCACCCAAGATGACTGCCACCACAGTCGCCCGCTTGTTAGCGGACACGCTCGAAGCCCACGATGTGGACCAAATATTTTGTGTTCCCGGAGAGAGCTATGTCGGCCTGACCAGTGTGCTGAGCGAGCGGAACTCGATTCGGATGATCGTGTGCCGGCATGAGGGCGGGGCAGGGTTTATGGCCGTCGCCGACGGCCGGCTGCGCAATCGGGCAGGCGTGTGCATCGTCTCACGCGGGCCGGGGCTTTCGAACGCGATGGTGTCGATCCATTCCGCGTTTCATGACGCCACGCCGCTGGTCATGCTGGTCGGTCAGGTGGAGCGTAAGGATTTCGGCCGGCTGGCGTTGCAGGAGCAGAATTACTCCAAGCTGTTGTCCGACATCACCAAAAGCGTCATCGAGGTGAATGAACCCGAGCAGGCGTCGGAAGCCATAGCGCGCGCCTTTCATATCGCGGAAAGCGGCACACCCGGGCCGGTTGCGGTTATCCTGCCGGAGGACATTTTCGACGAAGTTACCGACGCCGAAGTGAATCTGCCACGCCCCCGGGTTGTCGCCGGGCCGCGCACTCAGGATCTGGAACAGCTTGCCGCCATGCTGGCAAAAGCCGAACGCCCCTTAATCCTGGTGGGCGGAGCGCTGTTGTCGGACAGCCTGCACGAAAAGGGGGTCTATGCCGACCTGCAACGGTTGTCGGAAGAATGGGTCCTGCCCATCAATCCCACGCATCGCCGTCCGCAACTGTTCGATGCCCGCCACCCCAACTACGGCGGGTACATGGGCATCCGGGTTCCTCCGGCGCTGATGTCGGAGATGAAGAAGGCCGATCTGATCGTGGCGCTGGGGGAGCGTCTGACCGACACGGTCAGTCAGTCCTACACGTTTCCCGCCGCGCCGCAGCCTCAGCTTCCCGTTGTGCATATCTGGCCCGACCCGAACGAGGTCGGCCGCGTCTGGCGCGTCGATCTCGGCATGCCCTGCAATCCGTACGAGGTCATCAAAGCCCTGCTCGCTCGGCAACCACCCGCCGATGCCGCGAAGCGTCGCGGTTGGGTGGACGGATTGCACAAGATCCATCTGTCGCTGCTGGAGAAAACGTGGGAGCCGGCAACCGACGGCATCAACTTCGCCGCCATTGTTTGCGAGGTCGATAAGCACCTGGCAGACGACGCGGTAATTACATCGGACGCCGGTAATTTTGGATCGTATCTGCACCGGTACATCGGCTTCAAGCCGGGTCAGGAGTTCCTGTCGTCGGTGGTGGGCGCCATGGGGTCGGGTATGCCGATGGCAGTGGCGGCAACGCTGCGCCGGCCGGGCAGGCAGGTCGTTGCGTTCATGGGGGATGGCGGCGCGTTGATGGCTGGCAATGAAATCGCCACGGCGTTTCAGTACGGCGGCAATCCGATCATTATCATCTCGGACAACTCCATGTACGGCACGATCGGGATGCACAGCTACGTTCGGTATCCCGAGCGGAAGTTTATGGAGGCGACGCGGCTGACAAACCCGGATTTCGCCGCCTGGGGCCGCGCTTTCGGCGCTGAGGGCATAACAATCCGGGAGGAGTCGGAAATCGCCGAAGGCATCGCCCGGGCGTTCGCCGTGAAGACGAAGCCAGTCGTTGTGCATTGCCTGACATCCGCGGTGCAAATGAGTGCATGGCGGAAGTTCCAGGGTGGTTCGACGCTGCCTTAATTGTTATTATAGAGAATCTATCTGCCGGGGCGCCGCTGGTTCAATCGAATGGCGGCCCCAGGGCAATCGGGTGAAGGTCGTCTCATACGTTCCTCGTCATGGTGTGCGAAGGCGCACCATCCATGTCTTTTGGCGTCTCGGACCAGAAAAGACGTGGATGGCGCGCCTTTGCGCATCATGACGAGGACAGGCCGGCGCCCCACTTCTTTTCGCGGGTACGGCCACAGGGCAATCGGGTGAAGGTCGTCTCATACGTTCCTCGTCATGGTGTGCGAAG
>JANXLQ010000391.1 GCA_025355085.1 Rhodopila sp.
GTTTTCCATCCGGGGCATCTGTTCGACCTTAGAGGTCGTGTCCATCTCAGACCGGATACGCTCCAGCACGCGCACACCGATATCCTGGTGAGCCATTTCGCGGCCACGGAAGCGCAGTGTCACTTTGACCTTGTCGCCGTCATCGATGAACGACTTCATGGCGCGCATCTTCACCTGATAGTCGTTCTCATCGATATTCGGGCGCACCATGATCTCTTTGATCTCGATGACTTTTTGCTTTTTCTTGGCCTCGTTCTTCTTTTTTTGCTGTTCGTATTTGAACTTGCCGAAGTCGAGGATTTTGCAGACCGGCGGATCGGCGTTGGGGCTGATTTCCACCAGGTCGAGACCAACCGCGAAGGCGCGTTGCATCGCCTCGCGTACGGTCAGTACGCCCTGCATTTCACCGTCCTGATCGATCAGGCGTACCTGCGGGATTCGGATTTCCTCATTCACGCGGGGGCCGTCGCGGGTTGGCGGGGCGGCCATTGGTCCTCTGGCTATCGTTTTCTCCTGTCTCTGTTACAGCGGTTAACGGCGGCGCATGAATGCACTCATCGTTGACCATTCGGTAGTGTGGGCCAAAGCGTGGCCTAAAATCAAGCCGTGTTGTTTGCTTTTAAATCGGGAGGTGTTGCTTCCGCTGCAAGTCTGGCAACCGCTTCGTCCAACGAAAGCACTTCCTGCGCCTGACTTCCAAGCCGGCGGATCGCCACGGTGCGGTTTTCCGCCTCTTTTCGGCCGACGACGGCCAGGACCGGAACCAGCGCGAGGCTGTGTTCACGAACCTTGGCGTTGATCTTTTGGTTGGTCAGATCTGTGTTCACCGCCAGCCCTGCCTTGGCGAACGCGGCGGCGACCTCCTTGGCATAATCGTCGGCATCGGAAACGATAGTCGCAACGACGGCCTGCACCGGCGCGAGCCACAGTGGGAAACGCCCGGCATATTGCTCGATCAGGATGCCGATAAAGCGTTCGAAGCTGCCGAAGATCGCGCGATGCAGCATGATCGGGCGGTGGCGGGCGCCGTCCTCGCCGACATATTCGGCATCCAGGCGTTCCGGCAGGTTGGGATCGACCTGGAGCGTGCCGCATTGCCAATCGCGGCCGATCGCGTCACGCAAGACGAATTCCAGCTTCGGGCCGTAGAACGCGCCTTCGCCCGGGTTCAATTCGAATTCAACGCCGGCAATGGCGCAGGCTTCGCGTAACGCGCCCTCCGCCTGATCCCACGCTTCGTCGCTGCCAATGCGGGCTTCCGGGCGATCGCTGAATTTGATGCGGAAGTCTGGAAAACCGAAGTCGCGATAAACGGCCGAAAGCAGTTCGACAAACCGAGCGGTCTCGGAGGCAATCTGGGCTTCGGTGCAAAAAATGTGGGCGTCGTCCTGGGTAAAGGCACGGACGCGCATGATGCCGTGCAGCGAGCCTGACGGTTCATACCGGTGGCATGATCCCATTTCCGCCATGCGCAACGGCAATTCACGATACGAACGCAGGCCATGCCGGAAAATCTGCACATGGCAGGGGCAGTTCATCGGCTTCAGCGCGAGGAATTTGTCTTCGTCTTCCACCTGCGCAATGAACATGTTCTGGCGGTAGTTGTCCCAGTGGCCAGACTTTTCCCACAGGCTGCGGTCCACCAACTGCGGGGTTTTCACCTCTTGGTAGCCGTTGGCGTCCAGGCGGCGGCGCAGGTAGGACTCGACCGTGCGATACAGTTTCCAGCCCTTGGGGTGCCAGAAAATTGAGCCGACTGCCTCCTCCTGGATATGGAACAGGTCCATTTCCTTGCCGATCTTGCGGTGGTCGCGGCGTTCCGCTTCCTCCAACTGGTGCAGGTGGGCGTCGAGTTCCTTCTGGTCGCGCCAGACGGTGCCGTAGATGCGCGACAGCATGGCGTTGCGGTGATCGCCCCGCCAATAGGCGCCGGCCACCTTCATCAGTTTGAACGCGGTTCCGACATCGGCGGTGGTGCGCATGTGCGGGCCACGGCACAGATCGATCCAATCGCCCTGGCTGTAAAGAGTGATGGTTTCGGTGGCCGGCAGATCTTGAATGAGCTGCGCTTTGTATTTCTCCCCCTTGGCATGGAAGAAGGCGATGGCTTCGTCGCGGTCGATTTCCTTTCGCACAAAGGGGGCGGCCCGGCCGATAATGTCGCGCATCTTCGATTCGATGGCGGCGAAGTCGTCCGGGGTGAACGGCTCGTTCCGGGCGAAATCGTAATAGAAGCCGTTCTCGATCGATGGGCCGATGGTAACCTGGGTGCCGGGGTACAGCGCCTGGACGGCCTCGGCCAGGACGTGGGCGGCGTCGTGGCGGATCAGTTCCAACGCGTCGGGGTCGCGGCGGGTGATAAAGACGATGTTGGCGTCCTGCGCGATCATGGTTGCCAGATCGACGATCTTGCCATCGAGCTTCATGGCGAGTGCAGCGCGCAGCAGGCCGGGGCCGATCGCGGCCGCCACGTCCGTGCCGGTGACCGGCGCATCGAACTGGCGCACGGAACCGTCGGGCAGGGTGATGGCGGGCATGGTACAGCGATCCTGTCGATTGATGAGGACGTGTCTATGGCCGCAACCACCCACCGGAAGCAAGAGGCTGGGGCATGCCGCCTGTAACACCCCGTCTCGCATGAACCGAGGGTCAGGGTGCCAGGGCAATACCGGCGGCACGCCGTGAATCGTTCGCACCGTAATACGCACTCTGCAAGGTTGCATGGCTGGCAACGGAATCAGGTGCGGGCGCACTTTTATTGCCTGCGATACCTGCCGCAATCAGTGCCACGGCACCCCATGGCTTTCGTTCCTGAATCCGATGCCCCATCTGCTCAAGCAATGCCCTGGTGTCGGGCGACAATGCAAACGGTTCCGCGTACAAAACGTCGGGCAGCCATTGTGCATGCACCCGGGGCGCATCGACCGCTTCTTGTGCGTCCATGCCAAAGTCGATCATATTCAGGATTGTTTGCACAACGGATGTAATAATTGCCGGACCGCCGGGGGAGCCGAGGACCATCTTCACCGTCCCGTCCCTGAGCACGATCGTTGGCGCCATCGATGACAGCGGCCGCTTGCCCGGCGCGATGATATTGGGCTCCGCCTGAACCAGGCCATACTGGTTGGGCGCGCCGGACTGGGTGGTGAAGTCGTCCATCTCGTCGTTCAGCAGGAACCCGGTGTCCCCGGCAACGACCCCGGCTCCGAATCCGCCGTTGATCGTATAGGTAACGGAAACCGCGCCGCCCATCTTGTCCATGACCGAGAAGTGCGTCGTCTCCGGCTTTTCCCCCGAAGGCACAACCGGGCTTTTAAGGCTGGCGGACGGGGTTGCGCGATCGCTGATCTGCGCACGCTGGGCCACGGCGTAGTCCTTGGACAACAGGCGGGTCAACGGCACCGGCACGAAAGCCGGATCGCCCAGCAAGGTGTTGCGATCGTAAAACGCGCGCCGGAAGGCTTCGGTCATGACATGGACCGCGCCGGCGGAATGGAATCCCATGCCCTTCAGGTCATAGCCTTCAAGAATATTGAGCGTCTCGCATATCGCGGTGCCTCCGGACGACGGGGGCGGCGCGGACATAACGGTATGGCCGCGATAGATGCACGTCAGCGGTGTGGATTCGGTAAGATGGTAGGCCGCGAAATCGGCGGCGGTGACGATCCCGCCGCCCATGCCGGAGGCCGATGCCACGGCATTGGGAACATGGTCCTTATAGAATGCATCCGATCCGCCATTGGCGATGGCCTGCAAGGTTGCCGCCAATTCCGTTTGGCGTAACCGCTCGCCGGCCAAAAGCGGAGAGCCGTCGGAATGGAGAAATATCCGGGCAGCGGTTGCATCCTGGCGCAAGAGAGGCGTGCCGCGGGCCAGGATGTCGGCGTCCGCCGTGGTCAGGATAAAGCCCTCGCGCGCCAATCGGATGGCTTCGGCCATGACCATCTCGCGTGGCATCGAGCCATATTTTAGCAGTGCGGTATCCAGCCCCAGCACGGTCCCTGGAACCGCGACCGATTTCCAGCCGGCCACGCTGGCGCCCGGAACTCTCTGGCCCGCGCCGTCGAGATACATGTCGCGTGTGGCGGCGGCTGGCGCCATTTCCCGAAAGTTCAGAAAAATATCGCGGCCGTTGGGGAAGTGGGCGATCAAGAAGCCGCCGCCACCGATGTTACCGCAGCAAGGATTCACGACGGCCTCGGCGTAACCGACCGCGACAGCGGCATCGATCGCGTTGCCCCCACGGCGCAGGATATCGACGCCCGCCTCGGCCGCCAGATGCTGGGCGGACACAACAAGGCCGGTGGTCGATTCGGTTGGCGGCAGGGAAGCGGCGTGAGTGAAGGGCGACAGGGTTAGCAGAAAAAGAATGAGCGTCCCGGCGGTCCTGGTCTGGCGTGAACGCCTGGATGTATCGCCGTCATGGTTGGGGGGGTGGGGGGGGACCAAAA
>JANXLQ010000407.1 GCA_025355085.1 Rhodopila sp.
CGACGCCCAACAATAACTGCGTCGCTACAAGCGGCGCGCCGATCTGTCATCGTCATGGGGGGCATTCGCCCACCATGACGATGAACGTGTGAGACGACCTTCACCCGATTGCCCTGTGCCGCATCCGCGCTGCCAACAGCGGCACCAACGGCAGCGTGGCCGTCAGCGACACGAACGCCCAGTAGCTCGACAGCGACAACACGCCCTCGGCATGCAGTGCGGCCGAGGCGATCCCCAACGCGAAGAACATATCCCACAGCGGGGCGGCGAACGTGAAGAACAGAGCCTGCTGCGCTGGCGCCAGCCGAGCCTGCATGGCAGTGAACCAAGAGGCGGTCGAGAGTATCTCGGGAATGCCTGCCACGGCCAGGATGACGATCGCCTGGGTGCTGGTCTGCGCAAACAGAAGCAGCAGGTGGAACGCGCCTTCCATGATGCCGGTCAGCAGAGTCAGCGTGTAGGCCGACATGCCTCGGAGCATCCGCGACACGAACAGGGCGGAACACAGGGCGCCGATCAGGGCGCCTGCGCCTTGGGCGACCAACAGGCCGGTCCAGGCGGTGTCGGAGGCGCCGAACCAATCTCGGTTGGCCCAGAACAGGAAAGGCCTCAGGCCACCGAGCAAGACCATGTAGGTGACGGCAACGATCAGGAGGCCTGAGACTTGGCGGTCGGTGCGGATCATGTGCAGGAAAGTCATTAGGCTGCCGGCCTGGGCGCGCGTTCCCGGGGTCTCGGCCGGAATCGATAGTTGGGACACCGGGATGGCGGATAGCGCGATCAGCAGTGCGAACCCAACAAAGGCTGGGCCGAAGCCTACTGTAACCGCCAGGCCGCCGAGCGCTGGGCCGACCACTTTCGCGGCCCGGTCTGCTACCGAACACATTGTGTTGCCGGCCATCTCCCGTCCGGCGGGCGTGACGGGGCCTCGGAGTGACAGCAGCCCTGGCACGACGAACAGGTCCAGCGTGCCGATGGTACCAATGAGGGCTTGCAGCAGGATCAGGTTGCCGCACCATGGCAGCAGCGCGGTCAGCAGGGCCATCAAGACCATTGCGGTGCTGGCGAGGCGCGGGGGGCCGAACCGGCGCAACAACCCGCCGGCGAGTGGAGCCAGGATGACCTTGGGAACGATACGCAATCCCAGGCTGAGCACCAGGACCATTCCGGCGCCATACCGCTCCGCCACCAGAATCGGCAGGGTCGCGATGACGCACCAGCTTCCCAGGTTGTTACACAGAAGTGCCAACCAGAAGGCGCGGAAGCGCGGGGCGCGCAGCAGGGCGGTGTAGTCGTTCATTGCGCAACGGACGCAAGGCTTTGCGCCGGTGTCCATGGTGGAGAATATCCGCCAGCCGTGACGGTTATATATAAAACTACCGTAACGTTCGGCGGCAAGACCGCCAGGCTGAGATATTTCAACCTCAATACCCGGTTCGCGTCGCTGCCACGGTGTAATTCTTGCGGGGGAATTCCTCCGTATAAGACCGTAACCCCTTTCCCATCCGCGTTCCCATGTCGCGATACGGTTTGGCGCGCAGGCGGGCGACATCCAGGTCAATGCCGATACCCGGTGTAGTGGGTAGATCGACGAAGCTTTCGTGAACCGTCAGGGGCGTCACCGCGATTTCATCGCAGGCCGGTTTCAGGTTGATGAAGCATTCCGCGATCATGAAATTCGGGATCATCGCGGACAACTGCACGGTAGCCGCCAGCCCAACCAGGGTCGAATTATAGTTGTGCGGTGAGATCGCCACGGCGTGTGGCTGCGCCATTGCGGCAATATCCAACATCGCGGAAATTCCGCCGCAGTTGCAGATATCGGGATTGATAATGTCAGCAGCACGCGCGGCCAGGGCCTGGGCAAAACCCTCCTTCGAGTAAATCGCCTCTCCGGTAACAATTGGCATCGGCAGCGCTCGGCGGACCTCGGCGACCAATTCGATGTTGTCGCACAGGCAGGGTTCTTCGTACCAGCCGATGTCGTATTCGGCTATGCGCCGGCCGATGCGAATGGCGTGCATCGGTGCCAGACGGCGATGGACTTCGACAAGCAGGGTGAAGTCGGGACCGAGCGCCTCGCGCATTTGGCGGACGTAGTTGACGACGTGGTCTTCGTCCTCGCGATGGACGAAGTTGCGCCACGGGCCGGGGAACGGGTCCCATTTCAGGGCGGTATAGCCCATGTCCTTCACCAGCAGGGCGCGTTCGACATTCTGCTCGATGCTTTCGGTGCCGCTGGACCAGCCGTTGGCGTAAACTTTGACCCGTTCGCGGGAGGCGCCGCCGAGGATGTTGTACAGCGGCTGACCGGCGTTTTTCGCAACGATGTCCCACATGGCGATCTCGATCGCGCTCCAGGCCGACATCAGGTCTAGCGAGGTGCGGCGCATGGCGAAGTCCTCGAACACCACTTGGCCGGTGTGGCGGATGCTGAACGCGTCGCGGCCGATCATGTACTTTCCGACATTGCGCAACAGGAGTTCGGTGATTTGTTCCTTGCCGGGGGTGACGTAGGCCTCACCCCAGCCGTGGATGCCGCTTTCGGTTTCGACGCGGCAGAACAGCAGGTTTTTGGCTGTGCCGGGGTCGAACAGGAAGGTCTCGATGCGGGCGATTTTCATGGACTTGTTCCCTTTGGTTGGGCGGGAGCATAGGGGAGCGTCCGGGTCAGGGCTACTCTGGGTCCGGCGAGGTGGTTCGCGAAGGGATGGGAAATCCGTCACCGGCCGGTTGGAAGTGACGATCACCTCCCGGGGCAATCGGGGGAAAGTGCGAAAAGTCGTAACGTTCTGAACATGACCGATGCAGCGTCCAGTCCCGATGATGGTCCGGTTGGGCGGTGCGCGCGCGAATGCGCCCCCGGAAGTCGAGGGTGCGGTGACTGTTCTTGGATGGGGATCAGGGTAGAGCGGTGGCCAGAATCGGGCCGGGCGGGTCTGTCGTTGGCGCCTCGCCGATCAGGCACCCCAGCACTTGGCGAACCGTCTCTCGTCCAAAGTCCTTCCAGTCCCAGCCCCAGGAGTCCGGGTGCTGGTCCCGTTCTTTCTGAAAGGATGTCGCGCGGTGTTCCCGCACTTTATACAGGGTAGCGAGGTTGCCGCCGTAACTCTGTAGCGCCTCGAACACCTGATTCCAGAATGTGCCGGTACAGAAACCGGGAACGACGGCGAGGTCCATGCAGATAAGCGCGACGGTGCGGCCGAGCGGCCGGCGGCGGACTTCGGCTTCGAGTTCCTTGAGGGTGGGGATGTGGAGATCGTCCGGATCGAACGGGCGGCCGCCGGGTTTGGGCGCCTGTTGCTCCGCCTCTTGCGGTTCGGCCAGCGCCCCCTCTTGCGGTGCGACTGGCGGTTTGGCCGGCGTGCGCTCGCGCCATTCCACGAATGCGATCTCGCGGCCTTTTTCGGCGCGGGCGAGGAGGTAACGCTCCAACGCCATGGCGCGCAGGATGCCGCGTTGGAGGCGGGCGAGGATGGACGGCAGGTTGTAGGTGCCGCAAACGGCGGCCAGGGTGGCGAATTCTACGCTGGCGGCACGGTTCGGAACGGTTTCGGCGAGGCGGCGGCCGTGACCGAGCAGGACGCGGACGACATGCAGCAGGGCGGCGAGGCGTTGTGGTATGGTGGCGGCGGGCTCGGTGCGGCCGGCCCGGTCCTGTGTGGGATCGGGCGGGGCAGCCTGGGTGGTGGTTGGTGCCGTATGCTCCATGTCTGTTTTACTAACATTAACGTTAGTTTGTGTCAACCCTGACGTGTATGCCACGCAGGGTAATCGGGTAAATGAACGTTTCGCGATGCAACGGGATGAGGTCCCCATACATGATAACCGCCCCCCATCGCTGGCGGAAGTTTCCCGAGAATAACCCGCCAGCACTTCATAATACTGGCGTTGTGCGCGTCAGTGGCGAACATCTCCCAGGACAGCGCCCCGCCAATGTCCATAAGCGATGAAACGCTGGCATTTTGCCAATCGTACTACTAAAATGTGCTACATCCTCGGCTACAGGAGCCGCCATGACCGCCCCCATTTCTATTCGCCTCGACCCGGACGTGCGCCAGACGCTTGAGGATGAAGCGCGCTCACGCGGTATTGGCTTGGCGACGTACCTGCGCGAACTGGCCCGCCAGGCGGCAAAGGACGTTCGGCGGGCGCACATCCGCGCCGAAAGCGAGCGCGTGGCCCAGCACGTTGCGCAAGATCCAGCCGCCAGACAGTTCATGGCCGATTGGGGCACGCCCGGGTCGGCGGATGGCTGAATGATGCGACTTGCGGCTGGAGCCATCGTCCTGGTCGATTGGCGCGGCGGCGCTCGGCCGAAGGAGCCGAACAAGCTCCGTCCTGCCATTGTGGTTGAGGACAACGGACTTTTCAGCGACGACTACCCGAACATCATCGTCGTTCCGCTGACCGAGGACACCGAACTGGCCATGCCCTCGCTGTCGGTCACAATCGATCCGTCAGCGGAAAATGGCTGCACGAAACGGTGCCACGCGCTGGCGCCGTCGGTTACCGCTGTGTCCCTGGAGCGCGTGCGCCCGACCGGATCACGGGTGACGGCCGGGCAACTCCGGCAACTGCGTTCAATGATC
>JANXLQ010000434.1 GCA_025355085.1 Rhodopila sp.
GTATATCAAAGGAAGATGGCATGCAGGTCGCCAAGTGGGGCAACAGCCTCGCCGTACGCCTCCCCGCCGCCTTAGTCGAGGCGCTCGAACTCAAAAGCGGCGATGAAATCGAAATTCATGTGGCGGGAGCCAGAGAATTCGCCATCGCGCGCAAACCCGGCCGGGAGGAACTGTTAAAGCGGCTCCGCGCGTTTCGTGGCCGGCTGCCTGCCGATTTTAAGTTCGATCGCGACGAAGCCAATGTCCGGTAGCTTTTTCGACACCAATGTCCTGGTCTATCTCGCGTCAGGCGACCCCGTGAAGGCTAACCGGGCGGAAGAGGTCATCAGCGGTGGTGGCACGATCAGCGTGCAGGTGCTGAACGAGTTCACCAACGTCGCGCGCCGCAAGATGCGGATGTCGTGGCACGAAATCCAGACGTTTCTGTCAACGCTGCGCGACTTGCTGACCGTCCAGTCCATCACCGTCGAAACGCACGAGGCCGGCCTTGCGCTGGCCGAGCGTTACAATTTCTCGACCTATGATGCGATGATTGCCGCGTCGGCGATCGAGGCCGGGTGCGATACGTTGTGGTCCGAGGACATGCAGCATGGGATGGCACTGGAAAAAGGGCTGCGAATCGTCAATCCGTTTCGTTCGGCGATCTGAACGTGTGCCCCTTCGCGGGCGATGATGGCATGCTGCCGGAGGCGCTGTTCGAGAAACTATTGCCGGATTTTTGGCTCGCCATAAGGTATGAAAAATCGTCATTATGGATCGCGACTGAGGCCGCCGCTTACCCCCGGTTCGCGATGGCAACGCCCGCCGCCGCGACCAGCATGCCGGTCATTTGAACGGCACTCAGTTGCTCCCCGAACAGCAGGAACGCCATTGTCGCCGAGACTGGTGGGACCAGATAGAACAGCGACGCCACCCCGGCGATGGCACCTCGGCGGATCAGCAGCATCAGCAACGAGATCGCGCCGACCGACAGGCCGAACACCGCCCACAGCAGGCCTGCCCAGACCTCCAGGCTGCCGTCGAATCGCCCGTCCTCCAGTAGTAGCGCCAGTGGGGTCGTTACTACGGCAGCGCCCAGGAACTGCACGGCTGCGTTGGTGCGCAGATCGGCGCCGGCCGCGGTGCGTTTTTGCCAAATTGTGCCGAGCGTCATGCCCATCATGCCGCCGAAGCATACGGCGACGGGTAATATTGGCAGCGTGGCTATGGTACCCGTGCCGGGTGACAGCACCAGCAGAGCGCCGGAAAACCCGAGGGCTATGCCGAACCATTGCCTCGGCTGGACCCGCTCACCCAGTAATGGGAAGGCCAGGGCGCCGGTCAGCAACGGTTGCAATCCGGCGATCAGCGCCGCGATGCCTGCGGGCAGGCCGTGCCTGACCGCCCAGAAGACTCCGACTGTATAGACGCTTTGCATCAACACGCCCGCCACCAGGGCGCTGCGCCAGGCAGCGAGCGTGCGCGGCCACCGCGCCCCGGCCACGACGGCGATAACGCTGAACACCAGCGCACCTAGCGCGTAACGGATCGACAGGAAGGTTAGTGGTTCGGCATGTGGGGCGATTAGCCGGGCGACGATGAACCCCGTGGACCAGATGACAACAAACACCAGCGGCATCGCTCGCTCGGCCATGCCCATCCCGTGCCGCCCTTCGATCGTCATACGCTAACGCCCCTGCCATCCGCGTGCGGAGCCATCGCACGCGGCGGCACGAAAATCCACCCGCTTAGGCAAACATTGAATTTGGCCTCGATGCCAGGGCTGAATTTCGCTGCCACATGTCGAAACAATCGTTATACAGCAACGAAACTCCCGGTTACGCAGGAAAGGGGAACCGGTCCATGTAGGGTTGGTATTCCGGCTCCACGTCGATCTGTAGCGTGCCGAGCACCCGGACGACGGCGTTGTAGAACCCGATGGTCAGTGTCAGATCGACCACCAGTTCGTTGCCTAGTTCCGCCTGTAGCGCCGCGAAGGTGGCCTCGGCCATGGCGCCGTTGGAGGTCATCTCCCGCGCGCCCTTCAGCACCAGTTTTGATAACGGATCGAGTGTGGTCGGCTTGCCGTCCGTGTCGTCGATCAAGGCCTGGACGTCGTCGTCGCTAACGCCGAAATCGTGGCCGAGCTTGACATGGTGCGACCATTCGTAGGGTGAGCGGGCAAGCCAGCCGACCTGGAGGATGGCGAGTTCGCGCAATCTGGGATCGAGTTTGCTGCCATAGCGAATGTACCCGCCCAGCCCGGAAAAGGCGCGTGCTGCCTTGGGCGAGTTGACCAGTGCCTTAAACAGCCAGATCGGACGTTTGAGCAGGTCCTGATCCTCGGGTGCCAGGTCGGATGGTTCGAGATAGGGGACGCGGGCCATTGGTTTCCTCCGTTGAGTGCGTTCAGGGTATAACCAGAATGACCGGCGTGGAAACGCCCGGCGACCCGGAGGACCAGCGAAAGATGCGCGCGATTGTCTCATCAAACGGAATTTTCGTGTTGGGAACTCATAAATTCCGGGCGGCGCTTGGGCGCGGTGGCGTGCGGGTGGATAAGCGGGAGGGCGATGGCGCAACGCCGATCGGGCTGTTGCCACTGCGTGGTGTGCTGTACCGGCCCGATCGCGGCGCGGCGCCCCTCTGTTCGGTGCCGGTGGAAACGATTTCGCCCCGGGACGGCTGGTGCGACGACCCGGCCGACGCTGCCTATAACCGTCGGGTGCATCTGCCGATCAATGGGCGTGCCGAAGCGTTATGGCTCGACGACCCTGTTTACGACATCATCGGGGTTTTGGGGTGGAACGACGCCCCCGTCCGGCCGGGTTTGGGATCGGCGATCTTCCTGCATGTGGCCCGTGACGATTTCGCGCCGACCGAAGGGTGCGTGGCGCTGGCGTTGGACGATCTGCGGCAAGTGCTGGCGGCGGGGCTGACCGGGATTTTGGTTACGGCGTAAACCGCACCGCTTCTGCCTGACATCGTAACGCCAATCGGCAGACGGAGAACACGCGCCCACCGTCCAGCATCCGTCCGGTTCGGTCGCGCACATCGTCCAGGAAATCGCGGTAGTAGGTCACCGGCATGCCGCTGCAATCCTGGTGACGAGTCCGTTTCTTGTTCGCTACGAACATATGATCGCCGCCTGCCCTGCCCTCGATATCCAGGTTTTTGCGCAGTTCGAGCGTACCCTCGGTTCCCACGAGAAACAATCGCCCGTCTCCCCAGTCCGGCAGACCGTCGGGCGTGAACCAGTCGAGTCGCATTGTGCCGGTCATCGTGGGGCTGCGCAGGGCGATCTCGGCAAAGTCCTCGAACCCTTGCGGTTCGGTTCCGAAACATCCGATTGTGCTGGCTGCGATGGTTGCGTCCGAGGCGTTTGCGAACGCCAGGAACTGGTCGATCGAATGGACGCCGATGTCGTTGATGATTCCGCCGTAAGCATCCCGATCAAAGAACCAATCGGGACGCAGGGCCCGGTTCAGGCGGTGTGGTGCGAGGCTGGTGAGGCTGACCAATCGCCCTAATTCTCCGGACTGTGCGACCTCCAGTGCCACCTGTACGGCTGGCGAGGTCAGCCGGCCCAGCGCGATCGACCAAATGCGGCCGGTTTCCCGCACTGCGGATTCTATCGCGGCCAGTTGTTCGGCGGTTGTCACGCCGGGCTTATCGACCATGACGTCTTTGCCACGCCGCATTGCCTCGATCGCCAGAGCTGCACGGTCACGCGGGATCGCGGCGAGTACGATGAAGCCGATGGATGGGTCATCCAGCAGCATTTCGCGTGTGACCGCTGGAACATGCGGGAATCGCTTGCGAAACCCGGCCAATACACGCGGGTCTGAAGTTTCCGGATCGTGGCCTGCGCACTCTGCCCCCGCCGCGAGCAATCCGGCGGTGAGATCGTAAATGTGACGATGATCCAGTCCGATGGCGGCGAAGCGCAGCATGGTTGGTTCCTCCGATGCGACCGTCGCATTCTCGTCGCCGGGGGGCAACTCCGGCCGTGGCGGGATTGTTTTTGGGGTTCGGTGCCGCAGTCCGATGTTGCTTAGACTAACCCGCATTGATATTGCCGTACCGCCGATCCGCCGTCGCATCGTCATGCCGATTTTCGCTGGCATGATGGGTTGGATGCAGGAATCGCGGACTGCCGAGGGCGGTTCGCGTACAGCCGCGCAAGCCGGCAATCGCAAGGGGAGGTGGCGCCTCCGAACCGGATTCAGCGTTGCTCCCCGGCGATTTCGTCCTATTCGGCGTTCGGACCATCTTCCAAAGGCCACCTCCAGGGTCCAGAATGGCGTTTGGTTCACTCTCGGGAAGGAAACACCCAATGACAGGTCAAGTCGCCATCGTAACCGGCGCTGGCAGCGGAATCGGTCGCGCTGCGTCGCTCAATCTTCTGGCGGCTGGCTGGTCGGTCGCGCTGGTTGGACGCCGGCCGGATGCGCTGGAAGAAACCGCCGGCATGGCTTCGGGCGGCAAGTCGCTGGTCGTGCCGACCGACGTGACCGATCCGGCCCAGGTTGATGCGTTGTTCGCCAAGGTGAAGGCCACGTACGGCCGGCTCGACACGCTGTTCAACAACGCGGGCGGTAACGTCCCGTCCACCAACTTCGGCGATTTCACGTTCGAGATGTGGCGCAAGGTCTGCGCGATCAACCTCGACGCCATGTTCCTGTGCGCCAACGCGGCGTTCCGGGCGATGCGCGATCAGGAGCCTCAGGGCGGGCGGATTATCAATAACGGGTCGATTTCGGCGCATAATCCGCGGCCCGGGTCGGTGGGCTATACCTCCACCAAGCATGCGATCACCGGGTTGACGAAGTCGATCTCACTCGACGGGCGGCAATACGACATCTGCTGCGGTCAGGTGGATATCGGCAACGCCCTTACGCCGATGACGGCGCGGTCCACCAACGGGCAGATGCAACCGAACGGCGAGATGATGGTCGAGGCCCGCATGGACGCCGATCACGTCGGTAAGCAGGTGGCGTTCATGGCTGGTCTGCCGCTGGAATCCAACGTGCAGTTCGTCACGATCATGGCCACGAAGATGCCTTGGGTCGGTCGCGGCTAAATGACAACCGGGCGGCGAAGCCTGTTGGGCTTGGCCGCCCTTTCTTTGGCCGAATGGGGTATGGCCGCGAAGTGCGCCCGGGCCGCAGGCCCCAAGGGTCAGAACGCGCCTGCCCCCAACATCACGATCGAGACGCATCGCGGTAAGGTTCGCGGTATTTTAGATGGCGGAATCAAGGTGTTCAAGGGCATTCCGTATGCCGCGACGACCGACGGCCTGAACCGATTCCGCCACCCCAAACCGTCGAAGAACTGGACCGGCATCCGCGATGCGACCGCCTATGGGCCGATGTGCCCTCAGGTTGGAACCGAGCACGGCAGCTACACGGCATCCTGGACTTACGACAAAGAGGCGTCCGAGGACTGTTTGGTTTTGAACGTCTGGACCCCTGGCCTGCGCGACCAGCGGCGGCGGCCGGTCATGGTTTGGCTGCATGGCGACGGGTTCTCGGCCGGCTCCGGTTCGCGCAATGTGTTCGAGGGTACGCGGCTGGCGCAGCGGGGCGATGTGGTTGTGGTGACGGTAAACCACCGGTTGAATGTGTTTGGGTTCTTGTATCTCGGGCATCTGGGCGGGGCGGAGTATGCGGAGTCCGGTAATGCCGGGATGCTCGATCTGGTGGCGGCGCTGCGTTGGGTGCATGACAATATTTCGGCATTTGGCGGCGATCCGGCCAATGTAACGATTTTCGGCCAGTCCGGCGGGGCGGCCAAGGTCAGCACGCTGATGGCGATGCCCCAGGCGCGCGGGTTGTTCCACAAAGCGATCGTGCAGAGTGGGTCGCACCTGGAGGGTCTGACGCCGGACGAGGCAACGAAACACGCGCTGACGTTCCTGACCGCTGTGGATGTGAAGCCGGCCGAGCTGCAACGGCTGGCAAAGGTGCCGATGGATAAGCTGGTGGCTGGTCTGGCCAAGATCATGTCCGTTTCAGGACCCAGGCCGAACTATAGTCCGGTAGTCGATGGGATCGTGCTGCCGCGGAATCCCTGGCTGCCGGATGGACCCGCTGTTTCGGCCGGGATTCCGATGATTGTGGGCTCCACCCAAACAGAGACCACCGCGCTGCTCGGAGCGGGGCACCCGGAGTATTTCGCGCTTGATGACGCCGGCCTGGTGCGGAGTCTGGCGGGGTGGGTGCCGGATCGTGAGGTTTCACGGGTGGTTGCCGGGTTTAGGAAGCTGATGCCGGGGGCGTCCGCCGCCGATCTGTTCTTTGCCATCACGACCGACCGGCGGGTGCGCCAACAGGCGTGGGCTCAGGCGGAGCGGAAGGCTGCGCAGGGGGCGGGGTCTGTGTGGCTGTATGAGTTGGATTGGGCCACGCCGGTGGATGGCGGGAAGTGGGGTTCGCCGCACTCACTGGATCTGGCGTTTGTGTTCGACAATGTGGCGAAATCGGAGGCCATGGTGGGGAGCGGGGCGGAGCCGCAGGGTTTGGCGGATCAAATGAGCGCCGCCTGGATCGCATTTGCCCGGACGGGGAACCCCAACACGGCGGCAGCTCCCGCTTGGCCGGCTTTCTCGGCGGCCGAGCGGGGTACGATGGTGTTCAGCAGTAAGTCTCGGGTGGTGAACGATTTCCGGGGCGAGGAGCGGGCGTTGCTTGCGCCTCTGCCGGTATATCGGGTCAGCCGCTAGGTTCGGGTTGGGGGCCAATCCGGCTAACAGCTTGTTAGTTCACCAGTGCTGCCAGCAGTGAATCCAGCCGAAGGCGACCCTCGCGCGTTGCGATGATGCGTTCGGGCGTTAAGACAATGTAACCGGCTTCGATGCATTGCTTCAGTATCTCCGAATCCACTGATTCTGCAACGGTTCGCCCTGTTCGGGCGGCAAACCGAGCGAATTCGACGCCCTCTGTCAGTCGAAGTCCCATCAGGAGTGCCTCTCTGGCCCGTATTTCTGGTTTCAGAGGTTCGCTCGATGTCAGTCCCTCACCGTCCCGCTCCACAAGGTCCGCCCACGGCTCCGGTGCCCGGTGCCGGCGTGTTGCGCGTAACGATCCATCTACCGTCACTCGCCCGTGTGCGCCGGGGCCGATCCCGGCGTAATCCAGGTATCGCCAGTATGCCAGATTGTGCCGGCTTTCCTGTCCCGGGCGGGCGTAATTGGATATCTCGTAGGCGAGCAATCCGGCGCGGGCGCACTCTTCTTCGGTCGCGTCGTACAGCGCCGCGGCGGTATCCTCATCCGGCAGCACGATTTTGCCTTGCCTGTGCAGCACCTCGAACTGAGTCGCGGGCTCTATCGTCAGTTGGTAGAGCGATAGGTGATCGTCCGCGATGGCCAGCGCATTGCGCAATTCCTTCCTCCAACCTGGGAGATCCTGGCCGGGCCGAGCATAGATCAGGTCGAAGGAGACGCGCTGGAACAAGCTTCTGGCGAGCTTTAAGGCGGCGACGGCTTCCGTGGCCGAGTGCTGCCGTCCCAGCGTTCGCAGGGCTTTTTCGTCGAGGCTTTGGATTCCGATCGAGACGCGGTTGACCCCGGCGGCGCGATAATCGGCCAGTCGTCCGGCCTCTATACTCGTTGGATTAGCCTCTAACGTGATTTCGAGATCGTCCGCTACGTCGAACCAACGCGCGGCGTCATCCAGCAACGCACCTACGGTCGATGGCTCCATCAGGCTTGGCGTCCCGCCGCCGAAGAAGACCGAGGTTAAGCGGCGGCGGCCCAAACGTGCAGCCTCGGTTGCCAGTTCGCGCCTTAGCGCGGCACCAAAACGGTCCTGGTCGATCCTGTCGCGGACATGGGAGTTGAAGTCGCAGTACGGGCATTTGGACAGGCAGAATGGCCAGTGGACATACAGCGCCAGATCGCCGGGGGAACCATTGAGGGATGTCACAGTTTTAATCGCGACGGAATCCGCATGTTCAGACTGTTTGGCACCGACCACGTCTCCCGCGCTTCCCGGACGACGAAGAACCCGGCGCGTAGATAGTTGGGCAGCGCCCTGGGATGATCGGCCGTGCAGGTGTTCACTGTCATTCCCCTCGCGCCATGCCGCCATGCCTCATCGATTGCCGCCTGTAGAAACGCAAACCCGGTGCCGTGACCGATCGCATGCGGCATCAAACCAAAATAACTCAGGTTCACGTCAGGCCAGGGGCGGGCGTCAAGTTCGAAAAAGCCGGCTGGCTCGCCCTTGGAATACAGCGTGTAGATGGCGACCGACCGATCCCGGAGCAAGGCCGCCAATTCGTCGTCCGGAGTCGCTCGGCGGAGCCACCACAGATAGTCGGCCCCCACGGTGTTGTAGAGGAAGCGGTAGAACGGGACGGACGGGGTCTGCGCACGGACGAACTGGAAGCCCGGAGGCATGCCGGGCGCGCGGGTGGCCGGCGCTTTGTCCATCCGCAGGAATGTCACCTTGACCCCGACCCGCGTAACCGGCCCCATCTGCTTCGCCCTATGATCCAAAGCGGGAAGTTTATCCTGGAACGGCCCGGGATGCTACTGGATGGGTGGAGCGTTGCCGGACGGTGCATCCTGATAGGACCGTGACTTTATCGTGCTTTGGGCGCGAAGCCACGATGTGGGAGGCAAGATTTATCGCCGGCGGGATTAGGCCGAGGAACCGGTGCGGCCCGGGGGCGTTCTGTGCGTGCCGGATCAGTGGGAGGGCGCCTTGGACCGGATCAAAATCCTGGATGAAACCTTGTGGCGGGACGTGCCGAAGGACGTAATCGCCGAGGCCGAACTCGCCGCTGTCGATAGTCCGGTCTGGATTGCTCGGCAGGGGAATGGGCATATTGTCGCGATGGATGGGCCGGGGGGGCCGGATGTCGCGACGGGGGATGTGATGTTTATTGCGGAGGTGGCGCCGAGTAGGGGGTAGGCGGTGCCTGTGACATGATGGCCGAGGTTCACCTGACGCTGAACAATCGTTTCGCAGCATCAGGTGGCCTTTTCAAGCTTATGGTACAAGCTGTTTTATCTGTCCACTTGATGCAACGTTTGGCGAAGATCCCATATTGCGGGAGGCGGATAGGACCCCTATTTCACTGCGATGAGACTCCTGGCCGCTGGCCTTGCATGCAGACGAGCATAGAGACTGGGTGCATCTAACCCACGAAGTTCGAAGGCCTCTGCGGCTTGGGCACGCCAAATTAGATCGCCTGCTTCGGTAAAGGTACGGCGGAGTTCGCGAATCAAGGCAAGTGCTTCGGTGGCCCAAACGCGGAACTCGGCCAGCGGCCATAGAGCAACTTGCTCCAAATGTGGCATTGCGCCTTCCTTCGCGCACTTAGCCGGCGTAACCAGCACTGGCAAAATACGGGCCATCTCAGCGGCGGGAACATGGGACCGCATCCAGTTTGGATGCGAAGCCACTTGTCGCGCCTTCGT
>JANXLQ010000007.1 GCA_025355085.1 Rhodopila sp.
TGGGAGAACTCATTGCCTGTGAGCGTTATGGCATTCGCCGTGTTTGCCCGCAGAAACTCGACCTCCGAACCGGCGGCGAGGGTGTAGTTGACGCTGGCAAAAATCGTGTCCGAGCCTCCACCGACTGCTTCGGTCACTACGTCGGCGGAGTTGTTGACCATGTAGGTGTCGTTGCCCAGCCCCCCCCTCATGGTGGCGATACCGCCGCCGTCGGTCAGCGTGTCATTACCGATGCCGCCGATCAGCGTGTCGGCGCCCGCGCCGCCCGTGATGCTGTGGGAGAACTCATTGCCTGTGAGCGTTATGGCATTCGCCGTGTTTGCCCGCAGAAACTCGACCTCCGAACCGGCGGCGAGGGTGTAGTTGACGCTGGCCCAGACGATGTCGGCCGTGCCTTCCCCCACGTTCTCTAGTACCACGTCGGCGGAGTTGTTGACGAAGTAGGTGTCGTTGCCCGTTCCGCCGGCCATGGTGTCCACGCCGCTCCCGCTGGTCAGCACGTCATCGCCGCCCAGCCCCAGTATGAGATTGGAAATGGTGGCGTTGGCCCCGGTGGCCGTCAGCCTGTCGTTAACGGCGGTGCCGACAATCAACCCGACTACAAGAGCAGGGTTGGAGACATTGCCGGCGGCATCGGTCGCCGTCGCGGTGACCCTGGACAGGACGTTGGTTGGCGTTCCTGGCGTCAGGGTAAAGGACCAGGCGCCGTTGACGCCTGCGGTAACAGTGCCCAGCGGCACCGCCGTCCCGTTGGTAAGCACCACCTTGGAGCCAGCTTCGGCCGTGCCGGAAACCGTGTAGCTGGTCAGCGCGGTCGCAGTTGCGACGAAAGTGAAGTTACCGAGTACCGGGGTTGCGATCACGGTGTCGAGCGTGAAGGCCAGGGTGCTGCTGCCGACGTTACCGGCCGCGTCGGTTTCGGTCACCAGCACGTTGTGCAGTCCATTGGCGACAACCGGCGTAAAGGTCCATCTGCCGGCCGCATCGGTTGCCACCGAAACGGCCGCTGCTCCATCGATGCTGATCAGCACGGCGGCATTCGGGTCGCCGGTGCCTGACAGTGCCGGGTTGCGAGTGATCCGGTCGGTCGCGGATATCCCGGTGTCGGATACCAGCGCCACACTCACCACCGGTGCGACCCTGTCGAGCGTGAAGGTCAACGAACTGGTGCCGGTATTGCCGGCGAGGTCGATTTCCGTCACCGCCACGGTATGCACCCCGTCGGTCACGACCGGCGTAAGGGTCCATTTGCCGGCCGCATCGGTTGCCACCGAGACGGCAGCCGCTCCATCGACCCTAACCTGCACGGCGGCGTTCGGATCGCCGGTGCCGGACACTGCCGGGTTGGAGGTGATCCGGTCTATCGCGGAGACCCCGGTATCGGCCACCAGCGCCTCGGTCACCGCCGGTGCGACCCGGTCGAGCGTGAAGGTGAGCGAGCTAGTGCCGATGTTGCCGGCGGTATCGGTCTCCGTCACCACCACGGTGTGAACCCCGTCCAGCAGGACCGGTGTGCGGGTCCATTTGCCGGCCGCATCGGTTGCCACCGATACAGCGGCTGCTCCATCTATGCTGAGCAGCACAGTGGCATTCGCGTCGGCAGTGCCGGACAGTGCCGGGTTGCGAGTGATCCGGTCGGTCGCGGAGATCCCGGTGTCGGATACCAGCGCCACGCTCACCACCGGTGCGACCCTGTCAACCGTGAAGGTCAACGAGGCGGTGCCGGTATTGCCGGCGAGGTCAGTTTCCGTCACCGCCACGGTATGCACCCCGTCGGTCACGATCGGCGTAAGGGTCCATTTGCCGGCCGCATCGGTTGGCACGGAGACGGCAGCCGCTCCATCGACGCTGACCTGCACGGCGGCGTTCGGATCGCCGGTGCCGGACACTGCCGGGTTGGAGGTGATCCGATCGGTTGCGGATATCCCGGTATCGGCCACCAGCGCCTCCGTCACCACCGGTGCGATCCTGTCGAGCGTGAAGGTGAGCGTCGCGGTGGTGTTGGCGGGGGGGGTCGTGGTACTCAACAGGTTCGTCTCGCTGACCACGATGGTGTGGGTTCCGTCAAGTAGTGTGGGTGTGAAGCTCCAGGCGCCACCCGCATTGGCCGTGGCGATCTGAACCGACGCGCCGCCGTCGATACTGCCGAACACCGCCGCACTCGGGTTGCCGCCGCCGGCGATGGCCGGGTTGTTAGTGATCCCGTCGGTAGCGGAGATGCCGGTATCCTGAACCAGATGCTCCGTCACCGGGACATTATTCTTCAACACGTTGATCGAGACCGTCGCGACGTTGCTCACGCCCAGGGCAATGTCGGTGTCCTTGTAGGTGAAGGTGTCGATTCCCGAGAAGTTCAACCCGGGGCTATAGACGAAGGTCCCGTCTGGCCGGAAGGCCAGCGCCCCGTTGGCCGGCCCCGTCACCACCGCCGCAGTGAACGAGTCACCGTTTGGGTCGAAATCGTTGATCCGCACGCCATCAGAGGCAACGGTCGTCAACCCGACGTTTTCCAATGTGAAGTAGGTGTCGTTGACCGCGACCGGCGGGCTGTTCGGCGGCACCACATTGATGAAGAAGGTGTTGGTGACCGAAAGCTTGTTTAGACCGGTCCCGGGCGTGCCGGTGTCGGTTGCGGTGACCCGAATGCCTTGCTGGCCTGTGCTGTTGAACCCAAGCGGAGCCTTGAATTCGCCGGCGCCGGTGATGGGGTTGAACGCAAAGGACATCCCGATCGAGGCCAGGCTTGATCCGTCCACCAGGGTCGCGGAATAGAGCAGAGCGTTGGACGCGGTTTGGGCGTCGCCGAAGATCGAGGCAAGTGGCGAGAAGTAGTCGAACGGCGCATTCAGTAACGAAGTCGTGTCTGAGATGCCGTTGAACTGGAGCCCGGGTACGACGAAGGGCGCGGTGTTAACGTCGCCCGCCAGTGTGACCGCCGCGGTGGCGGCGGAAATGACGGTTTCCTTGTAGCCCTTGCCGTCAATGTAGCTGGCTTCCACCCGGAGCGGCGTTCCTGCCAGGAACGTCGTGGGGGTAAAGGTCGAACCGGTTGCACCGGCGATATCGACCCATACGAGGCGCGCGACATTCTGAAACTGCCACTGATAGGTCACCGCGGTGGTGATACCGTCGGCATCCGTGATGCTGGCGATATTTGCGGTCAGCGTTTGGCCGACCGTCACCCTCGTCGCGGGATCAAGTGCTCCGGACTCGGTAAGTATGGGCTTGCCGATGGGGACCGCGTCATAGTTCGGATTGTTGACGCGTGAGTCAAGTAGATTGCCATCTGAATCAATGGCGACCGTCACGTCTGAGAACTGCAGCCGTTCGATATTCCGTATCCGGTCGATACCATCGTTGCCACCTACGGCCCTGGCGTGAGCGATTGTGAGGAAGCCTTCCGCATCCTTGCCAAAAAGTGCAATGTCGTAGTCGGCTATGACGTCCCTGTAGATCGCCGTGTCAACATTGGCGGCATTGACGTGGCCGGTTTGTGTGATGGGATCCCACGTATTCCCATTCGGATCGAACAGAATTTCCCGGATGATCTGCGCGCCGGCCGACTGTTTGCTCAGACTGACATGCAGCCAGGCGTCGCCGTCGAGGATGTCATTACCGCCGTTACCCTGGATCGCGTCGTTGCCGCCGCCGCCCAGGAGGATGTTGCCAGCGTCGAACGATACCACGCCCGGGTCAAAGAAGCCCGCGAGCCCGGTGATCAAGTTGACGTTGGTAAGCTCATCGAACGTAGCCCGCAGCTTGGTGTCGTTTGTCCCGATGATCAGGTCGTCAAACTGCGAACCGCTGGCCCCCTCGGTGTGTTGATAGATATCACGGATGGAATCCGCAGCGAGGCCGGTCGGCACGATTAACTCCTTCCGGTTCAGGTCCTCATCGACACCTCCGGTGGCGTTTTCAAAGGACGCCCAGTCGAAGCCCAGGCCGCCGATGAATTTGGTGAAGCTGCCGTTGCCCAGCATGATATCATCGCCGGAAAAGCCCTTCATCACGTCGCCGCCGGCCGCCCCGCCGATCATGACGTCATTGCCACTGTAGAGCGGTAGCTGACCGGTCGGGGCGCCGGAGTCGCCGAACATCAACGCGCCCTGGCTGCCGCGGGCGTCGAGCCAATCGTCGCCTGCGTCGCCGATCAGCGTGGGTTTTCCTTCTCCGCCGATGAGGACGTCGTTACCCGAGCCGCCAAACACCGTGTCACCGAGGAGACCACTTCGGCCGCTTACGAGCCAGTCGTTGCCGTCGCCACCGAAGATAAGGTCGTCGCCGTTGCCGCCAAAGATGGTGTCGTCGCCGGCGTCGCCATGAAGCGTGTCGGCGGCCGAGCCGCCATACAGCGTGTCGTTGCCGTCGCCGCCGAACAGGAATTGCGGGATGTTGCCGAGACCGCCATCGAGGATGTCGTTGCCGCCGTCGCCCCATATCGTGTTGCCGCCGCCCGCACCCGCCGTCAGCTTGTCATTAAGTTCGGTGCCGCCCAGAACGATGGTATTGCCGAGGAAACTTTCGTCATCGGTGAACTGTACCGTCCCGTCGGCCAGTACGTTGACCAGTAGTTTGCCGGTCACCGCATTCCGCAGCCAGTTCGTCGTGATCGGGGTGCCGTCGGGGTTCCTTGGGATCGTCGGGTTACCATTCGCATCCAGAATAAAGTTTCCGTTCGCATCCTTGGCATAGTAGGTGCTTGCCTCGATCGTGTATTCCGGCGTCTGGAAGACCTCGCCGGACAGGTGCTTGATGTTGGTGTTTGCCCGGATCAACTGCGCGAGAGAACTGTCCTGCAACGATTCCTCATAGTTCATGCCTTCGATGCGCGGCAGATAATACAACCGGTCCGCGTCCTGAAGTGCTTCCATCTGGGTGCGGAAGATGTAGTCGAAGGTTGTGCCGAGCAAGCCACCGAACAGGGTCTGCCTTTCGGCCAGGCCACCGATCCACATATCGATGTTATCGACGCCGGTGACCGATCCGGTTCCCCAGACCGCCGCGACGCCATTCGTGTCGTGGAGCGCCCGTGAATCAGCCTTGTTGCTCGCGTAGCCAACCGTAGTCGCAGTACCCACACCGATGCTGTTCATGAAGTTGTAGGCGTCGATGTTGAACGTGGCACTGCCCAGTGTGCCATTCGTTACCAAGGCGTCTGCCGCCGCCCGCTTTTGGACAATCGTTTCGCCAGCGACGGTGAGGGATGCGTGCGTGCCGTAAGCCGCGACGAAATTGACCAGCGATTCGGGGTGCTTTAACTGGCCGCCGAAATCTCTCCAGCTAATATACGGCTTGAGCTGGCTTTCGCTGGTCTGGGTAAAGAGTTGGTTACGCACCTCATTCAGCGGCGCAACGCCGGTGTCCCGGCCACGGGCGATGTTCAGCGAGGCTAGGTCAAGCGGCTGACCCAGAAGGTTGTCCTGCAGGGTTCCGGTGACGAACTCGTCGATTTCGTTGCCAACCTGATTGACCGTGCCCAGCACGATGTCAGCGGTTGCATTTTTAAGATTGGCAAATTGCACCGGGTTGGTGAATGCCTGGATCAGGCCTTCTTGCGTCATCTGCGGCTGGCCGGTGGCCGGGTCGATAACTGGCCTGCCGTCGGGGCCGAGCACGTAGAGGTTGATGTTCTCGTCCAGCATCGAGTGGCCGAAGCGATAGACGACATTGGCGAACTCCGACGTGATCGCCGGGTTGAGATGCACGTTGACGCCACCGAAGGCGTGAATCGACGGCGAGACCTTGCGGGCAAATTCGTCGAACACAATGTGCTGGTATTGCGTTTCGGTGGCGAACTTCGCGGCCTGAAACAGGCGCTCGCCGTTCCACTGATTGGTCTGGATCTGAGTGGCCGGTGTGATGACTGTGCCGCTGGCGCCGAGTACGGGGCCGGTCAGAACGACGCCCGGAAGCACCCATTTGGCCGCGTAGCCGGTATCTCCGCCGTTGAGGTTGTCCTGCACCAGCTTCTGGATGGTGGCAAGTAAGCGGTCATGCTCCGAATGGAAAATATTCTGAATCGCCGTGAGGCCGATATTCTCGTTCACCCGGCCATCGCCGGCGACGTAGTGGGCGTTTAACAGCGCCTGGTTGTAGGTGTTTGCGGCCAGGGGGGCGGTTGAGCCGGCTGCCACGGTGGTGTTCGCGGTGAGCGGACGGCCGAACGGGTCAACCGGCGAGGCGGCGTGCGCCATATCGTTGATGAAGGCGTTGCCGGTGCGAACCGTGTTGATACCGGTTGCGATCGGCGTGAGGAGGTTGCCTTCGCGCAGGCTTGTGACTCCGGCGGCGCTCTTCTCGACCATCTGCGCCAACCCATGCGCGCCGAGAATGAGGTTGCCGTAAGCGTCCGTGGCCAGCAGCGGCACGTTACCCACATCGCCGTCGGTGAGCCCGATGCCGAGGAAATTCGCGGCATTGGCCTTCAACTCGCCCCATGTCGCCATGCTGTCGAGGCCGTCGATTCCGATGTGGCCCAACAAGGCGCCTGTGGAGTGCAATTTGCCATCGGCGCCGGTCATGTAAGCGCGGAGGAACGCCTGGTGCGACGGGTCGGAGGCATAGGTCTGGCTTTGATCGACGAAAGGCGTGTCGCCGTTGGTGAACGAGTGGACATCGTCGGCGGTGCCGAGGATCCCGTCCGGGCCGGGCTGGTTCTGGGCGCGGGTCAAGATCATGAAGTTGCTTGAGCCGCCCGGCACGAACAACGGGTCATCCGGCTGCAGCGGCATGAAGACGAAGCTGGTGCCCCCAAGCGAGTTCGTGGTGATCTTGTCGAGGCCGTGGTCGAAGAACTGGCCAAAGAACGTAAAGAAACTATTAGACGGCGCCGAGAGGCCGTTGTCCGTCGTGATGTTGGGGATGAAGAGGCTCTGGGGCAGGTTCAGCCCGGTCTGCGAACTGGCGGAGGCCTTCATCGGGGCCGCGAGGTTGCCTTTCGTGACGTGGACAGTGCCGTCCAGCCAGGTGACGGTGGTGCCGGTATCGTCGGCGGTGCCGTAAATGCCGTCAGCACCGGGCAGCGTGAGGTTCTGATAGCCCGTGCCGAGGAAGCTGAGAGCTTTCTGCTGGGCGGCAAACGCGGCGGCGTTGCCGTTCACGAAGACGTCGTCCGCGGTGCCGAGAATGCCGTCCACGCCCTCTGCTACGACCTTCTGGGCGGCGGTCATGGTCAGCGGGTTGTTGGCGTTCTCGCTGGCGACCAGCAAGCTGATCGTGCGCGGCTGCGCATCGATGACCAGGCCGCTGGTTTGAGCATAAGTAGTTCCGGCCTGCGCGTTCTGCAATATCGGGGTGGTCAGGGTCGGGAATAACTGGCCCGACGCGCCAAAGCTGCTTTGGCCCAACACCCCGTTGTTGTTGGTGCCGGCGACTTCACGCAGGCCGAATGACAGCAGGGGATCGACTGGCGGCTGGCCCGCTTCGGCCATCTCTATCTGCTGCAGAATATAGTCGAGGTCGAGGCGTGTGATCTTGATGGTCATATGCGTGCTCCTCAGAATACTATGTTCAACTGACGACCCGATCAGTGCACGAGAAGGCGGGTTGATTTGTGCGGCCTCGGGAAATCTGAGGCGGTTATACTTTTCGGAAATCCTTAATTATATTCACATCGGGGTAATTTACTTTTCGTGATTGAGTTTGAATAACATAATATACGATTTCGTAACTATATTAAATAACGCGAATGTGTTATCGCGACGGAGTGAGGTGCGTTCGTTTTTGTTGTTTATATCTAACTGGTGCATTATCATTATTAAGTCGTCACCAGATCAGGAGATATCATGCCGGACAGCAATTTTGGCGAAATTATTCAACCACTTCACTGCCGCGCCAGTGCGTCTCGCGACAAGAAGAACATTGCCCTTACATTTCAAAGTAAGGATCGGCAACCCGTTACCGTGGTTCTGCCGGTGGCCGGGGCGGTAGGTTTGCAGCGTCACCTCGCACAGGCTCTTTACATTCTTACTGCCCAACCGCCAGCGGTAGAGCCATCCGCAAGCGACGCAGTGATGGCAGTATCAAAATGATATGATGACCGAAAAGGAGCTGCTGAGACAATGAACCCACCCTACGCAAGCCACGGCGACAGCGCGCTGGACGTCGCCGGCCGCGCCAATGGGCCATCAGGCGGCGGGTCGATCGTACCCGCCGCCAACGACTACGACCTATTGCCATACCCATCCATGCCGATCTGCTACACCCAGCCGGCCCATCTGGCGGCACTCGCCGTCCTGTTCGGCATCGCGCCACCGCCGGTCAGCCACGCTCGGGTGCTGGAATTAGGGTGCGCATCCGGCGGCAACATTATCCCGCTCGCGGCCCGGTTTCCCGATTCCAGTTTCCTGGGTATCGACCTGTCGCATCGGCACATCGCGGACGGGACAGGCCGGATCGCCGGATCTGGCCTGCGGAACATCAGGCTGCAACACGGCGACCTGACCGCTTTGGATCTCGCCGGACAAACGTTCGACTATATCATCTGCCACGGCGTTTTCAGTTGGGTTCCTAAAGCCGCACAGGACGCCATCTTCCGGATATGTCAGGCCGCCCTGACGCCGAACGGCATGGCCACCATCAGTTACAACGTGCTGCCCGGCTGGCACCTGCGTTCCGCGATCCGCGACCTTTGCCTGCGTTACGCCGGCGAGAAAGGCTCGCCCCGCGACCGCGTTGCCCAGGCGCGTTCGGCCCTTAGTCAGATCGCTGCGGCATCACAAGACGACGGCCCCTACAGCCTTCTGATGCGCACCGAGGCCAGCCGCCTGAAGGATGTGCCCGCGTCCTATATCCTTGGGGAGTTCCTGGCGCCGGATAACAGCCCCTGCCATGTCGGTCAGTTCATCGATCGGGCAGCGGAACACGGCCTAGACTATTTGTGCGAGACCGACCTACTCGCCGCTGTCCCGCCAACGCTGAATGCCGACTTGCGCAGCCGGGTCAGTTCGTTCGATACCGGCAACCGATCGCGGGCCGAACAGGATATCGATTTTTTGACCGGACGGATGTTCCGGCGATCGGTGTTGGTCCGCCGGACGCCGGCTGCGCACACCGCCTGCGCGGATCGCCTGCAATCGTTGCACGTCAGCAGTTCATTACGTGCCGATCCCGGCAGAACGACTGGGCAGGAGACGGTTTTCACCGACCCGCAATCGCGCCCGATCACAGTCAGCGATCCCATCGTCACCGAGGTACTGTCCGGTCTCGGCAATGCCTATCCCAACACCGTCAGCGTGAACGCACTGACGGCACCTTTCAAAGCCATCCCGGGTGCCGAGGGGCGGATACGCCAGGCGATCTTCTCCCTGGTCCTGGCCGGCCGAACAACGGTTTCGGTATTGCCGGCGGTCGCGGGACATTGGGACCAGGACTTCCCCGTGGCGTGGCCCATCGCGCGGGCCGAAGCCGCATCGGGTCAACCGTGGCTGACGACGCTGCTTCATACCGCCATTCCGGCGCTTCCCATCCTGCGGGAGCTACTGCCATATATGGATGGAAAGCACGACCGTGCGGCCCTGTGCGTTCGGCTGGCCGATGCCATTCTACGCGGTGCCGTTGCAGTAACGGTGCCGTCAACCGATGAAGCCCCGCACCCCGGGTCAGTGGCCGCCCATAATCTTGAACAAACACTGCGGCATCTTGCCTACCATGGGATTCTTATGCCTGCCTGATGCCCGGCCGAAGCGTCACGAACATGTGTTGATGCGATATCATATATATACCGATTTAATAACTAAATGCGTGTTATAGACGCCTATCGATATAGAACCATATAACGATAGGAATACTTCGGTGGGACGAACTAAAACCTTACCCGATGGGAAGAACGCAAGTCGGCAATTTCTGGTACAACTCGACGCCGATCTGATCCGGAAAATCAAGATCCTGGCGATCGATCGCGACGTTACGGCGTCCAGTCTGGTGAAAGATGCACTGCTTGCTTTTCTGGCAGCGGCGGGATCGTCTTCCGGCGTCCATACCACGGGAGATCAACCGTGAAGAACTGGACCGATCTGGCGGTTTCACCCGTGCTGGCCCTGCTGATGCTGGGGATAGCGGGGTGTGAGAAACGACCCGTCGATACGCAGTCGGCGCTGGAACCACTGCCGCCGCTGGCGCGCAATACCATGGTCAGCTCGCAACGCATCGACGGGCCGGTGGGCACCCCCATCGCCACCCCGCCGGTACTGATCAGTAACGCGCCGCCCGAAGGGACCGGCCGTTCTTCCGCCGGCAGTATGGCCAGTCTGGGGGAGATCACGCTCGACTTCACCGACCTGGACATACGGGACGCGGCCTCGCAGATTCTGGGGGATATTCTGCACGTCAATTATACTGTCGATCCGGCGGTGCGTGGAACCGCCACCCTGCATTCGGCAGCGGCGATGTCCCGGCCGCAACTGGTTGCCACCTTGCAGTCGCTGCTTTCGGCCAACAACGCGACCATGGTGGAGACGGCGGGTTTTTACCGTGTACTGCCTGCCCCGGGGGCAAGCGGATCGCTTGGTGCCGGCAGCGATGCCAACAGTGCGGCGGTATCGCTGCGCTACGCTTCGGCGGTGGAACTCGCCAAGGTGTTGCAACCGTTTTTACTGAACGGCGGCCGTATCGCCGCCAATCCGGGCAGCAACACGCTTGTCGTGGTCGGCGATCCGGCGACTCGCGACGCCCTGATCGGGCTGATCCGAGCGTTCGATGTCGATAGTTTGGCGGGCCAGTCGTATGTGCTGTTTCCCGTCACGGCGGGCGACGCGCAGGACACTGCCTCTGCTTTGCAGACGGCGTTCCGGACCCAAAGCGGCGGGGCGTTGGCCGGCGTGGTTCGGGTCGTCCCGATGCAGACCATCAGCTCGGTTTTGGTGATCGCCAGCCAACATGCCTACATTGAAGACGCCAAGCGGGTGTTCGCCATGATCGAGCGTGTGCGCCGCCAAACCGTGCGAAGCTGGCGGGTGTATTACCTGCAGAACAGCCGCAGCAACGATGTCGCCAATGTGCTCCAGCAGGCGTTCACCCCCGGTCACGTCACGTCCCAACCCTCACCGGCCGAGATCGGTTCGACGGCGCCGGGATCACGCCGCAGCCGCCTGGGCAGCGGCGGTTCGGGTGGTGGTGGTGGTGGTGGCGGCATGAGTGGAGGCGGGGGTCGATCCGGCGGCGGCGGACGCGGCGGCCTTGGCAACGGCGGAGAGGGCAACGGCCCGCCGGGCGGCGCTTTGGGCGTGTCGGCGCAGACCGGCGGTGACAGCCAGGACCAGGCGACGATGGCGGCCGGCAATCCTTTGCTGGGCGGCCTCGGCGGTCAGCCCGATGCATCGGATTCGTCGGCACAGATTTACTCAATGCGCATCATCGCGAACAATCAGAACAATGCGGTCCTGGTTTACGGCACGTCACAGGAAACCGAGACGGCCGAAGCGATGTTGCGCAAAATCGACGTCCTGCCGCTACAGGTCCAAATTGAGGCGGTGATCGCCGAGGTGACGTTGAA
>JANXLQ010000048.1 GCA_025355085.1 Rhodopila sp.
GCCTTGCTGTCCCGGCCAAGAAAAGGCGCAGATGGTAGGCATTCTCCTGCCGTGACGGGATTGGGTCGTCGCGACGACAGGGGCATGCCAGAGAAAAATATTCTCCAACGCAAATTTGGGCGGGAGTTTTCGCACGGCCTGCTTCGCCTGCCATGACGAGTAGGGACCGAACGGTCAGATCATTGGGCCGATGGTATTATGCGGCAACCGGGCTGACCCGTGTTCGACATTTTTTCTTCATGCACCTGACATCCCAACGTCATCGCACGCGCGCTAATGGCGTTCGATGTCAGGCTGCCCGGCCGAGCGGACGGTGACAGATGTTTTGACGAGTCGTTCGTTGGCCCTATCGACCTGGTTCGGCTGGTGCCGTGCCCGGAGCTGGAGAATTCATGACCGGAATCCTGACCCAGACTCATACGAAGCATAATCAAACCCTTGAAGGCGTTTGGCTGTTTCTGCGCCGCTGGCTGGCGCACCCATTGCGTATGGGGTCGGTGGTTCCGTCGTCTCAGGCATTGTGTTCCCGCCTAGTGAAGCACGGTTGGCCGGAGACCGGGACTGTGGTGCTGGAACTGGGTGCCGGCACGGGCGTTGTTTCGCGCGCATTCCTGGACGCCGGTTTGGCGCCGGAGCGATTGATCGTGGTGGAGGTCGACTCCGACATGGTGCGCCACCTGCGGGAAACATTGCCGGGCGTGACGGTCATTGAGGGTGACGCCAGGACTCTGTCGGATTTGCTGCCGGCGCGCTTTCGGGGGCGTATCGGCAGCGTCGTTTGCGGCATTCCGCTGGTACTGCTGCCGCTGTCCGAGCAAAAGCGGTTTATCGGCGCGATGGAATCGGTTGCGCCGGGGCGCGGGTTTCTGCATTTCAGCTATTGCGTCACGTCGCCGCTGTCCGGCCGAAAGCTTGGCTTGGACCCGAAACGAGAGGCATGGACACCGTTGAACATTCCGCCGGCAAGCGTTTGGAGATACCTGCCGGCAGGCTGAGCACGCGCTGCGGCCCAGGTTCCAGGGCGCGCGGGATCGTGGTCGAATTTCGATGGCGGCCGGCGCGTTCCGAACCGCCATCGCATCGTTTAGTTCGCGGCGAGTTCCAGTTTCGGCCCCGCACCGAACGCCGGCATCACTTCCCTGGCGAACCGTTCGACCTGTTCCAACCACACGGCCAAAGGCGTACCGAGCGGCAGGGTGACGGTGATGCGGGACAGGCCGGGATACGTGGCCTCGATCTTCTTCAGGCTTTCGATGATGTCGGCGGGGGTGCCGGTCAGGAATCCGCCGGCTTTCACGGCGTCCTCGATGCGTGGAAGCTTGGTGTTCACCGCCAGTTTGGGATCGCGCATCGCTTCGATTTGGGCGTCGGTCAGCGCCTGGACCAGACGAAGTTCGCCGAACATCTTCATGTTCTCTTCGTAGTATTTTCCGGCCTCGCGCATGCCTTCCTCTTTGCTGTTGGCAATGAAGAACTGGAAGCCGATGGCGAGACGTTCACCCAGTTCGACTTCTTTGCCGATGCGGGCGTGGGCTGCCTGGAAATCGACCATGACCTTGTGGACGATGCCGCCTTCGGCCGAACCGCCGCCGATGACACCCTGGATGCCGTGTTTGGCCATGAAATCGAGCGCCCGTTGCGAGCCGCCCTGGATCGGCTGCCAGCATTCGACCGGCAGGCGAGCCGGACGCGGCACCAGCGTCAGTTCCTTCAAAGTATAACCGCGATAGGGAACCTCGGGCGGCAGCGTGTAGTGCTTGCCTTTGTGCGCGAACGATTCGTTGTTGAAGGCTTTGAAGATGATATCGACCTGCTCTTCGAACAGTTCCCGGTTGGCGTTCTGATCGAGCAACGGCGCGCCGAACGTTTCGACCTCCCGCGTGTGGTAACCGCGGCCGACGCCGAACACCACGCGGCCATGCGACAGGATATCGGCCATGGCGTAGTCCTCAGCGAGGCGCAGCGGGTGCCACATCGGGGTGATGTTGAAGCCGCAGCCCAGCTTGATGTTCTTCGTCAGGTGGGTCAGGTGTAACGCCATCAACAGGACGTTGGGGATGCATTCGGTGCCTTCCGGCTGGAAGTGGTGTTCGGCCATCCAGAATGTGCCATATCCCAGGCCGTCCAGCGTTTTGGCGGTTATCTCGGCTTTTTGCAGTGCGGTCGCCAGTTTTTCGTTCGGGTAGCGGCGTTCGTTGACCGGCGTGCCGGCGTAGCCGACGTTTTCTAAATCGATATGGCCGGCGTAGGTGCTGTCGAATTGTTTGATCATGAGTTTCCCTCCTCCGAGATGTCTGCCGTGACCGTAACCCCGATTACGGCGAGGGCCAACAGGGAGGCGTATGTAGGGACGTTGGGAATCTGCATCCCGTTTTTCTAGCCGGAGAACGGACACTGTACAGCAATGCACGCCCAATCGAGCGGGACCGGAATGAAAACAAAATAGTGCCGCCATGGCGGGTTGATGGCCTGACTCGCGCGATCGGCAGGTTGCCGTATAGTTGGCAGGCGGCACAAAAGAACCGAGGAAACCCGGATATGAAAAGACGTATGCTGTTGACGGCGGCTGCCGCTGTGTTGGCGGCTCCGGCGATTGGCGGAACCACCAAGACCCTGACGTTCGTCCCGCAAGCGCCGCTCGGAAGTCTTGACCCGATGTGGACCAGTGCGATGCCGACCCGGAATATTGGGTTCCAGATCTATGATGTGCTGTTCGGTCGCGACGAATGGATGAATCCGAAACCGCAGATGCTCGACGGGTATCTGGTGGAGGATGACGGCAGGCGCTGGACCATGACGTTGCGGGAGGGGTTGTGGTTCCATGACGGCCAGAAGGTGCTGGCGCGAGACTGCGTGGCGTCGTTGCGCCGGTGGATGCTGCGCGATCCGGCTGGTGCGACGTTGGCGCAGCGGGTGGATGTCCTGGAAGCGGCCGGCGACCGCACGATCGTGTTGCAGTTGAAACGGAAACTGCCGTCGCTGCCCAACCTGCTGTCAAAGCTGCAAACCGCCGCCGTGATGATGCCTGAACGGATGGCGATTACCGATCCCTTTAAGCAGGTGCCGCAACCGATCGGCAGCGGACCGTTCCGATTTCTGATGGATGAATACATCATCGGCAGCCATGCCGCGCTGGTCCCGTGGGAGCGATACGTGCCACGCGATGAAAAACCCAGCTTCATGTCCGGCGGCCACAAGGTTCTGGTGGACCGGATGGAATGGAAGATGATCCCCGATGCCGCGACGGCGGCGAACGCGCTGGTGACGGGAGAGGTCGATTGGCTGGAAATGCCGCTGCCCGATCTACTGCCAATGTTGCGGGCCGCGCCAAACGTGAAGATCGGGCGGCTCGACGATTACGGTGTCATCAGCCAGTTGCGGCCCAATCACGCGGTTTTTCCGACTAACAACGTGAAGCTGCGACGTGCGATACGGGCGGCGATCGATCAGCAGGAGGTGATGGACGCGGTGATGGGCGGCGATCCGGACAGCGCGATCGTGCCCACCGGATATCTGGCGACCGGCAAGCCCGAGGTCGATATGGCCGGGATCGAGGAACTGACCCGCAAACGGCCGGTGGATGAGATCAAGGCGATGCTGACTGATGCAGGATATAAGGGCGAACGCCTGACGATGCTGCACTCCACCGATCAGCCGTTCTACCATTTGGCGACGCTGGTGGTAATGGATTCGTTGCGGCGAGTTGGCGTGAATGTGGATGATCAGGTGATGGACTGGGCGTCCGTGTTGCAGCGCAGAAACAGCCGGGAATCTCTGGACAAAGGCGGCTGGTCGATGTTCGCCAGCGTCACGCCGGTGCCGGAAGCACGCGATCCGCTGTTGCATTCGTTGTTGCGCGGAAACGGCAAGGACGCCTGGATCGGCTGGCCGGAAAGTCCGGAGATGGAGGTTGCCTACGCCGATTGGCTGAACGCCGAAACGCCGGAAGAACTGACGCGACTGGAGGGCAAGATCGAGATGCTCGCCATTGACACCGTCCCGTTCATTCCGCTCGGTCGCTATCGCCCGCGCGTCGCCTGGAGCCGGTCGATCAGTGATCCTGGCAAGGGGCCGGCGCCGACGTTCTGGAACGTGAGCAAAACTTAGGTGCGACCGACCGATGGAATGTGGTATTATAGCATTCATATCGAAACGGATTTGGAGCCGTGCCGTTCAGTCTCTCGATTAAGAACGCCCGGGACGACGTCGTGCGACGGCTGCGTCAACGCGCCGAACGGCATCATAGGTGCCTCCAAGGGGAGTTAATGGCGATCATTGAGGCGGCGCTGGAAACAGATCGTGCGATGCTGGTTCAGACAAAGACGTGGGTGGCAGGCCTTCGCCTGCCATGACGAGAAGGAGCCGAACGGTCAAAATATCGGGCCGTTGATATAAGGTTGTCGATACCTCGGCCCTTGCCGCACTGTTGTTCGGGGAACCAAAGGCCGAAGCCATCGCGCCCAACTCGCTGGCGCCCGGTTGGTAGCACCATCGCTGCTGGCGTTCGCGCTTGCGAATGTTTGCCTAATCAAGTCTCGGCGCCATTCCGAGCATCGGTCCGCGTTGCTCACGGCCTTCGGAATGCGGGATCGCTTCGGAATAGAGGAGGTGATGGTCAATCATGCCGAGGTCGTAGCGTTGGCGGTCGAGACCGGTTTGACAGCCTATGACGCGAACTATCTTTGGTTAGCCAGACGCTTGCGAGCGGATTTGGTTACGTTGGATAAGAAGCTCGCAAAGGTGCGGCGGGTCCCTAAGCCCGCCGCCGCTTGGCCTTCGGAACTTCCGCTATCGGCAGCAGTGGTGCCAGGAACCGGCCGGTGTGGCTTTCGGGGTTTGCGCCGATGTCCTCCGGCGTGCCCTCGGCCACGATGCGGCCGCCGCCGTCGCCGCCTTCGGGGCCTAGATCGAGTATCCAGTCGGCGGTCTTGATGACTTCCAGATTGTGCTCGATCACCACGACGGTGTTGCCTTGATCGACCAGCGCGTGCAGCACTTCCAACAGCTTGCGGACATCCTCGAAATGCAGGCCGGTGGTGGGTTCGTCCAGGATGTAGAGCGTCCGGCCGGTGGCACGGCGGGCCAGTTCCTTGGACAGTTTGATACGCTGGGCCTCACCGCCGGACAGCGTTGTCGCCTGCTGCCCGAGTGCGATGTAGCCGAGGCCGACTTGTTGCAGGATTTTCAGTCGGTCGTGGATGCGTGGTTGTGCGCTGAAATACGGCACCGCTTCATCGACGCTCATCGCCAGGACTTCGGCTATGGATTTGTCGCGGAATTTTATCTCTAACGTTTCCCGATTGTAGCGTTTGCCTTTGCATGTGTCGCAGGTGACATAGACGTCGGGCAGGAAGTGCATCTCGATTTTCAGCAGGCCGTCGCCCTGGCACGCTTCGCAGCGGCCGCCTTTGACGTTGAAGCTGAAACGGCCGGGCTTGTAGCCGCGCGCCCGGGCTTCGGGCAGTTCGGCAAACCAGTCACGGATGGGGGCGAACAGGTCTGTGTAGGTGGCTGGGTTGGACCTTGGGGTTCGGCCGATTGGCGATTGGTCGATGTCGATGATCTTGTCGATCTGGTCCAGACCCTCAATCCGGTCATGTAATGTCGGTACGGTGCCGGCGCTCATCAGGCGCCGGGCGGCGGCTTTGTATAACGTATCGATTACCAGCGTGGACTTGCCGCCGCCCGATACACCGGTGACACAGGTGAATGTACCGAGCGGAAAATTGGCGGAAATGTTTTTTAGGTTGTTGCCGCGGGCGCCGACGACCTTCAGCACGCGGTCTTTCTGCATTGGCCGGCGCATAGGGGGCACCGGGATCATGCGCCGGCCGGACAAATAGTCGCCGGTCAGTGACTTTGGGTTAGCGGCAACCTCTTCCGGTGTGCCTTCGGCTATGACCCAGCCGCCGTTGATCCCAGCAGCGGGACCCATATCGATCAAATGATCGGCGGCGCGGATGGCGTCCTCATCATGTTCCACAACAAGAACGGTGTTGCCCAGGTCGCGCAGGCGGCGCAGCGTGACCAACAGGCGTTCGTTGTCGCGTTGGTGCAGGCCGATGGAGGGTTCGTCAAGGACGTACAGCACGCCGGTCAGGCCGGAGCCGATCTGGCTGGCCAGCCGGATACGTTGCGATTCTCCGCCGGACAATGTGGCGGAGCCTCGGGCCAAGGACAGATAATCCAGGCCGACATCGACCAGGAAGCGCAGGCGATCCACGATTTCCCGCAGGATGCGTCCGGCGATTTCCTGTCGTTGCGGGGTCAGTTGCGGCAGCACCTCGGCGAACCAACCCAGGGCGCCACGGATGGACAGTTCCGATGCTTCGGCGATGTTTTTCGTGGCGACGCGGACGGACAATGCTTCGGGTTTCAGGCGGGCGCCGTTGCAGACGACGCAGGGTTTTTCAGCCTGGTAGCGAGACATTTCCTCCCGCACCCAGGCGCTGTCGGTTTCCTGCCAGCGGCGTTGCAGGTTTTTCAGAACGCCTTCGAACGGCTTTGTCACGGTGTAGCTGCGGACGCCGTCCTTGTAGGTGAACGCGATCGGTTCGTCAGTGCCGAACAGGATGGCTTTCCGCACGTCGTCCGGCAGTTCGTTCCAGGGGGTTTTCGTGGTCTGCTGGTAGTGCCGGGCGAGGCTTTGCAGCGTCTGGTCGTAGTAGGGCGACTGCGCCCCGGTCCATGGGGCTACCGCGCCATCGGCCAGTCCGGCCCGGTCATCGGGAACGACCAGTTCGGGGTCGAAAAAGCTTTCCACACCGAGACCGTCGCAGGCCGGGCAGGCGCCGTGCGGGGAGTTGAAGCTGAACAGGCGTGGCTCGATTTCCTCAATCGAGAAACCGCTGACCGGGCAGGCGAACTTTGAGGAGAACACTGTGCGTTCGCCGCCGTCCGCGTTCTCGGCATAGACGATTCCATCGGACATGCTCAGCGCGGTTTCAAAACTATCGGCCAGCCGGGATTCCACGCCCTCGCGGACCACCAGCCGGTCCACCACGGCCTCAATCTCGTGCTTGGTCTTGCGGTTCAGGGCCGGGACTTCGGCGATTTCGTAGAGTTCCCCGTCCACTTTTACGCGGGTGAAGCCTCGGCGTTGCAGATCGGCCAGTTCCTTGCGGTATTCGCCCTTCCGGTCGCGCACGACGGGGGCGAGCAACAGCAGGCGCGTGCCCTCCGGCATTGCCATGACGCGATCCACCATCTGCGAGACGGTCTGTGCCTCGATCGGCAGACCGGTGGCGGGGGAGTACGGCACACCCACACGCGCCCAGAGCAGGCGCATGTAGTCGGCGATTTCGGTCACTGTGCCGACGGTGGAGCGGGGATTTTTCGAGGTCGTCTTTTGTTCGATCGAAATCGCGGGGGACAGACCCTCGATACTGTCAACATCGGGCTTGCCCATCAGCTCCAGGAACTGGCGGGCGTAGGCGGACAGGGATTCGACGTAGCGGCGCTGGCCCTCGGCATAGATCGTGTCGAATGCCAGGGACGATTTGCCGGACCCCGACAGGCCGGTGATCACGGTCAGCGAGTCGCGGGGAATGACGACATCGACGTTTTTCAGGTTATGTTCCCGCGCGCCGCGCACGTGGATGTCGCGCCCCGCGCGCGGTTCGATGGTGCCGGCCATAGATAGTGCTGTCCCTTTTGGGTGATCAGTTCTGGGGATGTTCCCGGTTTGCCATAGTCCGGGGGCTGGTGGAAGAGGTTTTACCCCATGTGGCCCGCAAAAGGGTTTCGGCCAGGGCTTTTGGCTGGGATTCGTAAAAGGACGCGGCGATGGATATTCGACAGCGCGCACTCGTCACGGGCAGCAGCTCCGGGATTGGCGGCGCCATCGCTGCGAGGTTGGTGGGGGATAGCTGGCGCGTTGGGTGCGCAGGATCAAGCAGCCGGCGCAGGAAGCGCCGGCCGAGAGTCGAAGTTAGCGCTGAACGGTTTTACGCAACAAACCGTCACCCGCGCTTGCGGTCCTTCAGGCGTTGGATTGCCGCGCCGACCATCCGTGTAGGTTCGTCGGATTGATACGCCCGGTATATGCACCGAATTCCAGCCTCCACCGCCTCGTTGATTGGCATGGATTCCCATTCGCGCATGAGTTCCTTTTGCAGCCGGATGGCTTTTGGTCCGGACTCCACGATCGAATGCACCCATTGGCCCAATGCTGCGTCCAGGTCGGCGGCCGGAACGACTTTCTCTACCAAACCCCACTCCAGCGCCGTTTTGGCGTCGATGTTGTCACCCGTGTACACCAACAATCGCGTCCGCCCCCAGCCGATCAGTTGCGGCAGCAGCGCGGCTTCGACCACCGAAGGGAGGCCGATCTTCACCTCCGGCATACCGAACACCGCGTTGTCGCTGGCGATGTGCATGTCGCAGGCGGCCATCACCTCCAGCCCCGCGCCGAGACAGAAACCGTTGACCCGGGCGATTGTGGGAACCGGCAGATCGCGCAGCACCTTGCACATGCGATGGACGAGTATCAGGAAATCGCGCGCCCGAGGTGGGTTGAGCTCGCCGAGTTCCAGCAGATTGGCGCCCCCCATGAAGGCGCGGTCGCCTTCCCCGGTAACGATCAGCACCCGCAGGTCCGGATCGTCCGCCAACGTTGTGACGGCGGCGATGAACGCGGTGATTTGCGCGATGCCGAGGCAGTTCAACCGGCTGGCATTGTCGATCGAAATGGTCGCCACACCGCCATCGCGGCGCACCAGTACATCGTTCATGATTCGGTCCTTTGGTTCCAGCCCATCGGGCCGCGGAAGGGTCTCATATCCGGATAGCCGCTGACGGCCCAGGCGCCATCGACCAGCAGGCTGGCGCCGTTGACATAGGATGCGTCGTCGCTGGCGAGGTATAGCGCGGGTGCGGCGATTTCGCCGGGTTGGGCGGGGCGGCCCATCGGGATACGTTTTTCGAACGCGGCCAGGGCGTCCGGATTGTCGAAGTGCCGCCGGGTGAGCGGTGTTTGCACCAGGCCGGGCAGGATGGCGTTCACCCTTATGCCGAACTCGGCGCATTCCAGGGCGCCGTTGCGCGACAGCATTTCCACTCCGGCCTTGGCGGCGGCGTAGGCCGATCCGGCGTGCATCGGGACATGGGCGTTCAGGGATGCGATGTTGACGATGCTGCCGTTGCCTTGGCGCATCATCTGCCGAGCCTGGTGCTTCATGCCGAGGAAGACGCCTTTGAGGCAGAGATCGACGGTGAAATCCCAGTCCGCTTCGGCAAGATCGACGATGTAGCCGGATCGTGCGCCGCCTGCGACGTTGAACGCGGCATGCACGGCACCGAACCGGTCAACGGCGGTGGCAACCAGTTCCTCGGCCGAGGCTTCCTTGGTGACATCGC
>JANXLQ010000049.1 GCA_025355085.1 Rhodopila sp.
ATTGCCGCCACGCTGGCGCAGGCGGATGAGATGGCCGCCGTCGCGAAGGCGCGCGGCCTGGTGTTGCAGGTAGGGCATCTGGAACGATTCTCCGGCGCCTATCGGGCGATGGCGGGGCGCATCGGGGCACCGCTGTATATAGAGGCGACCCGTATTGCCCCGTTTAAGCCGCGCGGCACGGATGTGTCAGTCATCCTGGACCTGATGATCCACGATCTGGATCTGGTGCTGGCCCTGATCGACAGCGAGATCGAGAGCGTCGATGCGGTTGGCGCCCCCGTCGCCAGCCTCCATGAAGACATCGCCAACGCCAGGCTGCGGTTTTGCAACGGTGCGGTCGCGACCATTACCGCCAGCAGGATTTCCCTGCGCACCGAGCGGCGGATGCGGATATTTGCGCAGAATTCTTACATGGCGGCGGATTTTTCGGCGCGGACCCTGAGGGTGATTGCGCGGGCCCCTGGTGCGGGTGTTGTACCGCCGGGTCAGCAGGCGATTCCCGGCGTGGCGGGGTTCGGGATCGAGGATGTGACGTGGGAAGATCAGGACTCGCTGGCGGCGGAGCACGCGGCTTTCGTTGCGTCCGCGCTGGACGGGGCGCCGGTCCTGGTGGATGCGGCGGTTGGGCGGCGAGCCCTGGCGGCTGCCCTGGCGGTCGGAGAGAGCATGCGGGCATCGCGCGAACTGATGACGGCGTCGGGATTGATCCGTCTGGATTGATCCGTCTGGGGTGAACATGGTGTTTCGCTGGAACGTCCGGGGTGCGCGGCCATGATCGACATGGCCGCGCGTGCGCCTTATCGCGCGATCCCTCGCATCGATGCCGGCTGGCCGGGCAACTTCATGTTAGGACCGACCTGCACCGGTTTTCCGTTCACTAAATGGAATACCTGTAGGTCCTGATCGAAGTAGTTGCCAACGTAAACATATTGGCTGTTGGGGCTGTAGGCGATGCCTTCGGGCAGTCCGCCGAGGGCGGCTTTGCCGGTCACTGTCAGCTTGCCGCCGGTGCCGATCGACATCACGACCAGTTCGCCGCCCTTGGTCTTGAACCAATCGGCTTGTTTCGCACCAGAACCCAGCAAGAGGGGCGTAATCGCCCATTTTCCGTTTGGGGAAATGGCGAATCCCTCGGGTCCGGTGCCGGGGCTCATGAGATCGATGACATGCGGATGCGGGCCGGTCGCGTCGATGATGACTTCGGCGTCCCCATTGTTCTTCCCCGCACCCGTGTTCGATGCGATGACGTATTTTCCGTCGGGCGTGATGTCGATGTTGTAGGGATTGAAGCCGGCTGGAATGTCCATCGACTTGTCGTAGGTGACTTTCTGGCCGTCAATACTAAGAACCGCGACCTTATTGGCCAGATTGAGGCAAACGAACGCCCGTTTGCCGTCGGGCGAGATCACCACCGCGGCGGCTTCCTGCTCCAACGGGATATCGCCGAGCGACTTTACGGTTCCGTTTTGTATCGACAGGACTGAGACACTTTTGCCGGCGCGGTTCGCGGTCAGCGCGAGGTCGCCTTTGTGGGAAATCGCCATGCCGGAGGGTTGCATGCCGACAGTGACAGTGTCTGTCAGTTTGGGCGGAGTGGCGTTCAGGTCGATCACGAACAGTTTGTTGTCCGGCGCGACTTTCCAGACGGTGCCGTCCTGGTTGTTGACCACGGAATTAGCCACGAGCCCCAGCTTGCCGTCGGGGGTGATCTGTAGATTGGTCGGCGGCCCAAGCAACGAATTCATCAGCGGCAGGGATGCGCGGATCTTCGGTTTTGCCGGGTTGGAGATGTCCATGATCAGGACCGCGTCGTTACCGGGCGCACCGTTCACCGGGCCATTGGCGTCATATATGACTTTGGCGTCCAGGCCGATCAGGATGTCGTGGATACTGGCCAGGGCGGGTGTTGTCGCCAAAATGCTGCAAGACATCAGTAACGCAGTGCGCATGTTCATGGTTCGTCTCCCCTGATATTTGACGTTCCAAACACGCTAGGCGCGGGGAAGGGGAGGCGCAACCTTGACGCTTACCAGGGCGGGTGCGAGCGTGACGGCCAAGGAGAAATTCGATGAAATTCGGTGTTTTCTATGAACATCAGTTGCCCCGTCCATGGACGGAGAACAGCGAGTATGAGCTATTCCAGAACTCGCTGTCGCAGGTCGAACTCGCGGATAAGCTTGGCTACGACTATATGTGGGAAGTCGAGCACCATTTTTTGGAAGAATACTCGCACTCTTCGGCGCCCGAAGTTTTCCTTGCGGCGGCCAGCCAGCGGACCAAGCGCATCAGGCTGGGGCATGGCGTCGTCCAACTGACCACCAACCAGCCGCATCGTGTGGCGGAGCGGGTGGCGACGCTGGACCTGATCTCTGGCGGACGCGTCGAACTGGGGATGGGAGAGGGCGCCGGACCCGCCGAACTGCATCCGTTCGGTGTGCGGGTGCGCGATAAGCGGGAGCGGTGGGAAGAGGCGGTTCGGGCGATCATCCCGATGTTCACGAAGGATAGTTGGGAATTCCACGGCAAATACCACGACTTCCCGGCTCGGAATGTGGTGCCGAAGCCGTTCCAGAAGCCGCACCCTCCGTTGTGGGTGGCCTGTTCCAACATCCGCACGATCGGGGAGGCCGGACAGTGGGGCATGGGCGCCCTGGGGTTCAGTTTCGTTTCGCCTGACGCGGCGAAGGCGTGGGTGCATAAGTATTATAATATGTTTTTACATCAGCCTCGGCGGCTGACCGATTATGCGACAAATCCAAATGTGGCGATCGTCAACGGTTTTATGTGCGCGCCGACGGATGAGGAAGCGTTGGAGAAGGCCTCCGGCTGGACCTTCTTCATCTTCGCGCTGGGTTACTATGGCCGGAAAGGTGTCGATGCGCCGGGCAAGGGCGATCTGTGGCGCGAGTATCAGGACTGGCGGCATACCGAGAAGGCTCAGGACGCGCTGCGCAATGGCCTGATCGGTTCGCCTGAAACTATTCGCAAGCGGTTGCGACAGTTTGAGGAAGCGCATGTCGATCAGGTTATCTTGCTCAATCAGGCGGGGAAGACCTCGCATCAGGATATCTGCGAAAGCCTGGATCTGTTCGCCCGCGAAGTGATGCCGGAGTTCCATGGCCGGCAGGCGGCACAAGATACCTGGAAACAAGATGTGCTGGCCGGGCGGATCGTGCTGGAGGATCTGGATACCGAACGATACGACCTGTACTCGCACCAGAACGAAGATATTGTCCGGCTGACTCCGGAACAGCTTAAACAGCGCATGGCGGAAAAAGAACGGTTAGCGGCGGCAGGGATCTAAAAGGGGAGGGCAGCGCCTATGGACGGCATACAACACAATCGCTATCGGTACATCGAGACACACCGGATATCAGGTGCGCTTGGTGCCGAAATTTCAGGCGTCAATCTGGGGCAGCCGATCGATGACGCGGTACTGGCGGAAATCCGAGCGGCGTTGCTGGAAAATCTGGTTATCTTTTTTCGCGATCAGGATATGACTCCGGGTCTGTTGTTGGCTTTTGCGCGACGGTGGGGTGAGATCCATCGCCATCCGTTCATCGTTGGCATGCCAGACTACCCCGACGTTCTGGAACTGGTGAAAAGGCCAACCGACAAACGGAATTTTGGCGGCGATTGGCACACCGATCAGATGTTCGCACCTGAACCGGCGCTGGGCACGATGCTGTGGGCCAGGCAGGTGCCGGATGCTGGTGGCGACACGATGTTTTCGAACCAGTATCTGGCGTACGACGCTTTGTCGGATGGCATGAAGAGGATGCTCGGCGGGGTTCGTGGCGTTTGTGTCGGCGACAAGAAGAAAGGCGGCGCGTCCCGCCTGAGCCACAACGCTGCGACCATTGCTTCGATGACGACGATAGAGCCGCCTAAGGGGTTGCAGACAACGTCTCCGCATCCGCTTGTGCGCACCCATCCGGAAACGGGCCGCAAGTCGCTTTATATCGGCGGGCACGTGCATTGGCTGGAGGATATGACCGAGGAAGAAAGCAAGCCGCTGATCCAGTATCTGCATCAACATTCCACCCAACCGGCCTTTACCTGCCGCTTCCGCTGGCAGCAGGGATCGCTGGCGTTCTGGGACAATCGCTGCACCCAGCACTTTGCCATCAACGACTACCCGGCGGAAACCCGAATCATGCACCGCGTAACAATACGCGGTGACAGACCGTTCTGATAGGAAACCGAATATGCGGCAGATGGTTATGGTGGGTTTTCTACAGGCCCAGAATTGTACGAATTTGGTCAGTTCATGGCGGCATCCGGACAGTCGGGAAGATTCGACCTCCGCCGATTACTACCAGACCATCGGCCGCGTGCTGGAGGAGGGGAAATTTCACGTCGGCTTTTTCGACGACCGCCTGGCGATGCCCGACCGGTATGGAAACGATCATCGACACACGGTGGAGCATGGCATTCGTTGCGTGAAGATGGACCCGGTGACGGTGCTGACCGTGATGGGAATGGCGACGAAACGTCTGGGTCTGGGTGCCACGCGATCGACGACATACTACGAGCCATTCGATGTCGCGCGTACGTTCGCGACACTGGACCTGATGACGGAAGGCCGGGCGGCATGGAATGTCGTGACGTCGATGAACGATGGCGAGGCACTGAACATGGGCAAGGATGCGCACCTGGCCCATGATCTGCGTTACGACCGCGCCGATGAATTCATGGAAGTTGTGCTGGGACACTGGAATTCCTGGGACGACGACGCGATCGTCCATAACAAAAAGACGGGTATTTTCGCCAATCCGGATAAAGTGCGGCGACTGGATCATAAGGGCGAGTTCTTTAAGTCTCGGGGGCCGTTTACCGTGCCTAGGTCGAAGCAGGGCCATCCGGTCATCATCCAGGCAGGACAAAGCGGGCGCGGCAAGCGTTTTTCCGCGCGGTGGGGCGAACTGGTGTTCGTCAGCACGCCGGTCAGTCTGGAGCACGGGCGCCAGACCTATCGGGAGATGAAGGCCGAGATTGAATGTCAGGGCCGCGATCCCGCGCATGTGTCCATCACCCCATCGGCCTATGTCGTTTGCGCCGAAACGAAGTCCGAGGCGGAGGACAAAATGGCGTTGATCGAAACGCTGGCGACGGATGAGGACGCGTTGTCCTTGCTGTCGGAAGCGATGAACTTCGATTTTGCCAGCAAGGGGCTGGATGAACCGTTTACCGATGCGGAATTAGACGGAATTTCGGGAACGCAATCGATGCGGGACCGGGTTCTGAAAGCCAGCGGCATCCTGCATCCGACACCTCGGGATTTCGTGAAATTCAGCCATCGTGCGCGCCCGAAGCTGCCGTTTATCGGCGGCCCGAAAGAAGTGGCGGACGGACTGGAAGAATGGTTCAGCACAGGCGTCTGCGACGGCTTCGTGATCGCCGCGACGCATGTGCCGGGAACGTATATGGAGTTCGTGAAATACGTTGTGCCGGAACTACAACGGCGCGGTTTGTATCACAAAGACTATACCGGCGCGACACTTCGCGAAAATCTGGGATTACCGATCCCGCACGGGAGTTTGACATGAAACTTGGTCTTTCCATCGGTTATTCCAAAGCACAAATGGATCTGCCGGTGGCGTTGGTGCAGCGGGCCGAAGAACTCGGCTACGACTCCGTTTGGAGTGCCGAGGCCTATGGCTCGGACGCAATCACGCCACTGGCGTTCCTGGCGGCCGTGACCAAAAAGATACGGCTGGGAACAGGGATCATGCAATTGGCCGCGCGCACCCCGGCCAACGCCGCGATGTGCGCCGGAACCCTGGACGCGCTGGCCGGCGGCGGGCGGTTCATCGCGGGGCTGGGGGTGTCTGGTCCGCAGATCGTCGAGGGATGGTATGGACAGCCGTGGGGGCGCCCGTATTACCGGCTGAAGGACTACGTGGCGATCATGCGCAAGATACTCCGGCGCGAGGAACCCGTTACGCATGAAGGGCGGGAAATCAACCTGCCATACGTTGGCGAGGGGGCTGCGGGCGTCGGCAAACCGCTGAAATCGATACTGCACATGAACCCGGACATCCCGATCTATTTGGCGACCGGCAGTGAATCGACCGTGAAACTGACTGCGGAAATCGCCGATGGATGGTTGCCGATGGGTTTCGTGCCCGGCTGTATGGAGGAATACGGCCCGTGGCTACAGGAGGGTTTCCGTCGGGCGGGCAACGGCAAAAGCCTGAAGGACTTTGAGATTCAGGCATCTATCCACGTAGAAGTCGCGGATGACGTCAAATCCGCTCTGGCACGGCTGAAGCCCGATGTCGCGCTTTATGTCGGCGGCATGGGTCATAAGGATAAGAATTTCCACAAGGAGCAGATGATCCGGCGCGGCTTCGGAGAGGCGGCGGACCGGATTCAGGAACTGTATCTCGCGCACCGCAAGGAAGAAGCCATCGCCGCTGTGCCGGACGAGTGGGTCGATATGAAATCCCTCGTTGGGCCGCCGGATCGTATTCGGCAGCGGTTCCGCGCCTGGGAAGAATCCGGTGCCACCAGCGTAACGGTCCGGTCTCGGCAGCCCGAGGCGATCGAGGTGATGGCACAGGCTGCTCGTTTGAATTGAAGGGGGGGAGGGAACAATGCGGTTCAATGGCAAGATTGCGCTGATCACAGCGGCGGCAAATGGGATCGGACGCGCAACGGCGGAGATCATGGCGCGCGAAGGCGCCGTCGTGGTCTGTGTCGATAACCATCCGGAACGCCTGGACGCTGCCGTGAAGGCGCTGGGAACTCAGGCGCATGGACGCCTGTGCGATGCGCTGGATCAGGAGCAGGTGGATGCGGTTGTGGCGAGCGTCGTCAAGGAATTCGACCGTATAGATATCCTTGTCAACGCGGTTGGCGGCAGCACGATCATTGCGAAACCGTCGGCGACGGTCGAGGAACACTCCCTGGACGATTGGCAACGGGTCATCCGGTTCAATCTGGATGGCACATTTCTGTTTACGCACGCGGTCGTGCCGGTGATGAAACGGCAAACGTCCGGAAAGATCGTCAATCTGGCGTCCATCGCCGGGCGGGGCATGAGTATCGCCAGCGGCAGTGCCTATGCGGCGGCGAAGGGCGGGATCATCGCCTTCACGCGCAAACTGTCCTTCGAACTCGGCCCGTTCGGGATCAATATCAATGCCATCGCACCCAGTCTGACACTGACGGAGCGGATCAGACCGCATTGGAATCAGCGTTCACCGGAGGCTCAAACGGCTCAGGTCGAAGCGACGCCGCTACGGCGTGTGGCGGAGGCGTCCGATCAGGCCAAGGTGATCTGCTTTCTGGCATCGTCGGACGCGGATTTCGTTACTGGCCTGACGATCGATGTGACAGGCGGGCAATCGGGGTGATCACAGGCGTCTGACTAATTCAGTCCTATCGGTTTATATTAACCGGCGTTGATATTGACGTACCGCGCGGCCGCGCTCGAATCGTCATGGCAGGCCTTCCAGGCTGTGCGAAAACTCCCGCCCAAATTTGCGTTGGAGAATATTTTTCTCTGGCATGCCCCTGTCGTCGCGACGACCCAATCCCGTCACGGCAGGAGAATGCCTACCATCTGCGCCTTTTCTAGGCCGGGACAGCAAGGCGTGGATGACG